>NZ_JBFUAG010000021.1:0-50429 GCF_056406375.1 Rhodobacter sp. P1_C2
TCGTCGAGCCAATCCTTCGAAACGTCGACACCGATGAAATCCTGTGGCAAAGTCATGGAGGCCTGTCCTTGATCTGCGGGGTCGTCTGTTGGCGCAGCGCCCCAGGCAACTGTTCAGGTTTGAACGCGTAAAAGCAGACGAGCCCCAAGCTACCGAACGGGCTCACGCACCCAAGGATGGAACGGGGTCTCGTCTGCAACCTCCATTATCGCAGATCGCGAAGAGACAAGGATGGGCAATCTGCCCATCTTCTGGACTTACGGCGGGCATACTACTGGCCCTAAGACCTCTGCCCCCCTGCGGCTACAACCACGCCAAAGCCTTGAAGGAGCACCGCCATGCGCATGACCACCGAAGAAGCCTTCGTCAAAACCCTGCAAATCCACGGCATCGAACATGTCTTCGGCATCATCGGCTCTGCCTTCATGCCGATCTCGGATATCTTCCCGAAAGCCGGCATCACCTTCTGGGACTGCGCCCATGAAGGCTCGGGCGGGATGATGGCCGATGGCTTCACCCGCGCCTCCGGCAAGATGTGCATGATGATCGCGCAGAACGGCCCGGGCATCACCAATTTCGTCACCGCCGTCAAAACCGCCTACTGGAACCACACGCCGCTTCTGCTCGTCACGCCGCAGGCCGCCAACAAGACCATCGGTCAGGGCGGCTTCCAGGAGGTCGAGCAGATGGCCCTCTTCAAGGACATGGTCTGCTATCAGGAAGAGGTCCGCGACCCCTCCCGCATGGCCGAGGTCCTCTCGCGCGTGATCCAGAACGCCAAGCGGATGTCGGCCCCGGCCCAGATCAACGTGCCGCGCGACTATTTCACCCAAGTCATCGACATCGAGCTGCCCCGCGTCGTCGAATTCGAACGCCCGACCGGCGGCGATCATGCCCTGGCCGAGGCGGCGGCACTGCTCTCTTCTGCCCGATTCCCGGTCATCCTGAACGGCGCGGGCGTGGTTCTGGGCGGGGCGATCCCGGCCTCGATGGCCTTGGCGGAACGGCTCGATGCCCCGGTCTGCGTCGGCTACCAGCACAACGACGCCTTCCCCGGCAGCCATCCGCTGTTTGCCGGTCCGCTGGGCTATAACGGCAACAAGGCGGGGATGGAGCTGATCTCGAAGGCCGATGTCGTGCTGGCCTTGGGCACAAGGCTCAACCCCTTCTCGACCCTGCCGGGCTATGGTCTGGATTACTGGCCGAAAGAGGCCAAGATCATCCAGGTCGACATCAATCCCGCCCGGATCGGCCTGACCAAGAAGGTCACGGTCGGCATCGTGGGCGATGCCAAGGCGGTGGCCGAGGGGATCCTGGCGCGCCTTTCGGGCACGGCGGGGGACGAGGGCCGCACGGCGCGGCGCGATCTGATTGCCACAACGAAAAGCCGCTGGGCGCAGGAACTGGCCTCGATGGACCACGAACAGGACGACGTGGGCACCACCTGGAACCAGCGCGCCCGCTCGGCCAAGCCGGACTGGATGAGCCCGCGCATGGCCTGGCGCGCCGTTCAAAGCGCCTTGCCGAAAGAGGCGATCATCTCTTCGGACATCGGCAACAACTGCGCCATCGGCAATGCCTATCCGACCTTTGAAGCGGGGCGCAAATATCTGGCGCCGGGTCTCTTCGGCCCCTGCGGCTATGGCCTGCCCTCTGTCGTCGGCGCCAAGATCGCCTGCCCGGAGACCCCGGTCGTCGGCTTCTCCGGCGACGGCGCCTTTGGCATCGCGGTCACCGAACTGACCGCCATCGGCCGCGGCGAATGGCCGGCCATCACGCAAGTCGTGTTCCGCAACTACCAATGGGGCGCGGAAAAGCGCAATTCGACCCTGTGGTATGACGACAACTTCGTCGGAACCGAGCTGAACGAGGGCGTCTCTTACGCCGGCATCGCCCAGGCCTGTGGTCTGCAAGGCGTGGTGGCCCGCACGATGGAGGAACTGACCGAGGCCCTGCGCCGCGCCATCGACGATCAGATGAACCACGGCAAGACCACGCTGATCGAGGCGATGATCAACCAGGAACTGGGCGAGCCCTTCCGCCGCGATGCGATGAAAAAGCCGGTGGAGGTTGCCGGGATCTCCAAGGCGGACATGCGGCCGCAACAGGTGTAAGATGGGTTACGATCTGGCGATTGTCGGGGCGGGCATCCTGGGGCTGGCGCATGCGCTGGCCGCCTCCCGCCGGGGGCTGAAGGTGATCGTCATCGACCGGGAAGAGCAGGCCATCGGCGCCTCGGTCCGCAACTTCGGCTTTGTCACGGTGACCGGCCAGCAGGCGGGCGATTGCTACCGCCGCGCCCTGCGATCGCGCGATGTCTGGGCCGAGGTGGCCCCCAAGGCCGGCATCCCGATCGAACATCAGGGCCTGCTGGTCGTGGCGCAACGCCCCGAGGCGATGGCCTGTCTGGAAGCCTTCATGGGCACCGAGATGGGGCAGGGCTGTCACCTGCTGAGCGCGGCCGAAACCATGGCCCAGCATGGCGCCGTCCTGTCGGGCAACCCGATCCAGGGCGCGCTCTGGTCCAGCCATGACCGCCGGGTCGAAAGCCGCTTTGCGATTGCCAAGCTGGCCGCCTGGATCGAAGGCCTGGGCGTGACCTTCCTGCGCAAGACCCTGGTGAAAGAGGTGCAGGCCGGGCGGCTTCTGACCACCTCGGGCGTGGTCGAGGCCACTCAGGTCGTGGTCTGCCCCGGCGACGACATGCTGACGCTTTACCCCGAGGTCATCGCCCGCCACCAGATCACCCGCTGCCGCCTGCACATGATGAAGGTGATGCCCGCGAGCCCGATCAAACTCCCCGGCTCGATCATGTCGGACCAAAGCCTTGTCCGCTATCTGGGCTATTCCGAGCTGCCCGAAGCCGAACCGATCAAGGCCCGCCTGCGCGCCGAACAGCCGCGGACGCTGGCCGAGGGCATCCATCTGATCGTGGTGCAAGGTTCGGACGGTGGGCTGATCGTCGGCGACAGCCACCATTACGACTGGTCGCCCTCGCCCTTCCAGCGGGCCGAGGTCGATGACCTGATCCTGGAGGAACTCCATGCCGTCCTGAACGTCCCCGGCGCCCGGATCACCGAGCGCTGGAATGGCACCTATGCCTCCGGGCCCCAGACCATGATGCGCGAGACGATCGACGATCAGACACGTCTGGTCATCGTCACCTCGGGCACAGGGGCCTCCACCTCTTTCGCCATCGGCGAAGAAACCATCGACGAGATTTACGGGAGAGCATGATGCTGAAAGCGGCGGTATTCGATTGGGCAGGCACGGTGATCGACCATGGCAGCCAGGCGCCGATGGGGGTTTTCGTCAAGGCGTTCAAGACCTTCGGCGTCGACATTACCATCGCCGAGGCCCGTGGCCCGATGGGCATGGCCAAGCGCGACCACATCAAGACCCTTATGAGCGCCCCCCGCATCGCCGAGGCCTGGAAGGCCGCGCAAGGCTCGGCCCCGGACGAGGCCGCGATCGACCGGGTCTACGAGGTTTTCGTGCCGATGAACGTCGAGGCGGTGACCGATTACTGCACGATGATCGAGGGCGCCGTGCCCGCGATCAACCGGATGCGGGCGCGGGGGCTGAAGATCGGCTCGACCACCGGCTACACGCGGTCCATCATGGCGAAAGTCCTGCCCCTGGCCGCCGCACAAGGCTATGCGCCCGACAACCTGGTCTGCGCCGGCGATCTGTCCGAGGCGCGGCCCTCGGCCATGATGATGTACCGCACCTTCCTCGATCTGGGCGTCTGGCCGGCCTGGAGCGTGGTCAAGGTCGATGACACCGGCGTCGGCATCGGCGAGGGGCTGAATGCCGGCTGCTGGACGGTGGGGGTGGCGCTTTCGGGCAATGCCTTTGGCCTGAACCCGGCCGAGACGGCGGCGCTGTCGCCGGCCGAGTTTGCCACGATGAAGGCCGCGGCCTATGCCGACCTGCGCCGCACCGGGGCGCATTATGTGATTGATTCGGTGGCCGATATCGACTGGGTTCTGGACGAGATCGAAGGACGTCTCGCGCGCGGCGAGCGGCCGTGACGTTGCCCTTTGATCTGGGGCTGGGGGCGGCGGTCTGGATGGGCTTTGCCATCCTGATCTCGGCCTTCGTGCGGGGCTATTCGGGTTTCGGCTTTTCGGCGCTGGTCATCGCCTCTTCCGGCTTGGTCACCAATCCCTTGCATTTCGTGGCGGTGGTCATGCTCTGCGAGGTCGTCATGTCGGTGCAGGCCTGGAAACATGTCGGCCCCGATGTCGATTGGCGGCGGGTGATCCTTCTGTCGCTGGGGGCGGCCATAGGCCTGCCGCTCGGGCTTTGGGCGCTGACCTCGATCTCGGCCGATGCGGCGCGGGCGGTGATTTCGGGCTATGTGCTTTTGATGTGCGTGGTCCTGCTGATCGGCTGGAAGCTGAAGCATGAGGTGGGCACGGCGGGGAATTTCGCCGCTGGCATCGTTTCGGGCCTCGCCAATGCGCCGGGGATGGGGGGCTTGCCGGTGGCGGCCTTCTTTGCGGCGCAAAGCATCAATGCCTCGGTCTTTCGGGCGACGCTGGTGGCCTATTTCCCGATCCTCGATGTCTTTTCGGCACCGCTTTACTGGCTGAACGGGATGGTGACCTGGGATACGCTCTGGGCCTCGCTGATCACGCTGCCCTTGGTCTTCCTTGGCAACTGGCTGGGGTCACGGCATTTCCTCAACACAGACCCGCAGGATTTTCGCAAGTTTGCCATAGGCTTGCTGGCCTTTCTTGCCACGCTTGGCCTGTTGAAATCGGTGCTTTAGATGCTGCTCGTGGTCAATGCCGGCTCCTCCTCGGTCAAGCTTGCCGTCTATGACGCGGGCCTGACCCAGGTCGCGCAGGCCCGGCTGGAGGAGATCGGCTCCACCGGTCCGGCCACGCACCTTGCGGCGCTGGAGCAGGGGCTGGCCGCGATGGATGTGCCCTTCGCCAGCCTCAAGGCCGCCGCCCACCGCGTGGTGCATGGCGGCGCCGGGCTGACCCAGCCGACCCGCCTGACGCCAGAGATCGTGGCCGCGATCGAGGCTTGCGTGCCGCTCGCCCCGCTGCACAACCCCGCCAACTTGACCGGCATCCGCGCGCTCGAAAGGCTCGCCCCCGACCTGCCGCAATATGCGAGCTTCGACACCGCCTTTCACGCCACCAACCCCGAGGTCGCCACCCGCTACGCCCTGCCGCCCGAGGCCGAGGCCCTGGGCCTGCGCCGCTACGGCTTTCACGGGCTGAGCTATGCGAGCCTGGTGCGCAAGTTGCGCGCGGATGGCCCCTTGCCGCGCCGTCTGCTGGCCTTGCATCTGGGCAACGGCGCCTCGCTTTGCGCGATCCTGGAGGGGCGGTCCATTGCCACGACGATGGGCTATTCGCCCCTCTCCGGCATCACGATGGGCACCCGCACCGGCGATATCGACGGCAATGCCGTGCTGCGCCTGGCCGAGGTCAAGGGGCTGGCAGAGGCGGGGCGCCTCCTCAACCGCGGCTCGGGGCTGCTGGGGCTGGGCGGGATGAGCGACATGCGCGCGCTCCACGCCGCGGGGACGGCGGAGGCGCGCTTTGCGCTCGACCATTTCGTCTACTGGGCGATCCGCCATGCCGGCAGCATGATCGCGGCGCTGGGGGGCCTCGATGCCGTGGCCTTCACCGGCGGGATTGGCGAGAATGACGCCAGGGTGCGCGATGCCATCATGGAAGGGCTGGCCTGGGCGGGAGAGAATCCGATGCTGATCGTGCCCGCCGAGGAAGAACGCCAGATCGCGGTGGAGGCGGCAGGCCTGCTGGCCGGATAGAAAGTTCCGCATGATTGCCGGTTTTCGGGAAATTCATCTGGTAAAGCCCGGGAATCTCAAGATATCGTCCTGAAAGAAGAGTGCAGAGGACCGTCATGAACGCGCCCATCGTCAACACCTCGCCGCCCGTATCTGACGAGATCCGCAAGACCACCTGCTACATGTGCGCCTGCCGCTGCGGCATCAATGTGCATCTGCGGTCGGGCAAGGTTTCCTATATCGAGGGCAACCGCGACCATCCGGTCAACAAGGGCGTGCTTTGCGCCAAGGGCGCCTCGGGCATCATGCAGGTCACGGCGCCAAGCCGCCTGCAACAGCCGTTGAAACGGGTGGGTCCGCGCGGTTCGGGCGCGTTCGAGCCGATCTCCTGGGACGAGGCGCTGGATCTGGCGGTGTCCTGGATGAAACCCCTGCGCGAAACCGCGCCGGAGAAGCTCGCCTTCTTCACCGGCCGCGACCAGAGCCAAAGCTTCACCGGCTGGTGGGCCCAGGCCTTCGGCACGCCGAATTATGCCGCGCATGGCGGGTTCTGTTCGGTCAACATGGCGGCGGGCGGCATCTACACCATCGGCGGCGCCTTCTGGGAATTCGGCCAGCCCGATTGGGAACGCACCAAGCTGTTCGTCATGTTCGGCGTGGCCGAGGACCATGACAGCAATCCCATCAAGATCGGTCTCGGCAAACTGAAGGGCCGGGGGGCCCGGGTGATCGGCATCAACCCGATCCGCACCGGCTATAACGCCATTGCAGATGACTGGTACGGCATCACGCCGGGCACCGACGGCTTGCTGATCCTCAGCCTCATCCATTGCCTGCTGGAGGCGGGGAAGGTGGATCTGGAGTATCTCGCCCGCTGGACCAACGCGCCCCTCTTGGTGAACGAGACCGAGGGGCCGGAGAAGGGGCTTTTCGTCAAGAACGCCGAAAGCCAGCCCTTCGTGATCGACAAGCGGACCGGGCAGCCGGCGCCCTGGGACGGCAAGGGCGTGCAGCCCGATCTGGGGGCGGTCTGGCAGGGCCATCGGACGGTGTTTCAGCATCTGGCCGAACGCTATCTTGCGCCCGAATACGCGCCGGAAGCCGTGGCCGCACGTTGCGGCATCCCCGCCGCCCGCATCCGCGGCCTTGCGGCCGAACTGGCCGATGTCGCCTTCAACCAGGCGATCGAGATTGCCCAGCCCTGGACCGATTTCCGCGGCGATGCGCATGAGACGATGCCGGGCCGCCCGGTCTCCTTCCACGCGATGCGCGGCATCTCTGCCCATTCCAACGGTTTCCAGACCGCCCGGGCGCTGCATTTGTTGCAGATCGTCCTCGGCACGGTGGAAACTCCCGGCGGCTACCGGCTGAAACCGCCCTATCCCAAACCGGTCGAGGCGCATCCGACGCCGCATTTCGTGACCGCACCTGGCAAGCCGCTGTCGGGCCCTCACCTCGGCTATGTGCGCGGGCCGGAACAGCTGGCGCTGAAGGAAGACGGCTCTCCCGCCCGGATCGACAAGGCCTTCACCTGGGAGAACCCTTTCTCGGCCCATGGCATGATGCACATGCTGATCCCCAATGCCCATGCCGGTGATCCCTACCGGATCGACACGCTGTTCCTTTATATGGCGAACATGGCGTGGAACTCGTCGATGAACACCGCCAAAGTGCTGGAGATGCTGACCGACAAGGGCGAGGACGGGGAATATATCATCCCGCGCATCATCTATTCCGACGCCTATGCCTCGGAGATGGTGGCCTATGCCGACCTGATCCTGCCCGACACGACCTATCTGGAACGCCACGACTGTATCAGCCTGCTGGACCGCCCGATCTCGGAACCCGATGCGGCGGGCGACAGCATCCGCTGGCCGGTGCAGGAACCGGACCGCGATGTGCGCGGCTTCCAGTCGGTGCTGCTGGATCTGGGCGCGAGGCTCGGCCTGCCGCCGATGGTCAAGGAGGACGGCAGCCCGAAGTACAAGGATTACGCCGATTACATCCAGACCCATATCCGCCGCCCCGGTGTCGGCCCGCTGATCGGCTATCGCGGGGCCGAGGGCGACAAGGAGGGGCGGGGCGAGGCCAATCCGAACCAGATCGCCGCCTATATCGCCAACGGCGGCTTCTATCAGGCCCATGTGCCCGAGGCGGGGCTGTTCTACAAACCCTGGAACATGGAGTATCAGACTTGGGCGGTGGAGACCTCGTTCTACGAGTCCCCGCAGCCCTATCTCTTCGCGATCTGGTCCGAGCCGCTGCGCAAGTTCCAGCTGGCGGCCGAGGGTCATGGCCCGATCCAGCCGCCCGACCACCTCCGCGCCCGGTTGAAACAGGCGATGGACCCGCTGCCGCTCTGGTATCCGGCCTTTGGCGATCTGGAGGCTGCGGGCTGGGGCTATCCGATCCATGCCCTGACCCAGCGTCCGATGGACATGTACCATTCCTGGGGCAGTCAGAACGCCTGGCTGCGGCAGATCCGGGGCAAGAACTTCCTCTATCTTCCGACCCGGCTCTGGGAGGCGCATGGTTTCGCGGCTGGCGATTATGCCCGCGTGACCTCGCCCAGCGGGGCGATCACCGCGCCGGTCGCCCATATGGCGGCGCTGAACGAGAACACGATCTGGACCTGGAATGCGATCGGCAAGCGCAAGGCGGCCTGGGCTTTGGATGAGGGCGCGCCGGAAGCCAACGAGGGTTTCCTGCTCAACCATCTGATTTCGGAGCTTCTGCCGGAAAAGAGCGATGGATTGCGCTATTCCAATTCGGACCCTGTGACCGGGCAGGCGGCCTGGTTCGACCTGCGGGTGCGGATCGAGAATGTCGGGCCAAAGCCGCATGCCGCGCCCGATTTGCCGCCGATCCCGCGTGTCGTCCCGCAAGGGAGGGACCGGGCATGAGGCGCAAGGTTCCGCCGTCCCGAACCCGATTTTTCGGCGAAAAATCGATCTCCGATCTTTCTGCGAAAGATCACGAATTTTCGCAGAAAATTCGAGACCGCCGGAATTTTCGCAGAAAATTCGCGGGCGCAAGATCCAGATTCAAGGAGGTCGCATGACCCAGCTTCCCGCCACGACCGCGAAAAAACTGGGCCTCGCCATCGACCTCGACACCTGCGTCGGGTGCCAGGCCTGCGTGACCGCCTGCAAGGGCTGGAACGATCAAAGCAAGGGCGCCAGCGGCAACCTTTCCGATCAGAACCCTTACGGATCAGACCCTTCCGGCGTCTTCCTCAACCGGGTTCACAGCTATCAGGTCCAGCCTGACGACGGCGCTGCGCAGATCATCACCTTCCCGCGCTCCTGCCTGCATTGCGAGGATGCGCCCTGCGTGCCGGTCTGCCCGACCGGGGCCAGCTACAAGCGGGTCGAGGATGGCATCGTTCTGGTCAACGAGGATGCCTGCATCGGCTGTGGCCTCTGCGCCTGGGCCTGCCCCTACGGCGCGCGCGAACTGGATCAGGCGGCGGGGGTGATGAAGAAATGCACCCTCTGCGTCGACCGCATCTACAACGAGAACCTGCCCGAGGAAGACCGCGAACCGGCCTGCGTGCGGACCTGTCCCACCGGCGCTCGGCACTTCGGTGATTTCGCCGATCCCGACAGCAAGGTCTCCAAACTGGTGGCCGAACGCGGCGGATATGATCTGATGCCCGACCTCAAGACAAGGCCCACCAACAAATACCTGCCGCCGCGGAAGAAGGACCGCCCGCAGGAGGCTTCGGTGCTGGCGCCGCTTCTCGACATCAGGGCTTCGGGCCTTGCCGGCTGGCTCGACAAAGTCCTGGGGAAGATCTGATGCATCCGGCGCCTTCCGTCATCGCCTTTACCGTGCTCTCCGGCATGGGCTTTGGTCTTCTGGCCTTTCTCGGCCTCGGCTGGCCCGCGCCTTCGGGCTGGCTTGCCTTCTTCCACTGGGGCCTCGGTTACGGGCTTGCCGTGGGAGGCCTGCTCGCCTCGACCTTCCACCTCGGCAACCGCAAGAACGCGCTCAAGGCCTTCAGCCAATGGCAAAGCTCCTGGCTCAGCCGCGAGGCCTGGGCCTCGGTCGCCTGCCTCATCGTGCTGGCGCCGATGGCGCTGTCGGATATCTTCGGGCTTGGCCTCTGGCGCGGGATTGGCCAACTCGGTGCCCTGCTGGCGCTGGCCACGGTCCTGACCACCTCGATGATCTATGGCCAGCTCAGGACCGTGCCGCGCTGGCACAGCCCGACGACCCAGGGCCTGTTCTTCAGCTTCATGTTCTGCGGCGGGGCGATCCTGTCGGGCAATCGCGGGCTGGCCCTGATCGGCTGTGTTCTGGTGGCGCTGGCGCTGCTCGCTGCCTTCCGCTGGGGCGATACGGCCTTTGCCCGGGCGGCGCAGAGCCTCGGCACCGCGACCGGGCTTGACCGGATTGGCACGGTCACGGTCTTTGAACAGCCCCATACCTCGCCCAATTACCTGATGCGCGAGATGATCCATGTGGTCGGCCGCAAGCATGTCGAAAAGCTGCGCCTGATCGCACTGGGCGCCGGGGCGGGTCTGCCCTTCCTTCTGCTGCTTCTGCCGCCAAGCCCGCCGCTCTTCGCGGCAATAGCCCTGATCCATCTCGGCGGGGCGCTGGCGGCCCGCTGGCTGTTCTTTGCCCAAGCCGAGCATGTCGTGGGCCTTTACTACGGCCAGCGCTGAGGCGTCAGTCGGCGGCGGATGGCTCGGCCAGGCTGTCGGTCTCTGCCGGGTCCGCGTCATATTGGCGGGGCGGGGCCTTGGTGAAGGCCTCGAGCAGGGTTTCGAGGTTGGATTGCAGATCCGGCGGCACCTTGGCACGGGCGAGGTCGAGGAAGTCGCCCGCATGGGGCAGGGTGTTGAAATAGGCCGGCCGGTGGTAATGCACCATCTTGGCGGTGGCGACCTCGCTCAGATCCTCGCGTTCGGAGATCGAGTAATTGAAGATCTCCGGCAGCACGAGGCAGTTCAACCCATAGCGCGCCATGACGAGGGGCAGGGTGATCTGATCAAGCCAGGGCCGCTTGTTGGCGACAGCGCAGCCAAAGTCGAAGCGGCTTGCATGGTCGAGCCAGAGCGCGCCGAAATTGCTTCCGTCCTCGTCCAGCGGCAGGTCGCTGAACGAGACGAAGCCCGCGTTGAAATAGGGCAGGAACTCCAGAAACCGGCCGCGGGTCAGGCGGACGCGCGCTTCCGGCATCGGCAGGTCGAAGAAACGGTAGGCGCGCTCCCAGGCGTCGCCATCCTTGCCCCAGGTCGGCTTGCCCTCGGGCACGGCATAGACCTCATGCGGGTCGGCGCCGGGGATGCCGGTGATCGGCGCCTGGCAGACCATGTCGGTGTCCAGAAAGGTGGTGCGGCGGCTGGACCGCGGGCTGGCGCAGGCCAGAAGCTTGTTGCCATGCGGGTAGGGTTTCTTCCACATCCCCTCGCCCGAGGGCAGAGGGTCGATCCGGACCCGGCAGGCGGCAAAGAGGGCGCGGGTCGCGGGCTCCAGCAGCGGGGCATAGGCCGCCGAGACATAGGCGATCAGCTGCACCGCTGCCGGGTCATGCTGGCGCGCCAGCGAGGCCGCGAGGACCACCGACATCGCCTCCAGCTTCTTGCCGTCGACCACGAAGATGATGGATTCGGCCGGCTCGGTCATTGCAATCCCCTTGCAGAATCAGCCTTCGCACCTTGCGGCACCGGGGCAGTCTCCTCAAAGCTTTCATCATCGAATTTCAGCAAAACCGCGCCCGGATTGTGACTTTGCTGCGCGCGCAGCCCTTCCTGCCGCAAGCAAAGGCAAACGGGCCGGAGATCGCTCTCCGGCCCGTCCAGGTCATGTTGCAGGTCTCACTCCGAGAAGATCGACTTCTTGTGCGTGCCGTTCGGCACCAGAAGCGCGCCGATCACGACGGTGATGCCCGCGATGATGATCGGATACCACAGGCCCGAGTAGATGTTGCCGGTCTGGGCCGAGATGGCCAGGACGAGCGCGGGCAGCAGGCCGCCGAACCAGCCGTTGCCGATGTGGTAGGGCAGGGACAGGCCGGAGTAGCGGATCCGGGTCGGGTAAAGCTCGACCAGCTGGGCGGCGATCGGGCCGTAGACCATCGTCACCAGAAGGATCAGATAGGTCAGGGTGATGATCACCGTCAGGTTCTGGGCGCTGAAGATGTCGCCGAAGGTGTTCACCTTGGCCACGGTGGTGTTGTCCTTGGCCACCAGCGGATAGCCCGCGGCCAGAAGCGCGTCGTTCACGGCCTTCTCGAAGGCGGCTTTCACGCCGCCGGCCTTGGCTGCATCCGCCGCTGCCGCATCAAGAGCGGCCAGCTTGTCGGCGGGCACCGCCGCACGGGCGGTGTCGAGCGCGGTCTGCGCGGCGGTCACCCCGGCATTGGCCGCATCCAGCGCGGTCTGCGCCGTGGCCTTGGCCGCATCATCCGCCGCAGCCTTCAGCGCCTTGTCGGCATCGGCGGCAGCGGTCTTGGCCTTCTCCAGCGCCTTCTGGGCGTCGGTCAGGGGCGTCATCATGCCCGGGTCGATGGCGGCCTTGGCGGCATCCATCGCGGTCTTGGCGGTGGCGATCTCGGCGGCGTTCTTGGACCCGTCATAGGCCGGGATCTCGGTGTCGCCGATCTTCACGCTGGCAACCGTGCCGGCGGGGGCGTCGACGGTGACCGAATTGGCCGAGTTCTTCAAAAGCAGCGCCTTCACGTTGTCGCAGCTGTGGGTGAACTTGGCGGTGCCGACCGGGTTGAACTGGAACGAGCAGTCGGCGGGGTCGGCCGTCACGGTGATGACGGTCTGCTGGGCCGCGTAAAGCGCGGGGTTCGCGGTCTTGGTGATGAACTGGAAGACCGGGAAGTAGGTCAGCGCGGCCAGAAGGCAGCCGAGCAGGATCACCGGCTTGCGGCCGATCTTGTCCGACAGGCTGCCGAAGAAGATGAAGCCCCAGGTGCCGAGGATCAGCGAGGCCGCCACGAAGACGTTGGCGGTGAAGCTGTCCACCTTCACGACCGATTGCAGGAAGGTCAGGGCGTAGAACTGGCCCGAATACCAGACGACCGCCTGGCCCATGGTCAGACCGAAGAGCGCGATCAGGGCGATCTTAGCGTTCTTCCACTGGCCGAAGGCCTCACGCAGCGGCGCCTTGGAGGCCGCGCCCTCGGCTTTCATCTTCTGGAAGACCGGGCTTTCCGACATGGTCATGCGGATATAAAGCGAGATCAGCAGAAGGAAGGCCGACAGCAGGAACGGCACGCGCCAGCCCCAGGCTTTCCAGGCGTCCAGCACGACCGGATTGCCCTTGGCGTCCAGCGCCGGCAGCCCGTCGAGGCCCATCTGCGCCACCGAGGGGAAGTTGTTGGTGATGATCGGCGTGACCACCAGGATGACGACGAGCGACAGAAGCAGGCCGCCGGTGGCCGTGGTCTGGATGAAGGAGGTGTAATAGCCGCGCCGGTTCTGCGGCGCATGTTCGGCCACATAGACCGCCGCCCCGCCATATTCACCGCCAAGCGCCAGGCCCTGCAGCATCCGAAGACCGATCAGGATGATCGGCGCCGCGATGCCCCAGCTTTGATAGCCCGGCAGAAGACCGACGAGGAAGGTCGAGCCGCCCATGATCAGGATGGTGACGAGGAAGGTGTACTTCCGCCCGATCAGGTCGCCCAGCGAGCCGAAGACAAGGGCGCCGAAGGGACGCACCAGAAAGCCCGCTGCGAAGGCCAGAAGCGCGAAGATGTTCCGCGCCGCTTCCGGGAAGGGCGTGAAGAACTGCGCGCCGATATAGGCCGACAGCGAGCCGTAGAGGTAGAAGTCGTACCATTCGAAAATCGTCCCCATCGAGGAGGCCAGGATGACCTTCCTCTCTGCGGCTGACATCGGACGCGAGCGGGCGCTCACATCTGCCGTTCCTATTGCCATTGTCTCTCTCCCTAAGTGCAAGTCTTTATTAACGCTTGGTTTTGCAAGCCTGTCTCGCCGGCAGACCCCGCTGCCGGTTCGCCCGTCTGCCCGCCCTTGCGGGCGGGCTCTCCTCCCCTTGCCAGAAGTGGCGCGGGTTTTCGGGACCGGGTGCCGACCCCGGAAAGGGTCAGCCCCGGTTCATGCGGTTTTCGATCAGGTCGTCGACGACCGTCGGATCGGCCAGGGTCGAGGTGTCGCCCAGGGCCGCAAAGTCGTTCTCGGCGATCTTGCGCAGGATGCGGCGCATGATCTTGCCCGAGCGGGTTTTCGGTAGGCCCGGCGCCCATTGGATCAGGTCCGGCGTGGCGATCGGCCCGATCTCGGTGCGGACCCATTTCACCAGGTCCTTGCGCAGCTCCTCGGAGGGTTCGATCCCCTGCATCAGGGTGACATAGGCATAGATGCCCTGGCCCTTGATGTCATGCGGGTAGCCCACGACGGCGCTTTCGGCGACTTTCGGATGGGCGACCAGCGCACTTTCGACCTCGGCGGTGCCCAGACGGTGGCCCGAGACGTTGAGCACGTCATCCACCCGCCCGGTGATCCAGTAATAGCCATCCGCGTCGCGGCGGCAGCCGTCGCCGGTGAAGTAATAGCCCGGGTATTGCGCGAAATAGGCCTCTTCGAAGCGCTTGTGATCACCCCAGAGCGTGCGCATCTGGCCCGGCCAGCTGTCGGCGATGCAGAGAACGCCCTCGGTCGCGGTTTCCGGCAGGACATGGCCATTGGCCGGGTCCAGTACCTCGGGGCGCACGCCGAAGAAGGGCAGGGTGGCCGAGCCGGGCTTTTGCGGTATGGCGCCGGGCAGCGGCGTGATCAGGTGGCCGCCGGTCTCGGTCTGCCAGAAGGTGTCGACGATCGGGCAGTTGCCCTTGCCGATGTTGTGGAAATACCAGTTCCAGGCCTCGGGGTTGATCGGCTCGCCGACCGAACCCAGGAGGCGCAGCGACGACAGGTCGTGCTTTTCGACCAGATCCAGCCCCATGCCCATCAGGCTGCGGATCGCGGTGGGGGCGGTGTAGAACTGGGTGACCTTGTGCTTGGCGATCACCTCCCAGAAGCGGCCGGCATCGGGGAAGGTCGGCACGCCTTCGAACATCAGGGTGGTGGCGCCATTGGCCAGCGGGCCATAGACGATATAGCTGTGCCCGGTGACCCAGCCCACATCGGCGGTGCACCAGAAGATGTCGCCGTCGCGGTAGTCGAAGGTCATCTCATGCGTCATCGCCGCATAGACGAGGTAGCCGCCGGTGGTATGGACCACGCCCTTGGGCTTGCCGGTCGACCCGGAGGTGTAGAGGATGAACAGCGGATCTTCCGCCCCCATCTCGGTATAGGGGCAATAGGGCGAGGCCTCGGCCATCTCGGCCTTGAGGTCGAAATCGCGGCCCTGGGTCCAGCCGGTCTCGTCGCCGGTGTGCTTGACCACCAGGCATTGCACATTGTCCTTGCAGTGCAACAGCGCCTGGTCGGCATTGGCCTTGAGCGAGGTGCGCTTGCCGGCGCGCGGGCCGAAATCGGCGGTGATCACGACGCGGGCTTCGGAATCGTTGATCCGGTTGGCCAGCGCATCGGGGGAGAAGCCGCCGAAGACGATCGAATGGATCGCGCCGATCCTTGTGCAGGCCAGCATCGCAAAGGCCGCCTCGGGGATCATCGGCATGTAAAGCACGACCCGGTCGCCCTTCTGCACGCCATGGGCTTTGAGCACATTGGCCAGACGGCAGGTCTGCTCCAGCAGTTCGGCATAGGTGATGTGGCGCGACGGCGTCTTGGGGTCATCGGGCTCCCAGATGATCGCGGTCTGGTTGGCGCGCTTGAGCATGTGGCGGTCGATGCAATTGGCCGAGACGTTGGTGGTGCCGTCCTCGTACCACTTGATCGAAACCTCCCCCAGTTTGAAGGATGTGTGCTTGACCCGCGTGTAGGGCTTGATCCAGTCGATCCGGCGGCCTTCGACACCCCAGAAGGTTTCGGGGTCGGTCATCGAGGCCTCGTAGCGGGCTTTGTAGCCGGCCGGGGTCACATGGGCCTTGGAAGTAAACTCTGGGGTGGCGGTGTAAACCGCCGGCGCACGATCCGTCATTCAGTCCTCCCTGGACCGCAGACGCCACCCC
Organism: Rhodobacter sp. P1_C2; assembly: GCF_056406375.1. NCBI lineage: Bacteria > Pseudomonadati > Pseudomonadota > Alphaproteobacteria > Rhodobacterales > Rhodobacter > Rhodobacter sp. P1_C2. The sequence goes on from NZ_JBFUAG010000021.1 coordinate 15,840, forward strand.
GTTTTCCCCGGCGGCGCTGCGTGTCATCTCTTCGCTGGTTCAACTCTATCGCAACTTTGTGATTACGAAAGCTACAATTTCTTTCTGGGTATACCAAGGCATACAGTCTGGCAATTTCCAGAATGCCGCAGGGGGGCGCGCAGGGTAAGCTATTTTGGAAAAAGGGGAATTTCGCCGTTTTGCGCGCAAGGCGTTTTGAGGTTGCGCTAACATGGGCAGGCTGCGGCGCGGGCCGCGACACTTTGCCCCACGGGCTGCGCGCGGCCAGCGGGCCGCAGGGGCGGCACAACCTTCAGGCGAACGGATCGACCGGGTAGCGCACCTCGGTCAGGCACAGGCCCTGCGGCGGCGCCACGGTGCCGCAGGCGGCGCGGTCGCGGGCCGCCAGAGCCTCGGCGATCCGCATCGGGGCCCAGGCGCCGCTGCCGACGCGGACCAGCGAGCCGACCAGCGAGCGGACCTGGTTGTGCAGGAAACTGCGGGCGCGCAGCTGGAAGCGGTACTCGGTGCCCTGCGGCTGGGGCAGGGCGGTGATGGTGATCTCGTCCAGCGTCTTCTCGGGGCTCTTGGCCTGGCAGAGGGTCGAGCGGAAGGTGGTGAAATCGTGAAAGCCGATCAGATGTGCCGCACCCTCCTGCATGGCGGCGAGGTCGAGCGGGTTCAGCACATGCCAGACATGGCCGCGGTCCAGCACCGGCGGCGCGCGGCGGGCGAGGATGCGGTAAAGATAGCGCCGCTCGATGGCGGAGAAGCGGGCGTGGAAATCCTCGGTGACTTTGGCGCAGGCGGTCACGGCCACCGGCTGCGGGCGCAGATGGTGGTTCAGCGCCTCGGACAGGCGGAACGGGTCCCAGTCGCGCGCAAGGTCGACATGGGCGACCTGGCCGATCCCATGCACCCCGGTATCGGTGCGGCCTGCGGCGGCGATGGTATGGGGGCCGGGCTCCAGCCGGGCCAGGGCCTCTTCCACCGCGGCCTGGACCGAGGGCTGGCCCTGCGCCTGGCGCTGCCAGCCGTTGAACGGGCTGCCGTCGTATTCGATGCGGAGGGCATAGCGGGGCATGGGGCGGCCGGGGTTGGAGGGGCTGCCTGCGTCTATCGGCTTGGAACGGCTTCTGCAACGGGGGCCTAGATCGGGGCGGGGCCTGCGCCTATGTAAAGGGAAAGGGAAAAGGGGCAGTCATTGGGCGTTTCGGATTGGGTGGAGGATGTCTGGCGCGGGGTCGAGGCCCTGGCGCTGCCGGCGCCGGTTCTGCGCCTGGGGGTGACGGGCCTCAGCCGGGCGGGCAAGACCGTCTTCATCACCAACCTCGTGGCCAACCTGCTGGAGCGGGGAAGGATGCCGCAGCTGACCGCAAGGGGGCGGATCGAGGCGGTCTATCTGCAGCCGCAGCCCGACATGACCCTGCCGCGCTTTGCCTATGAGGATCACCTCGCCGCCATGACCGGCGACAACCCGCGCTGGCCGCAGTCGACGCGGGCGGTGTCCGAACTGCGCCTGTCGTTCCGCACAAGGGGGCGCGGCTTCATCGGCGGGATGACTGGGCCGCGCGTGCTGCATGTCGATATCGTCGATTACCCGGGCGAGTGGCTGCTGGACCTGTCGCTCCTCGACAAAAGCTATGAGGATTGGTCGGACGGCGTCCTCTCGCGCCTGTCGAAACGGGCCGAGGCGCGGGATTTCATGGCGCTGGCCCGGGCCGAGGATGGCGCCCTGCCGCTGGAGGAGCCCAAGGCCGCGGAACTCGCCGCCAGCTTCACCGCCTATCTGACCGCCGCCCGCGCCGCCGGCTGGGCCGATTGCACGCCGGGGCGCTTCCTTTTGCCCGGCGATCTGGCCGGCAGCCCGGTTCTGACCTTTGCCCCCCTGCCCAAACCGGCGCAGCGCCCGCGCGGCTGTCTCTGGACCGAGATGGAGCGCCGCTTCACCGCCTACAAGGCCAAGGTCGTCCGCCCCTTCTTCCGCGACCATTTCGCAAGGATCGACCGGCAGATCGTGCTGGTCGATGTCCTGTCGGCGCTGCATCAGGGCCCCGCCGCGGTCGAGGATCTGCGCCGCACCATGGCCGAGGTGCTGACCGCCTTCCGCCCCGGCCGCAACGGCTGGCTTGACCGCATCCTCGGCGGGCGGCGGGTGGAAAAGCTGCTTTTCGCCGCGACCAAGGCCGATCATCTGCACCACCGCCAGCATCCCGCCCTGACCGCCATCACCGAAGCCATGCTGGCCGAGGCCAAAACCCGCGCCGATTTCGCCGGGGCCGAGACCGCCGCCCTGTCGCTGGCCAGCCTGCGCACCACGGTGGAGGAAGAAATCTCGCGCGGGGGCGAGGTGCTGGATGCGGTGCGGGGCCGGCTCGCCGATGGCCGGGTGGTGGCGATGTATCCCGGCGAATTGCCCAAGGACCCGGCGCGCATCCTCGCCCCGGCGCGGGAGGGGGCGGAAAAATGGCTCGACGCCGATTTCGCCCTGATGGGCTTTGCCCCGGCCCGTTTTGCCCGCAAGCCCGGCGAGGGCCCGCCGCATATAAGGCTCGACCGCGCGGCGGAGTTTCTGATCGGGGACAAGTTGTGACGTCAAAGGAGAACCGGCATGGCGCAAGGTGACGAGCGGCTGAAACGCCCGGCGCTGATCGAGCGGCAGGGCGATATCGACCCCGGTCTGGCCGAGATGCCCGAGGATCTGCCGCTGGGTCAGGCGATGGAGGGGGTGCGCCGTCTGGCCGCAAGGCGCAGTTCGGCCTTCACGCGCTTTGCCTCCTGGGTTTTTGGCAGCCTCTTCTCGTTGGTGATCACGGTTTCGGCGTGGAATTTCGTGGCCGGGCTGATTGCGACCAACATCTGGCTGGGCTGGCTGGCGCTGTTGCTGTCGTTGCTGGCGGCGGGGATCGTGCTGGTGCTGGTGGTGGGCGAATTGCGCGCCTTCTCGCGCCTCGCCCGGCTGGACAGCATCCGGCTGCAGGCGCTGAAGGCGGTGGAAAGTGGCGAGTTGGCGCAGGCGCGGGCGGTTCTGGCCCGGCTGGAGGCGCTTTACGCCGGGCGGCCGCAGATGGCATGGGCGCGGGCAAGGCTGGCCGAACGGCAGGACGAGGTGCTGGACGCCGACGCCTTGCTGCGGCTGGCCGAGGTGGAGCTGATCCTGCCGCTCGACGACCTCGCCCGCGCCGAGGTGGAGGCCGCGGCCCGGCAGGTGGCGACGGTGACGGCGCTGATCCCGCTGGCGCTGGCCGATGTGGCGACGGCGCTGGTCTCGAACCTGCGGATGATCCGCCGGGTGGCCGAGATCTACGGCGGGCGGGCGGGGTCGCTCGGCTCGTGGCGGCTCTTGCGCCGGGTGTTCCTGTCGCTGGTGGCGACCGGGGCGGTGGCGCTGACCGACGACCTCATTGGCTCCTTCGCCGGAGGCGGCATCCTGTCGAAACTGTCGCGGCGCTTTGGCGAGGGCGTGGTGAACGGCGCGCTGACTGCCAGGGTCGGCCTCGCCGCGATGGAGATCTGCCGCCCGATGCCCTATGTCGCGGGCGAGCGCCCAGGGGTCTCGGCCACGATCAGCCGGGCTCTGGCGGGGTTGTTCGGAGCAAAAGAGGCCGGTTGAATTCCGAAGATGGGCAGATTGCCCATCCTACCGGCCAAGGTCAGGAGCGGAACTTCTGCGCCAGTTTCTGCAAGGCCGTCAAAGGGCTTGCGGCGGGTTCTTCGGGTAAGCTCTCAACGGTTTTGGGTTCGACCGCTTTCGCCTCGGGCGCATCGCGCGGCGTCTTGCGTGGCGGGGCAACGCGCAGCGCCACGGTGGTCATGAAGCGCGAGTCCTCGCCCTGGACCAGCGCCTCCGCCCCTTCCGAGACACCTTTCAGGACCGGCTCCAGCCAGTCGCGGTCGGCCTTGGAGAAGTCGTGCAGCACATAGGAGGCCACGGCATCCTTGTGGCCGGGATGGCCGATGCCCATGCGGACGCGGCCATAAGCCTCGCCCAGATGGGCATGGATCGAGCGCAGGCCGTTGTGGCCGGCATGGCCGCCCGCCATCTTTACGCGCAGCTTGCCGGGGGCGAGGTCCAACTCGTCATGGAAGACCACGACATCGGCGAGGGGCAGCTTGTGGAAGGTCACCGCGGCCTGCACGGCCTGGCCGGATTTGTTCATGAAGGTCTCGGGTTTGAGGAGCACGACCTTCTCGCCCGCCAGCCGGCCTTCGGAGACGAGGCCATGGAAGGCCTTCTTCCAGGGGCCGAAGCCGTGGTCGGCGGCGATCCGGTCCAGCGCCATGAAGCCGATGTTGTGGCGGTTGCCGGCATATTCGGCCCCCGGATTGCCCAGACCTACGAAGAGTTTCATGCCTCACCTCTGCCCCAGCATGTGACCTGCCCCCGTGTGGTGCAAGCCCTGCAAAAGAAAACGGGCGGCATGGGGATGCCGCCCGTTCGAAACTCGCGCCTGCGAAGGCTCAGGCCTCGGCTTCGGCCTCAGCCGCCACCAGACCGGCCGGAGCCGCGATGTTGGCGATGACGAAGTTGCGCGCAATGGTCGGCTTGACGCCTTCCGGCAGGATCGCATCGTTGATGTGGATCACGTCGCCGATGGTCTTGCCGGTCAGGTCGACGGTGATGTGATCGGGGATATCGCCCGCGAGCACTTCCAGTTCGACTTCCGGACGCACGACGGTCAGCGTGCCGCCCTTTTTCAGGCCGGGGGCCGCGTCATGGTTTTCGAAGGTGACGTGGATGTGCAGGACGATGCGCGATTCGTCGTGCAGACGCATGAAGTCCACATGGGTCGGCAGGTCGCGGACCACGTCGCGCTGAACGCCGCGGCAGATGACATGAGTGTCAGCCTGGCCCGGAACTTTCAGGTTGAAGAGGGTCTGCAGGAAGCGGCCGGCCTTCAGGTGCTTCAAGAGGTAGTTGTACGGAACCTTGATGGCGATCGGCTCCTGGCCGTCCCCATAAACGATTCCCGGTACGAATCCTTCACGACGAGTTTGACGAGCGGCCCCCTTGCCTGTCCCCGTACGAACCTCGACGTTCAGATCATTGATCTGGCGTGCCATAGGTATTCTCCTGTTAAAGTCCGCCATCCTCCAAGGGTGCATGGCGCGACCTGCGGGGCTATAGAGCGGAATGCGGCGGAGGGAAAGCGCAAAATCCCTGCGAAACGGCGGTTTTTACGGGGAATCGGGATGGAAAGCGACGAGGAATTGCTGGCGGCGGCGCGCCGGGTGGTCAGGCCAAGGCGCCTGTCGCCGACGGTCGAGGTGGCCAGCGTCGGCGCGGCCCTGCGCGCGGGCTCGGGTCGGATCTTCACCGGCGTCTGCATCGATGCCGCCTGCAGCATCGGCTTTTGCGCCGAACATGCCGCCGTGGCTGCGATGATCACCGAGGGCGAAAGCCGGATCACCGCCGTCGTCGCCGTCGATGCCGAGGGTCGCATCCTGCCGCCCTGCGGGCGCTGCCGCGAGCTTCTGGTGCAGATCGACCCGGCCAATGGCGAGACGCGGGTGCTCCTGCCCACCGGCGCCCGCCCGCTGCACGCGCTTTTGCCCGATCACTGGCTGCTCGCGGCGCCTCCCGAAGATTAGGCCCCGCCGAATCGCCTCGACCCGGCGGGGAAGGGGGCTTGCCGCCCCCTCGCCTTCGGCTTCACCCCCGCGGATATTTGTCTCTGGATGAAGGCGAAAGGGGCGCCCCCAACCCTCTTGCTCTTTGCCCAAATACTCCCGCCGGAGGCATAGGCCCGAGCCGGTTGGCCGCAGGCCAGAGGCGAGACAAGGCAATGCGCCGCAGGCGCGCCTCTGGATCACGCTTTGCGCCGGCGCCGCCTCGGCAAGATTTGCCCGGCCTTGCTTGAGTTTCGCCGAAGGCTTCCTTACACAGGGCCCAGAGGATTGAGGGGACCCCCATGCGCATCCATAGCGATCTGGCAGATACCATTGGCAACACGCCGCTTCTGAAGCTCAAGCGCGCTTCCGAGATGACCGGTTGCACCATCCTCGGCAAATGCGAATTCCTGAACCCCGGCCAGTCGGTCAAGGACCGCGCAGCACTCTTCATCATCAAGGATGCCGTCGCGCGCGGGCTTCTGAAACCCGGCGGCACCATCGTCGAGGGGACGGCGGGCAATACCGGGATCGGTCTGGCGCTGGTCGGCGCCTCGATGGGCTTTCGCACCGTCATCGTGATTCCCGAGACGCAGAGCCAGGAAAAGAAGGACATGATCCGCCTGGCGGGTGCCGAGCTCGTCCAGGTTCCGGCCGTGCCCTACAAGAACCCCAACAACTACATCCGCTATTCCGGCCGCCTCGCCGAGGCGCTGGCGCGGACCGAGCCGAACGGGGCCATCTGGGCCAACCAGTTCGACAATGTGGCCAACCGTCAGGCCCATATCGAAACCACCGGCCCCGAGATCTGGGAACAGACTGGCGGCAAGGTCGACGGCTTCATCTGCGCCGTGGGTTCGGGCGGCACGCTGGCCGGCACCGCGATGGCCCTGCAGCCCAAGGGCGTCAAGATCGGTCTGGCCGATCCGGAAGGGGCGGCGCTCTATGCCTATTACACCACCGGCAAGTTCGAGAGCTCCGGCAACTCGATCACCGAGGGCATCGGCCAGGGCCGCATCACCGCCAACCTCGAGGGTTTCACCCCCGACATGAGCTACCGCATCCCCGATGCCGAGGCGCTGCCCCTGGTCTTCGAGATGCTGGAGGATGAGGGGATCTGCCTTGGCGGCTCCAGCGGCATCAACATCGCCGGGGCGATCCGGATGGCGCGCGACCTCGGGCCGGGCAAGACCATCGTCACCATCCTTTGCGACTATGGCAACCGCTACCAGTCCAAGCTGTTCAACCCGACCTTCTTGAAGGAAAAGGGCCTGCCGGTGCCGGAATGGCTGGACCGGGCGCCGTCGAATATCCCGACGGTCTTCGAGGACGCATGACAGGGCCGGGCCGGATGAAGCGCCGCCTGGGGCGCGCTTTTCTGGCCGGCGGACTGGCTTTGCTCGCCGCTCTGGCGCCGGGGCTTTCGGCCCTTGCCGAGGACAAGGCGGCGCCGGTCACCGTCATTCCGGCCGCCCCCGCGCCCGCAACCTCTGCCGATGACAATGCGGTCATCTCGGGCGGGGCCGCCCCCGGCCAGCCGACGGTCAAGGTCCATGCCGATGGTTCGGGCGCGCTGATCCCGGAAAAGCCGCGCACCGCGCAGGACAGCACGGCTTCCGCAGGCTCCACCCCGGATACCGCCGCCGATGACGCCCCCGTCTCGGGCGGCTTTGCCCCGCAGGGCGGCGTGGCGGGCGGCGCGGCCCCCAAACCCGTCGCCAGCGGCGGCGCCAGCAGTGGCGCGCTCGACTATCAGGGCTGGGAGCGGATGGCGACGCGGGCCGAATCCGCCATCTCCAACCCCAACCTGTCCGATGTCTCGCTGGAGAACCTGCGGCTCGAGCTGACCCGCTGGCGCGAGCAGCTGCAGGGCGCGCAAAGCGCCAATTCCACCCGGATCGCCACGCTGAAGGACCAGATCTCGGCCCTCGGCCCCGCCCCGGCGGAAGGCGCCACCGAAGCGCCGGAGATCGCCACCCGCCGGGCCGAGCTTGGCGCCCAGATGGGCCGCCTCCAGGCCCCCGGCATCGCCGCCGACGAGGCCTACCAGCGCGCCGACGGCCTGATCCGCGAGATCGACCGCGTGCTGCGCGAAAGGCAGGCCAACGAGCTGCTGAAGCTCTGGCCCAATCCGCTTTATCCCGGCAACTGGACCGATGCGGTCAGCGGCCTGACCAAGACGGTCAAGACCATCGTCGGCGAGACGGTGACACGCGTCGCCGATGCCAGCGTGCGCAAGCGGGCGATCAACAACCTGCCGCTGATCCTGACCTTCCTGGTCTTTGCCATCGCCATGCTGTGGCGCGGAAGGCATTGGGTCGATTGGCTCGTGGCGCGCCTGCAGGGCAAGACCTCGGCCCGCGGGCGGCGGATCGGCGGGTTCCTCGCCTCGCTGGGGGTGATCGCGGTGCCGGTGCTCGGCTGCATGGCCCTGACCGAGGCGCTGCGCCTGTCCGGGGCGCTGGGCATGGTCGGGCTTCTGGTGGCGGGATCGCTGGGCCAGATGGGCTTTGCGATGTTCGCCGCGATCTGGCTGGGCACCCGCATCTTCCCGGTGGCCGAGACCGAGGGCTCTTTCCTGAACCTGCCGCCCGAGCGGCGGGCCGAGGGGCGCGTGCTGACCACCTCCTTCGGGGTCCTGCTGGCGATCGCGCTTTTGCGCCGCACCGCCATGTCCGAGATCGAGGTCAGCGATGCGGGCACCTCGGTCCTGGTCTTTCCGATCATCCTGATCGGCGCGCTGCTTCTGGTCCGGCTGGGCCATCTGCTGCGCCAGGTCAAGGCCGAGAGCGGCGACGAGGGCAGGGCCAGCTACAACGCGCGGCTGATCTCGATCCTGGCGCGGGCCACCAACCTTGTCGGCATCGTCGGGCCGATCCTGGCGGCAGTGGGCTATATCTCGGCAGCGGGCGCCCTGGTCTTCCCGACCGCGATGACGCTGGGGCTGATCGCCCTTCTGTTCCTGATGCAGCAGCTGGTCAGCGACCTTTACGCGCTGGTCACCAGGTCCGAGGCCGATCAGGACGCCCTGGCCCCGGTGCTGATCAGCTTTGGCCTGGCGCTGGCCATGCTGCCGGTGGTGGCGCTGATCTGGGGGGCGCGGACCTCGGACCTGACCGAGATCTGGACCCGGTTCCAGGAAGGCTATCAACTGGGCGAGACGCGGATATCGCCCACCGATTTCCTGTTCTTCGCCGTGGTCTTCGGCATCGGCTATTCGGCGACACGGCTGTTCCAAGGCGCGCTCAAGACCACGATCCTGCCGCGCACCGGGCTGGACCATGGCGGGCAGAATGCCATCGTCTCGGGTGTCGGCTATGTCGGCATCATGGTGGCGGCGCTGGTCGCGATCAATTCCACCGGGATCGACCTGTCCGGCCTTGCCATCGTCGCCGGTGCGCTGTCGGTCGGCATCGGTTTCGGCCTGCAGACCATCGTGTCGAACTTCGTCTCTGGCATCATCCTCTTGATCGAGCGCCCGGTCTCGGAAGGCGACTGGATCGAGGTCGGCCCGGTGCAGGGCATCGTCTCCTCCATCTCTGTCCGCTCGACCCGGATCCAGACCTTCGACCGGTCGGACGTGATCGTGCCGAACTCGGACCTCATCTCGGGCCGGGTGACCAACTGGACCCGCTTCAGCCTGACCGGCCGCCTGATCGTGCCGGTGACCGTGCCTTTGACCGAGGACAGCCGCAGGGTCGCCACCCTCCTGCGCGAGATTGCCGAGGCGCAGCCCCTCGTCCTCCTCGCGCCGCCGCCGACCATCGCCTTCATCGGCGCGGTCGGCGACGTGTTGCAATTCGAGATCCGCGTCATCCTGCGCGACGTGAATTTCCAGGTCGCCGTGAAGACCGAGATCAACCACCAGATCGCCGAGCGTTTCCGGCAAGAGGGCATTCCCTTCACCGCGAACCACCGCGACTACCTCAAGCGCCGGGCCGACGAGGCCGCCGCCGATGCCGAGGCCAAGGCCGAGGAGGCCGCCAATATCGCCGCGGTCGAGGCCATTCTCGGCGCGCCTCTGCCGCCCGCCGCGCGCCGCCTGCCGCCCCCCGTGCCCGAGGAGAACCCGCAGCCATGAGCCTGACCGAGCTTCTGTTCCGCGATGACAGCTATCTGACCGAGGCCGAGGCCGAGGTCACCGCCCATACGCCCGAGGGCGGCATCGTGATCTCCGCCTCGGTCTTCTACCCGACCGGCGGCGGCCAGCCCGGCGACAGCGGCGTGATCGAATGGGAGGGCCAGCGCCTGCCGATCGCCACCGCGGTCAAGGTCGAGGAGGGCGGCGTGGCCCTCGTCCCCGGCGCGCCGCTGGGGCTGCCGCCGGTAGGGGCGCGCATCCTGCAGCGGATCGACTGGGACCGCCGCTACCGCCACATGCGCGTCCACACCGGCCTGCATCTTCTGTCGGTGGTGATCCCGCTGCCGGTGACCGGCGGCCAGATCGGCACCGAACGCGGCAGGCTCGATTTCGACATGCCCGACCCGTCCGGCGACCTTGCCGCGCTGGAGGCCAGCCTGAACCGGCTGATCAACCGCGACCTCGCCGTGACCGAGACCTGGATCACCGAGGCCGAGCTGGACGCCAACCCGGGCCTCGTCAAGACCATGTCGGTGCGCCCGCCGCGCGGGCAGGGCAGGGTGCGCCTGATCCGGATCGGCGAGGGCGCGGGCCAGATCGACCTGCAACCCTGCGGCGGCACCCATGTCGCCCGCCTGGGCGAGATCGGCCGCCTGACCATCGGCAAGATCGAGAACAAGGGCCGCCAGAACCGCCGCGTCACCATCGCCCTGGCCTGAAGCCACCCGCGCGCCTGAGCCCCAGCCGCTCCCGACAGGCCCCCGCTCGCCCGGCCCCCGCGCGCTGGCCACCCCGCCTTGTCAGCGCCATGCCCCTCAGACAGCCCCCCAGACAGCCGCCAGACAGCCTTCGGACATCCACCTCACGACCCTCCCTGCGCCAGCCAACTCCAAAACCGCAATCCCCCGCTTTTGGCCCCACTTTCCTCACCGAGCCCCTTGCATCCGCCATCTTCCCCCGTGTAAACACCCGGCCAACGGACAGGTGGCCGAGTGGTCGAAGGCGCACGCCTGGAAAGTGTGTAGGCGGGGAACCGTCTCGAGGGTTCGAATCCCTCTCTGTCCGCCACTTGCCCTGAAGCAAACTTTCTTCGATCTGCCCGCTGGCGGATTTTTATTGTTATATTCGGGGGTTATAGGCGGAAAGCTGAACACTGGCCCTTCTGCCGTGTTGCTCAAAACGTCTCTCTCTGGCCGCTTTCTCTCTGAAGCTGATGACTGTGCTGAATTAGTGTTCAGCTTGCAAGTCATTGGCTTCAAATGTTATTGTGAGATTGCCAATTTGATCGTTTGTGATTTGCGTTTGGGGTGAGAACGGTACCGGCATCCAACTTTTGAACTTGATCGGGGCTCGGCCTGTCGGCTGCTGCGCCCCGCGAAGCTTTTATCTTACTCCCGCCGTCTAGACCAAGAATGGCAGCTTACACCAAGCAGCGGGGCGTAGTCCTGGTGCCGATCTCGCAAAATGCTTTCGCATTGTTCGGGGAGGGCATGGCGCCAGCGCGGAACGCAAGGTCGAGAGTTTTGGAAGCGTGCACGTCTATGATACCTGCGCTTTGCGCCAAGCGCGGCGGCCGCTGCGCGCGAGTTCGCATTCCACCCCAATCAAGCGGTCACCGAAGAGCCTGACGGCGCGTTGCGCGTCTTGTTCACCGCGAGCGGGTGGGTGGAGATGGCCTGGCATCTTTACCAGTGGGGCGACAGCGTCGAGGTGATCGCCCCGGCCGAACTGCGGGAGTTGGTGAAAGGGCATCAGCGTGGGGATGTGCGGGTGTTGCCGTGAGGGGATCAAACGAACGTTGACAAGCTGCCACTTGAGCAAAGGATTGCAGCCAGATCAGACCGGTTAGCCAGAGTTGTTCTTTTCCAGTTATCGCCCGCTAGCTATCATGTCCTTGGGCCAAAGCCCGTCTCCCTCCCACTTGGAAAGCGAAATGAGTACGAATACCCATCTCCGGCCGCAGCTCGACGCTTACGCGCGGCTTGCCAACCCCGGTTTTGCCCTTCTGATGGATGCGCCTTGGGGGGCGGGTAAAACCCACGCGCTGAAGCAATGGCTGTCGGACAAAAAAGATGCCCTTTACGTCAGTGTCTACGGAGCGAAAGGCTCGGGAGAGATAGAGGAGGCCCTGTTCCAGGCCCTCCTCGAACGTAGAGATATTAAACCGCCCCAGGGCGTTACTCAGATGCTCGACGGTTTCGCAGAGAAATTCACCGGCGCGAAAGTCGATCTGACTGGTGCGTTTCGACGGTCGGTAATGAAAGACCTCCCTCGGGTTCTCGTCTTTGATGATCTCGAACGGGCAGAAATGCCCTTGCCCGAACTTTTCAGCGCAATCAACAGGTTTGTTGAGCATGAAGGCCGAAGCGTAGTTCTTCTCGCAAACCAAGCCGAACTTCGCGGCAAAGACATTGCCACATATGAAAGGACGAAAGAAAAAGTAATCGGGCGTATCCTTACAGTTGCTCCCGACGTCAGCGCAGCTGTCGAAGGTTTTCTTGCTTCAATGGAAAAGGATGAAGAGCAGCTTTCAGCATGCGCATTACTGAAAGCTGAGAAAGACATCCTGTCCAGCGTCTTTGAAACCTCTCAGGCCTTGAATCTGCGGTTGCTCCGATACGCGATGCTGGAATTCGCGCGGGTTTTTGAGCGAATCCCTGCAGAACTGAGAGAAAACAAGGACGGAATGCGTTATTTGCCTGCTACCTTCGTTGCTCTTTCGATCTCATTCCATGGCGGTGAAGGGCTTGGTATCGAAGTGTTAGGACAAGAGAGAGGCTGGGCACGCGCAGTTTGGCAAGTTAATGGCCAAAAGGGAGACGCACCTCCGAAGTCTCCGCTTGAGACTCTGCAGGAGCGTTTTGGCGAACATCCGTACGTCCGTTTGCACAGCCAAGTGATTTCGGCTGAACTTGCGGTGGCGTGGATTGGGAAGGGGCATGTGGCCGATGATCTTCTTGGTAGTGAACTGAGAAAATCTGCTGTCTTCAGGACCAAAGACCCGGAGGCTTGGCAGACCCTCTGGTGGTGGATGAAACGAACAGACGCCGAGATTGAAGCTGCACTAGAGGCCGTGAAGAAGCAGCTTTCCGACTACGAGTTCCGCGATCCTGAGGTCATCATGCATTTGGCCGGGATAATGCTAACGTTGGCCGATGTTCAGATTGGATGGGACTCGCGGGAGTCCGCGCTGCAAGCTATCTGCGCATATCTAGTGGCGTTGGAAAGCGATAACCTGCTTCCAACGGACTTGCCAAAACGACGGTGGGGTGGTGTTCGTTTTGACACAGGGGCATTCGGCCTGGGCTTTCACCAGAATGAATCCAAGGAATTTCATGCTATCCGAAAGAATCTGCTTGAAGCATTGGATCGTGCCTTCTGGCGAGCAAATCCGGATCGCCTTAAAAAAGTCTTCGCCCTTGCTCAATCCGACGCTGTGGCTTTCGCCGAAATGATTAACAGCCACGGTCGCCGGAATGGCCTTCCAAACTACGCTCATGAACCGATTTTTGTCGATGCTGACCCGGTAGAGGCCGCGAAGATGTTCTTCTCGTTGGAACCGGAAATTATGCACGAAGTTCTCGGCCCGTTCGAACATAGAGTGCCGCGCTTGGAAAGGGAGTTTGATGCCGAGGGCTTTGCCAATCGTTCGGAAAATGAATGGCTCCTTCGGGTCCGGGAAGCAGCGCTCGACCTCGCATCTCAAGCAACGCCAATTCGAGCGGCGCAAATTCGAATGGCGATTAAATGGCATCTAGCGTTCTTGGACAAAAGCGAAGAAAATTTGGACGACAGCGACAATGCCCAGCTGAGACTACGGTCAGACTGAACGCCTTAAATTAACTATTATAGGCGATAAAGTTTCTTGAAACGTCAGGAGTCTATGCTTCCGCAAGAGATATCTCCGACCTAAAAAATGTTCCAATATCTAGCTGAGCGTTAGTTTCCTGTCCAAAGGATTTGTTTACGCCTATCTGGCCCTCCCATTCAACCTTGGAAGATGCGATGGTTCTCTCTATCGTGGTCCGCTCAAGCATTTCCTCTAGAGCAGTCATCTTCACGCCTTGCTGGATGTTCACCCGCACAATTGCCTTTCCAGAAACAAGAATCGGCTTTGGAAGCTCAATGCTCATCTCGCGTCCAATGTAATGCCCATCAAAAAGAACGGTGCGCTGACGCATGGTATTTAGCTCGTCTTTTGCCCTTGCGTCTCTATCCCTTACTTGCTCCTTACGGAGACTTTCGGCAGAAGATGTTTTATAATACGTCACATCTGGTCGCGAACCTGTAGGAGAGGCAATGACTCCAGCTGTTGCTTCGAAGCCCGCGAGCCGAAGAGCCTTTGCTGCGACAGCTCGCGTTGCGCTGTCATCGGCCAATTCCATATCGCTCTCCTTCAGTTTGAATGGTTCTTCAGATGTAGGATCAGATATTATCATACGAGTCGGCTCTCCCATTTCCAAACCGATCTGAAGCGCGCTGACTAAACGTTGCCCAGTATAATTTGGAGGAAAAATTATGGATCGCTTTTGTGCAATACCTCCTGTAGCTGGTGGCCCGTAGCTTCCAATTTGCTTTTCTGCATAGTCGCCATTTGACTGCGTTCCCTTGCACTCAATTATATGCCAAACGCTGTTTGTATCTCGAGCAACGAAGTCGGGAGTCTTGTTCGGTCCGCGCTTCTTTACGCGATTCTGAGTGGCACCGACTGATGCTCCAACCCTCTGCATGAAATATCTGCCATCTAAAATTCTATCCAAAAAAAACTTCTCACCGAGCCAAAGCATCGGCACACCCATGCCGAAGTCATCACTCAGAATTGTTTTTTGATGTGCATCCAAATCCGCAAAACTTTGCGTCAAACGCATATCATTTTGATCCGTGATGGCTGCAAGATACCTTACCCAGGCCCAAAACTCACTAAGAGATACGCCAGTCGACGAGATCGGAGTTGTAAGGTAACCAATTTTCAGCAGCATCGAAGGGAAGTTCATAGTCCAGGTTGCTGTGCCTCGATGAAATGATGGTGGGAATGCCGGCAGACCGCCTGCCGGAGGCCAGGTGTTGTCTCTTACCTCTACATTCAGTGTGCGATCCACAAATCTAGTCCTTATTTCGGTACTCAGACCCACTATGGGACGTGAGGGCGGGCGAGGCACCCTAGCGCAGAGTTATAGTAACAGTATGCCTCGGGTTGAAAGACATTCCCGCTCTCGAGAGTTACTGCGGAGGGGTGCTTTCACCGCTTTGACAGCGGACCCACGTAAATCGAGTTATCCATGCGACCAGGTAATAACGTATCCAGTGGCCGCGCCGCCGACTAGTTCTTCGGTAGACGGCAAACCAAATCGAAAGGGAGACGTCGGCTCGCCTGGTTTCACTGTGCCAGTACTCAGATGCGAAAAAAATTGATCATACATGTCGAATCTTGGAGCGGTTCACATCAACGCCACATCAAACCGCGAATGCATGTTTCGCTCCGAGTCTGCTGCCCAACGTCGCCGAAAATGGCCTGTTGCAAGCATGAAAATTGCGATGGATCAGAGGCTTGGCGCATAAGTAGTTGAAATGCCTAAGCTATTGGAATCGCTATGGTTTTGGCTCATAACCTGAAGGCCGCAGGTTCAAATCCTGCCCCTCGTAACCAAATTATCACAATATATCAGAGGCTTATAGCCTGACCTAAACAGTCAGGCTTTGTCGTTCGCATTTTGTGTCAACGCCATGTCAACGTTTTGAGAGTCGCGCAGAAAAGCGGCGGCGGAAGCGCACTTCCACCAACGTTGAAACCATCGCCTTCCCCTGCTATATGACTCAGTCATACCAAGGAGGCGAAGATGACCGTCAAGACCACCCTCAGCTTTACCGACCGCCATCACCACTTCCTCTCGGAAAAGGTGGGGCAAGGCATCTTCGCAACGCAGAGCGCCGCTGTTGCGGCCGCGCTGGAGCAGATGATTCAGGACGAGGAAGAACGAGAAGTAGCCCTCTCGGCTCTCGGGAAGGAAATCCGCGCTCGGCTGGAGACGCCCCGCACAATGTTCATCGACCAAGACGACGCGTTCGCCACTGCTCGTGGCACCATAGGCGCGGCTAGTGGGGCGTGATCTACCGGATCAGGTTCCACCCTCTCGTCTCCCGTGACCTCGACGCCGTTGCCCAATGGATCATCGACTATGCAGGGCCGGAGGCGGCGGCTCGTAAGTTGGCCGAGATCGAAGCCGCCATCGCCACACTGAAGACCACGCCGCATAAGGGCAGCATGCGAGATGAAACCGCCCCTGGCCTCCGCGCCATCCCGGCAGGCCGGAAGGCCGTGGTCGCCTTCCTGGTTGACGATGACGCGAGCGAAGTGCCGATTTACGCGGTAACCTATGGCGGCGCGGATTGGATCGGACGCACCGGCGGGCGTCGACGATAATTGCTGTTGAGTTAGTTCCATAAGCTTCGATGCAAGCATGCCACTGCCAACGCTCTATGGTATGAGTTGCGGCCAAATCACTAGGAAATTCCATGAGCCTGAGAACGCAACGACAAGGACAGATCGGGGTCAATGCAGTTGAAAAGATCGTTCTCGCGGAATGGAATGCTCGATGGCAACCTCTGGAAGCGCACAACGATGACGCAGTCGACGGCCTTATCTTCTTAGAAAGAGACGGCGAACTATCTGGTCAAATTATTTTTACGCAGGTCAAGTGCGTCAAAGCCAAAAAGCGAAGTGACGGCAAGCTCGCCGTTTCAATCGCAGCAGATCAGCTAGCAAGGAATTTGGCCGCTTGGCGGAAAGTTGTCGGCGCCGCAATCGTTGTGCTGGTCGACCCGGAAGACCTACGTGCGCGGTGGGTGGACATCAGGCCCAGTGAC
The DNA here is from genome assembly GCF_056406375.1 of Rhodobacter sp. P1_C2. Lineage (NCBI taxonomy): Bacteria > Pseudomonadati > Pseudomonadota > Alphaproteobacteria > Rhodobacterales > Rhodobacter > Rhodobacter sp. P1_C2. The sequence goes on from NZ_JBFUAG010000021.1 coordinate 32,374, forward strand.
GCGAGAACTTCAGCTCAGATCCTTGTGCCCGAAGACCAAATGTTCGACAGTCGGGCGAGGAATTCGATTAGTCAGTTGTGCGGCACATTAAGTCAAGATTTGCAGGCTCAGAAGATCCACACTTTCGCCGGAGACTTTCCTCATCTCCGATGCTCAGAGCATGTCCAACAAGCATCCCGAAGCATCTACAAGTCCATGGCGCAGACACCCACGACCCTCGGGCGCAACGGAGAGCGTGTTCATTTTGACCGTGAAGGTTGGCGGCACATTACCAGACCCGGCCGTAGTGAGCTCTCCAGATACCAGAGCTTCGTATTGCTTGGAGCAGCCCGCAAAATTATCGAAGAGTGCGTCACTCCGCTAGATAATCTCGGCAGCAGCTTCGGCGACGATCGTAACTGCCGTTTATTTCAGATCGATAGCATGGTGACTTTTCCGTTCCGGCAGACGGGACTAGTTCGCCTGATCTTGAGGAAGTCGATGCTTGAACCCGTTCCGGAGCAGAAGCTCAAATTCTGGACCATTTACGAGCCGCGACGCAAACTTAACGGGATGGGTGTGCAAGAACCACGACGCCCATAAACCCTAAGGCTGCGTGGGGCTCTGAGTAGCTCTTGCACACTTGCGGTTCTTAGCCCAACTGGCTGACTTTTTCCACCAAAAAGGACGGGGGATGGTCGAACAGCCCAGCGAGTTCGTTCATCACCAGGCAGCACCGACCTTGGGCTTCCGCACCTCGAAACGGCGGACTATCAAAATCCATACTTCTCTCTGCGAAGATTGAACGCTGCCGCGCCGCCTTCCATGATGCGTTTTATCGCCTCACGTATATCGGGTATGTCGATGGCCCCTTCTCCGGCAATCTTGCCACCGGATTGGTCCCCAGCCTTGCGATACTCGCACCAAGCAACAAGTTCGGCATCCCCATTGACGACCAGATTGGCATTGTGGCTTACGAAAATCAGCTGACGCCGTTTTTTCGCGGCCCATATCTGCTCAACAATTTCCTGCATAACTGGATTGTCCAGATCCTCTTCCGGTTGATCGATGAGAAGGGGCGGCCCTGCCTGGTTCAACAACGTGCGCAACAGCGCGGTCGCTTGTTGGCCTGACGATGCATTGGAGAAATTGATGTATTCCCCTTCGCGCGAACGGTACTCGAAACGGGGCTCACTGGTAATTTCAGTCAGGGATAGTGACAGCCAGTCATCCGGAGTCAATTTGCTGGCAAGTTTTTCGCAATCCGCCTTGGTCGCGCCTGCGCTTGTAAGGATCGGCGTTTCGGGCAGATGTTCCGTGGAATCCTTTGCGGGATCGAAGTTCGCAAGTGTTTCCAGGTCTTCAAGTGTGCCTATCCAGGTGCGATGAGGATCTTCCGCATTAAGTACAGATTCGGCGATCTGTTCGATCCGGTCTTTGCGGATTCCCGATCCGCTCAGCCGCTCTCTCATCAGGTCGGAGAACAGGTTGGCGTTTGAATATCTGCGAACGATAGCCCGGATTGCACCACCGGAGCGCTCGGTCAGGGCATCACACTGAGCTTGGATCAAGGCATCGCGCTGTCTTCTGAGATCGTGAAGCTGATCTTGTTCAGCTTTGAAGGATTCGCCTGCTTTCTGGAGCGACAACAGTTCGTCCGACAGACGAGTGAGCTCTCGCTGAAGTGCCGCAACCTTTGCCTCAAGCTCTTTCATCTGCTCCATGCGGTCCTTGTGAGCAGACGATTTTTCCAGTGCGGTAGAATAAGATTGGCGGTAAGCCACCAGCCGTGCGTTCCAAGCCGACCACTTACTGCCGTCTCTCTCCTCTGTGGCCCGATCAATTTTTAGCCTTGCACCGCGAAGCGCATCAGCGATTTCAGCGACTAACACACCATATTCGGCAGACAATTCCTCTACGAGCGCTTTTTCGGGAAACTCTTCAGGCAGTTCGGTGAGTTCTCCTCGCACTTCACCGCCAGCCAACTCAAGCAGTTGATCAATGCGTGTACCTGCATCTATGAGACGATGCCTGCGCGCGTCGACGGCCTGTTCGGCGCGATCATATTGCGAGCTTAGATCAAGGAGAGACCGGTCCTCTTCTGCAAGGCCGCCCAGTGACGCCCTTATCTTGGAAGCCTGTTCTTGGTATGAGCGCACCTCTAGCGCCACGCGGGCAGCGTCCTTTTCGATGGCCTTCTGGCGCTGTCTCGTGGAATAGCTCTTGCGGAGCTTCTCGCTTTGTTCTCCCATCTGCCTCTCAAGTTGACCGAGTTCGGTTCGGATGGGGGCGGAGATAAATCGTGCGAGTTCGTCCAGCCTTACGCTGACGTTGCTGAGTTGCTTCTGGCTGTAGGCTTGAACAGGAAGAAGCGTGCGTACTTCGTTCTCTGAACATGGCCGCAATTCATCGTCTCCGACCTTGATCTGGACGATCCCATCTTTGCTGGACCTTCGCACAGAATGCGGCACGCCGTTCAAGGTGAACGTGACATCAACGGTCGCCCCTAGAGGCTTGAGAGTGCCCTCAATTAGCCGCGAGCGGCGAGCCTGATAGTCCGGGGTATCGTCATCGCTCCCAGCAGGAGGCTGGTCACACAACGCCCAGCGAAGATACTCAAGGATCGTCGACTTTCCCGTGCCACGACCGCCGATCAGTGCATTGTACTGGGGATTGAAGGCAAGCTCCAAAGGACCGAGAAAAGAACTGTTCTGAACGCTGATCGACGTTATGACGATTGATGGGACGCTCGGCTCTGAGTCTGAAATCCGTGACTCTTGGGCAAGGCATGCTTGGCGCAGCGCCTCCGCCGTAGGGCTGGCCCATTTGATCCAGGAAGAGTGTTTACCGAGGTCAGCGTGATCTTCGCGCCGGTTGTCTGAAGTCTGGATGCAGGCTATCCGCTTGTTTCCCCAAGCCTTTTCTTTTCCGGCAATGATATTAAGGGTGCCCGGTTTCAAGCCGTCTCTTGACCCATCCAAATAGCCACCCACGCAAGGCATATCCTTGTATTTGGGAGCCATGCCGCTGCGGAGCAGCGAGAATTTCCCTTCGCCGCTGACATTGGGAAGAATTATGTAGCGATCCTTTAGCCAGCTATGTTCGTCCAGCTTAATCTTTAGGGCTTTTAAAGAGTCGATGTGGTCAAGCCGTTCTGTCTGAATTGTCTTTGCTTCGTTTGGTGGGGCAGAAGTAATCGTCAATGCTGTAAGGACGGCGTCAAAGCGGTTGTCCTCGAAATCCGCGTCAAGCAATAGGATGGCTTGGCAAGGCACTGCGAGCGTCAATTCAATTCCCGGAAAGACGACGATACGGTCGCGACCCTGCAAAGGGCTCCCCATTGCATCGGTTTCCTGTAAAGCGGCCTGCCGGACAAATGGAATAAATGCCATGTCGTGGTGGTCGGTGACTGCAATTGCGTCGAGACCCTTTTCCCGGCACGCTGCGATGAGCGATGTGGCGTACTCTGCGCGCTCTTCATCGGTGACGCGCGCCTGGCCCGTCCATTGGCGATCCCTGGGGCTGTGAACTTGGAAGTCGCAGCGGAAGAAATGTGCACCTTTGTCCGCGCTGCTTGTCAGTTCGCCGCTCATCCTTCGGTCTCCAATTCCTGGCGCAATCGATTATCTTCATGGTCGTCACGCTGACCTCAGCGATGCAATGGGAAATTTTGATCTTACCCAAGGTTGTCTGCCTTCTTGCCCTCTCCAGCGTCGTCCTTCAAGCTTTGCAAAGGGTCAAATCCTCACTGGCCGCACAAATAGGTGACTGCCGCAGTCGGCCACCGTCCATTTTCCGGTGTTCGGCAGTCAGCCAAACTGGTTATTCGCCCGCTATTGGGTTAAGGTTTGCTTGTCTCCTGGCACTGCTAATGGGGAACGCAGGACAAGTCGACTCGCTGGCGCATGCTGGCCGTCATCCCCCCAAGTTTACCTCCTCCGTTTGTCGGCGACAGACCAGACCGCCGAGCCGATGGTCAGAAGAGCGCCGATCACCGGCTCAAGGTCGGAGGCCTGGACAAAGCCCTTGGCCACCAGCGCGGTGCCCGAGACAGTCATGATTTGGCGGATGAGAGCGAGGATTGCAGGTTTCAGCATGGCGTTCTCCAGTTCACATTTCATTGGTGGTGATGAGGAATTCGCCCGGCCTCATGGTCGGCAGGCGCTGGGGGTGGGGTGGGAAGGTGGCGGGCCAGCGCGCGCCGAGCAGGCGGGATTTGGCGATCCGGGCGATGGTGACGGCATCGGACTGGTTGCCGCCAAGGACGTAGAAATGCGTGTCGTCCTGACCAAGGGCGAAGCCGATATGGCCGCCTGGGCCTCGTTCGAAGATCAGGACTGCGCCGGAGACCGGCTTGGTGTCCTGGCAGAACTCGAACCAGTTGCGGGCCTATCGGGGCGGTGCTTAGACCACGGAGAGATTGCTCATGTGAACAGGGTTGTTGGCCGCCGTTGCGCCAATCATGTTAAGGCTCGATGAGCAATTTAGGTTTCTTAGTCAAAATCTGCGCGGCCCAATCCACCGGAAATGGCTCCAGAAGTTCCGCCAGCCCCAAGTCGCACTGCCCAACAACGATCCCTTCAACGATCTCCGGCGCGAGCAAGGTCATCCGCATGACCCGCGTCATGTATGAAGGTGCAATCTTCTCATGAGCCGCGAGATCGCCGATGGTGGCGAAGGCACCCGACTCCAGCATGCGCTTCCAGCGGAAGGCTCGGGCCAGCGCCTTCAAGACGGTGTTTTCAACCCGCGGTCGCTTGGGCTGGGTGCCCGCGGGGATGATCACTTCACGGCGGCCACCTCGCTTGCGGACGGAGAAGGGCACCAGGACCGTCAGGGTCTCTGGTACAGGGCGGATCATGCAGTTCTCTCCACTACGGGGACCATTTCACGTGCCAGTCCGGTCAATCCATCCATGCGCAGTCTGAGGTTCAGCCCATCTGACCTGAGGTCGACGCGCTCGACGAGAAGCTGGACGATGCGCGCCTGCTCGGCCGGGAACAGTTCGTCCCAGAGGGGATCCATTTGCAGCAAGGCAGCGCGGGCATCGGACTCGGTGATGTCGCTTTCCATTTCTTTTGCCGCCTTCCAAGTGCCGGCAAGGATTTCAGGCTGGCGGAATACGGCGCGCAGTTGCTCGATGACGGCGGCCTCGATCTCGGCGGCTGGCACCCGACCGATCGGACAGGCCCCAGCACCGTGGCGCAGGATGGTCTGACTGACGTAGTATCGGTAGAGCCTGATGCCCTTCTTGGTATGGCTGGGTGAGAAGGCCGCACCATCCGGACCGAAGAGCAGGCCCTTGAGCAGGGAAGGGGTCTCAGCGCGCGTATTGGCGGCACGCTTGCGCGGGCTCTCGGTCAAGATCGCATGAACCCTGTCCCAAACTTCACGGTCGACGATTGCCGCATGCTCGCCGGGATAGCTCGTTCCCTTGTGTACGGCCTCGCCGACGTAGACGCGGTTGTTCAGGAGCCGGTAAAGGAAGCCCTTGGTGATCAGCTGGCCCTGCTTGGTTCGGACGCCTGCTGCCTTCAGATCTCGGACCAAGATGGTGCCCGAGCCGATTTCAACAAAGCGGGAAAAGATTGCCCGGACCTGCTGAGCCTCGGTTTCGTTGACCAACAGCTTGCGGTCTTTGACATCATAGCCAAGGGGTACTGGGCCACCCATCCACATGCCCTTCATCCGGCTGGCGCGGACCTTGTCGCGGATGCGCTCTGCCGTCACCTCTCGTTCGAACTGGGCAAACGACAGCAGGATGTTCAGCGTCAGCCGCCCCATGGACGTTGTGGTGTTAAACGACTGCGTGACGCTGACAAAAGTCACGCCGTTCCGGTCGAACACCTCGACCAGCTTGGAAAAATCCATCAGCGAGCGGGATAGGCGGTCGATCTTGTAGACGACCACCACGTCGACCAGCCCATCCTCGATATCTGCCAGCAACCGTTTCAGGCCGGGGCGTTCCAGCGTGCCTCCCGAGACGCCGCCATCGTCGTACTGATCGCGCACCAGTGCCCAGCCCTCGGACCGCTGACTGGCGATATAGGCCTCGCATGCCTCGCGTTGTGCATGCAGGCTGTTGAACTCTTGCTCCAGCCCTTCTTCTGAGGATTTTCGGGTGTAGACGGCGCAGCGTAGTTTGCGCACCAGCTTGTCGGGTTTGACTGAGGCGTTCATGCTGCCCTCCGGTGGTTCTTCAGCCCGAAGAAGACCCAGCCGTTCCAGCGGGTGCCGGTGATGGCGCGGGCGATGGCGGAGAGTGACTGGTAGGGCCGGCCTTGCCATTCGAAGCCGGCCTGAAGCACGGTGACGACCTGCTCGACGCCTTGCCAGTCGCGGATGAGCCGCGTTCCCGCGATCGGTTTCAGATCTGTGCGGATCCGGCTTTTCTTGCGATCGCCACCATCCAGTTCCTCGCCGAGGGCTTCCAGCCGCCGGATGGTCTCAGGCTTCAACCCGCCATAGGCCAATTCCTGAAGGCGATAGGCGAGACGGCTTTCCAGATAGCGGCGGTTGAACGGCGGCGGTTCGGTCGCGAAGAGGTCGCGCCATTGTTGTTTCAGGTCCGGCGTCGGGGTGGTCTTCAGCGCCGCCAAACGCGCAGGGATATGATCGGTCGTCATGCGGTTCTCCAGTGAGTTGCATGGTGACTACCGCTCTGGTCGGGCGGGAAGTGAAGCGAGCTTTCTCCAGTGCAGCCAAAGAGTTGGCTTGCATTGCGCTGCTTCAGACGGATCAGGCCGAGGGCCAGGATCTTGCACAGCGCCTCGCGGCGTTCGCGCGGTGACATGAGGTTGGGAGAGAGGGGATTTGAGCCGGACATAGCAGACCTTTCGAGATCATCTGCCAGTCAAAGGCCAAACTGATCGGCGGAATGGGACACAGTTCACAAAGAAATGCTCAGGCGGAATCCGTTTGTAAAACCGCAGCGATTGCCCCAGCATTCACCCAAAGGCTGAAATTCATTCAGAGCAGGATTGGGTATGGCGCGCAAACGAATTAACGATTTTCCCCGGCTTAAGAAGGTCGTGGATCATGTGCCGGCCGATTGGGTTATGATCCTCGTCAAACAAGCGAATCCCGCCCGACTTGAAGGACAGCCAAGCGACGCAGCCGACGTTCCGCCTCCTGCCGATCCGCAAGATCTTGCAACTGTTATTGAGTCGCTCCCAGCCCAGTGCTTGAAGAACGCCGAACTGGTTGCCGCGTTTATTCTCGATCAGGCTGAAGCTGTGCCTGATAGGCTGGCAGAATTGATGGCGCCGGAAGCTCTGTCTCAGGAACAATTGGCTGACTGCCAGAATGGTCATGCTGAAATCGCGCGCAGCGCTTGGCGCTATCTCTTCGCTCGGTCGTTCTTTGACCGAGTGGACCGCACGCACCGTTTACGCAATTTCCGTGATGTGACACGGCTCTTCGACACATTCGGTCTCTCGACGCCGCGTCCTTTTGCGGGAGACACCTTTGACTGCTCGGCCCTGGCACAGAAACTCTCAGAGCAACTTGAACTGTCGGAAGGCTGCGAAGTGACGGCCTGACTAGACCCATTGTCGGAGGGTGAGCTTGAAAGGTGGGTTGTCGCGATTACTACCGCAGGTCAATTCACCAGCGTCAGGACCTATAAGAAAGGCCATGGGATCGATCAACTCACCTACCTGCCGGCCCGGGAAATCGTCCTCAGCTACGCGCCCGCGGCGGGACTGATTGAAATCTGTTCTGAGGACAGGATGCTGCGGAAGAAGATCGCGGAGACATTTGCGTTCAGAGTGCTCGGCGTCGATCTGAAGAGCGATCCCCTCAACTGGAAGGTGTTCAGCCTCTGGCCTCTGCGCAATTCCTTGCACCTCGACGCACCGGCCCATCTCTGCGATCAGGTCAAGGAGGTGTCCGTTGTGGAGTTTGGTGTTTCGATGGGCACCAATGGCCAATCCCTGACCCTTAGAACCCGGGCAGGCAAAGAGGCTGAACAACTTGCACCGCGCATCTTGGGGGCTGCCAAAGGGTTGCCCGGTTCTGGCCGGATCACGCACGCAAAGATCCATATTGAATACTTGAAAAGGGGCAACGGCAAGTTGTCGAGCTTCGGCATGACAGTTTCGGGCAAGAACAGCTGTTCCATCGCCAACCAGCGGGAACCGGAAAGGCGAAATATTGGCGAGGCGCTTCTCGCGCATTGGAGGATCATGGAGCGCTTCCGTGACCTGCGTCAGGAAGAATTTTCGATGCAGATCAGGCCACTGCTCAAACTTCTCGACCACGGGGCACTCGTCGATCGCGACACTTTGGGATATTTCGGTGCCAATATCGCAATGCTGTCTCAGGCGGCGCTGATCCGCCGCAGGGGTCTGGAGGACATCCGCCTAACCGAGGAGGATGGTCCCATACAGTCCGGCGAAATTGGTGTTCTTAGAGCTGACGGCACGCATGAGGTCAATGCTGCCGATGGAGCGCCCGCCGCAACAGTCCACGCGGATTTCGTCGAGCAATACGATATCGACGTCGAGCGCATCGTGCAGAAGTTGGCGGAGTTTCTCTCGCCCCTTCAGCGAACCGGGAAAATCGTAAGGGAGGCAGAGCGGATCTGGCGTCTCGGTCAAATTCTCGTCGATGGTCGCTCGGTCCCGGTCTGGCTTGCGTCTGGACTTGGCGACGTTGGGATCTGTGGGGCGGTCAACCGGCACCTGCGGGGGATGCCGAATCTGGTGAATGGAGTCGTGTTCGCCGCCGGAGATGCTCCGTTCACCAGCCTTGCCACACATCCGCTCATCGCGCTCCAATCCTGCTTGATAGATGATGACACCAGCCCTGAAATCGATCCTGCTGCAGTAGCGCAGAGCTATGCGCGTGAACTCGTTCAGGCAAAAGCGGGGGAAGCCGTCGTCTTCAAGAAATGGAAGGCGGGACTTGCTCAACTGATCGTACCTGGGCAACAGGCATGGTTGGTGGACAGCGCCGCCAGGGTCACCATTGTCGAAAACCTGGTAACTGCATTACGCGAAGGTGCGCCTGGTCTTTCGTTAGCTGATACCATGATGGGAACAAAAATGGCCCATCCACAAAATGCCTTTGGCAAAGAGTGGAAAGAAATCAACGGGAAGTACATACATTCCGCTGGCCGCGGCCTTTGGGCCATTGCGACATAGAAGCAGCGGCAACTGAGAACCAACTGAATTTGGGTCACTGACGCACTCAGATTCGCCATGACAATTCAATGGCTCCTCCAACGATAGGAGCCTTTCATGGCCAATTTGAACTTTCCCGTCCTGCCTTCCCGCTCCACCACCCCGAACCGTCCGGCACCGGCGGGAGCCGACTGGCGCTGCCTTGAATGCAACAAGCTGCTCGGCGTCCGCCGCGGCGGCAAGCTGCATGTCCGCATGCACGGTCACGAATATCTGGTGACCCTTCCGGTCGAGGCAACCTGCCGCGGCTGCGGCACCTTCAACCGCACCTGACTATCACGGGCGCCCAAGTGGCGCCCGTTTCGCATTTCCCGATCCCCTGAAACCCAGAGCCCCCGTGAGGCGCCAGACGCCCGGCCGAAAGGCTGGACATCATGCGCACCTCATGGTCCGCGTTCCATCTGCAATTCCTCACTTTTTGTCACCGGCGTTCCGCAGAACAGTTGTTCCAGGCGATGCAGTTGCGTCATGCAGTCTTGGCCGATGCGCCCTGCATCGATGCGCTTCTGGAGCGGCAGCATGGTGCAGTCGTCCCGTCGGCGCTTCGGCATCCTGTCGTGCGTGCACTCGCTGTCGAAGTGCAAACCAATGGCCCTGCCTCGGAACTGGCCGCCATCATCCTGATCCTGACGCTCTGGCCGGGGCTCGATGCTGTGCGGAACCGTCTCTGGCGGGACTGGCCGCAAGAGCGTGAAGAGCTGGCCGACGAAATCCTCGGGCATATCGCGATTGGAATTCGCCGCCTGGACCTTGCTTCGGTACAGAAAGTTGCCGCAACGCTGATCATGAACACCGAGCGTGATCTCCGACGTGCCTTTCTGGATCGGAAGGCCCAGCGGCGCATCGAATTGCCGATGTACGACCGCCTTCATGTGGTAACGGCGCCCGCCTTTGAGGATGGCGCATTTGATGTCGATACTTTGCGCGACCGCCTGTACCCAATCCTCGGACGCGAAACCGGCCTCTTCCTGCGCATGATGATCCTTGGCGAGACCCAGGCTGAGGCGGGACTTGCCCTCGGCCTCTCTCATGGGGCGGCGCGCAAGCGGCATCAGCGTGCGATGACAAAACTCACCGCCATTCAAAATAATTCGTCCGACCTGTCCCATTCCAGTTCGCCGATTGGCCTTTGACCTGCAGATGCCCGCGAGTTCGGGCCATTGGAGGGTGAAAGCATGGATGATGAACCGGACTACGAGAAGCTGCCCGGCTACTACCGGGCCTGGGATTTGGCGCAAGTTGTTCTGGCCGGGCGCAAATACCGGATTGAGGACGTGGGCGTCATGGCGGACGGCGGGGCGCTCTTCGCCGTTTACGTGGCTCTGGCGCAGGCGCTGCACTAAATGGAAGCCCCTGATCCCCAGGCAGCCATCCTGCCGCCCCGGCTGACGCGGGAGGAACTGGCCCGGTTCTGGCGGGTCAGCATCCGGACAATTGAACGCCGCGAAGCCGTGGGTGTCGGTCCGTTGCCGATCCGCCTCGGCGGTCGGGTGCTTTACCGCCTCGAGGATGTGCTGGCCTGGGAACAGGCTCAGATCAATGGCTCCGGGGCCTAGATGGATCAGGCGGGATCCCAGCGGGACCTGCCGGAACATGACGATACGACCGACAGGGGGGCCGAGCGCCGCCCCGACGGCATTTGTGCGCCCACCTTCGCCGAGGTGGCGCTGAAGCTGCTGGATCAGGGCTATGAGCCCTTGCCGATCCTTCCGGGTCAGAAGCGCCCGGCTGTGAATGGCTGGACAACAGTCCGCATCGATGAGGCTCAGGTCGAGAATTGGTGCTGCGAGTTCGGCCATTGCGGCGTGGGCATCAGGACTGGCCGTTTGGTGGGGATCGATATCGACCTGCTCGACGTTGATCTCGCGCATCAGGCCACCGAGATCGTGAAGGCTCGGCTCGGCCCGTCGCTTTTGCGGGTCGGACGCTGGCCGAAGCGCCTGTTGCTTTACCGGACAGGAGACCCGTTCGCCAAATACAAGGTCGGCAAGATCGAGATCCTGGGCCAGGGCCAACAGTTTGTGGCCTTCGGCATCCACCCCGACACCGGGCACCCCTATGACTGGCCGTTGGGCGAAAGTCCGCTCGGCGTGAGCCTCGACACTTTGCCGCTGGTCGACGAGTTGATGATCGAGGCCTTGATTGCGGAACTGCAGCCGATTGCCGGTGCCGGCCCTACTGGGTCGCGACGGGGCGGCGGCGATGCGGGCGAGGGCCAGACCCGGGATGCCAACGGGCTGGTCACAGATGGCCGCGACGGCTGGCTCTCCATCGTGGCATTCCATGCCGTGCACGACGCGCTCGACCGGGGCGATGAACTCGACGAGGCGGCCTTGGGAAAAATCGCCTGGGCGCGGTTCGAGGCGACAACCGACCTGTCACGGCCGCGACAGGATGGGCATCAGGCCTATGGACTGCGCGATGCGGTCCGGAAGGCCCGCGACAAGATCAGGCTGCACCGCCAGGTTCAGTTGCCGGACCGGCGCAAGGCAGGGGTCGAGCCAGAAGACGTGCCACCGTCACTTGAGGTTGACGAGGCCAGGCAGGAACTGGATGCCCATCTGGGCCGGGCCATGGCGACGACGGAAGCCTGGGTTCGAGTGGCGGGCATGGAAGAGGCTCCCCGCCTTGGAATTCGCGCCACCGTTGGCCTGGGCAAGAGCACGGCCGCGCGGCGCCACATCGCCGGTCTGGTGCAGAAACTTGCAGCCGATGGCTTGCCGCATCGGATCCTCAATCTGGTTCCCTCGCTGGAGCTTGCCGATGAGACCGCCGCAGCCTGGGTCGATCTCGGCGTCAATGCCGTTGTCCTGCGCGGCTATGAGCGGCAGGACCCGGTCACGCGAGAACCGATGTGCCGTGACATTCTTGCCGTCAGGGCGGCACTCGCGGCAAGGTTCGACATTCATTCCTCCGTCTGCGCTCGTGGCGGAAAACACCAATGCCGGATGTTTGCGACCTGCGCCAAACAGGCCAATCGCAGGGCCGTGGCCGAGGCGCCGGTGGTCGTCGCGGCTTACGACACGATGTTCACCGGCTTTGCCGGGGACACACAGGACTTCGCCTTGGTCTTGGTAGACGAGGCCTGCTGGCGGAGAAGCTATGAGGCGGATGAGGGGTTGACCGTCGAGGCCTTGCCCTATCTCGGGATCACGGGGGTGTCGGGATCGCGCAAGCAGGATCGTCAGGGTGGCAAAAGCGCCGATTTGGTTGTGGCACGCCAGCGACTTTCGGCGGCCTTGGCAACGTTGCCTGAGGGCGAGGTTCTGGCCGCAGACCTGAAGCGCCAGGGCATCGATACGGCTTTCTGCCGGGAGGCCGTTGCTGCGGAACACGAGGCCCTGCCTGCGGCACATCTGCGCCCCGGACAGGGCTCTCTCGAGCGCAAGGAGGCGATGGATTGCAGCCAGCGACGCGGGTTGGGCCTCCAGATCATCGGCCTCTGGAATGCGCTCTGCGGCCTCCTGGCGGGGCAGGACGGGGCCCAAAGCAAGGTCTGGCTTGGCGGTATGGGCAAGGATGGTCAGCGACCGATCCGCATCTATCGCAGCAAGCCTATTGCGGGTGAACTGACGCGCCTGCCGCTGCTGCATCTGGATGCCACACTCAGGCCAGACCTCGCGCAAGTCGTTCTGCCCGGGCTTGAGGTCAGCACGGCGGAGGCCCATGCCCCGCATCAGCATGTCAGGCTGATCAGCGGGAGCTTTGGCAAAGGCAACCTCTGTCAGGACCCGCGTGCCGGCGCCGCCGAAAACAATCGTCGCGCCAACCGCCTTCAGGAATGCGTCGATTACGTCCGTTGGCACGCCCTGCGCCATGTCGGTGGCCGGATCCTCGTCATCACCTACCAGGCGATCGAGGCGGCCTTCGAAGGCATCCCCGGCGTCGAGACGGCACATTACAACGCCGTGGCGGGCCTGGATGGCTGGGGTGATATCTCTGCGCTGTTCCTCATTGGCCGCCTGCTGCCGCCGTCGGATAGTCTGAACGAGATGACCGGCGCTCTGTTCGACCAGTCAGTGCAGGGCAAATATACGGCGCGGGATGTCGGAGTTGTCCTTGAGAACGGTCGCTCCTCTGGCATCCGTGCCATCCGTCACACCGATGCGCCTGCCGAAACCATACGCGCCGCCATCTGCGATGACGAGGTCATGCAGGCACTTGGCCGCGGTCGCGGGATCAACCGCAGGGCCGACAATCCGGTGGAGGTACATCTGATGGCCGATGTCGCGCTGCCCATCGCCTATGAGCGGGTGCAGGCGTGGGATCTCGTCTGCCCGGATATCATCCAGCGTATGCTGTTGTCGGGGTTGGCTGTGGACAGCCCGGCAGATGCGGCAAGGCTGCATCCGGACCTGTTTGGCACAGCCAAAGCCGCAGAGCACCTGTTCGCACGAGCCGGATTTAACCCCCATTTCCCTATAGGAGATACTTATAGGGAAATGGGGGTTAAATCGGCTGCCTACCGCATTGGTGGGCGCGGTCGAGGCTGGCAGCGCGCCTTCTGGATTGCTGCCAGTGCGCAGGAGGCGCGGGTCTGGCTCGAGGCCTCGCTCGGGCCCCTGGCCGAGTGGTTACCTGATAGGGTCACCTAATTTGTGCGAGCGGATGCGACAGGAAGGATATTCGGCCGACTGCAACCCGTCGCTACCAAAGTTGAATCTCCGCTCTACCTCCCCCATGCAACCCGGTCACGGAGCATTCAATGATCCTCTACGCCATCACCGCCATCATCTTCCTCGCCCTCGACGCGGTCATGCTGACCATGGTGATGAAGCCGCTCTTTACACGACATCTCGGCGCCGCGATGCGCGACAGCCCAATGTTGGTGCCAACGGGTGTGTTCTACCTGGCCTATGTGGCCGGCCTTGTATTCGTCGTTTCTGCTCCTGCTTTGCGTGACTCTGCGCCGATGCGGGCAGCGCTGCACGCGGCAGTGATCGGCGCGATCGCCTATGGCACCTATGAATTCACATCCATGGCGATCATGAAGGATTGGTCCTGGGCGATGGTCGCCACGGACACAATCTGGGGTGCGATGCTTACCGGCTTCGCCGCTTGGGCGGGCGTCACACTCGTGTTGAGATTCGATCTTTGACAGACAGCGGTGAACGGGAGCTGCGCACCGATTTCGGCGCGAGTTGTGGTCGGGTCATAAGGCCTGGCGGTAAATTCAAAATCTCTTTCCAACGGGCTCGAGAAGAATCCCGTTCCAAGACCCTCATAAATATCGTGCAGTGAGACCTTGGCTGCGAGCTAGTCATGCGGTGTCGTGTCTTGTCGTTAAATGTCATAGATACAATGCGTTAGCTTGATGATATACTGCTCCTGCGGCCAGATTTTCTGCAGAGTGGAGGCGGGCATGGACGGGGCGAACCAACTGGCAATCACCTACCGCCCGATCGGCGATCTGATCCCCTATGCCCGCAATGCGCGCACGCATGACGAGGGTCAGGTGGCGCTGATCGCAGGCTCGATCCGCGAGTTTGGCTTCACCAATCCGGTCTTGGTCGATGGGGCGAACGGGATCATCGCGGGGCATGGGCGGGTGATGGCGGCGCGCAAGCTGGGGCTTGGATCTGTGCCGGTGATCGAACTGTCGCATCTGAGTGAGGCGCAGAAGCGGGCCTATGTGCTGGCTGACAACAAGCTTGGCGAGCGGGCCGGTTGGGACCTGGAAATGCTGGCGCTCGAGGTGGGGGATCTGCAGAGCCTTGGGATCGACATGCTGGATCTCGGGTTTACCGGCAGGGAGTTGGACGATCTGCTGCGGGAAGCCGGAACCGATCCGCGTGAGGACGAGGTCCCGCCTGTGCCCGAGGTTCCGGTGGCAAGGGCGGGGGATCTTTGGCTGTTGGCGTCGCACCGGCTGATCTGCGGGGATGCCACCGAGGCAGCGACGGTCTCCGCTCTGAACGGGGCGATCCACCCGCATCTGATGGTGACCGATCCGCCTTATGGGGTTGAATACGATCCCGCCTGGCGCAACAAGGCGGGAGCCTCGGAGACGAAACGGGTTGGCAAGGTGCTGAACGACGACCGGGCGGATTGGCGCGAGGCTTGGGCGCTGTTCCCTGGTGAGGTGGCCTATGTCTGGCACGGGGCGCTCCATGCCGCCAAGGTGGCTGAAAGCCTTGAGGCTGCGGGCTTCAGCATCCGGAGCCAGATCATCTGGGCCAAGGAGCGGCTCGTTCTCAGCCGGGGTCATTACCACTGGCAGCACGAACCCTGCTGGTATGCGGTGCGCGACAAGGGCACGGGGCATTGGTCGGGTGATCGCAAGCAAACCACGCTCTGGTCGATCCCGAGCGGCTCCCAGGACAGCGAGACGGTTCACGGCACGCAAAAGCCGGTGGAGTGCATGCGCCGTCCGATCCTGAACAACTCGAGCCCGGGTCAAGTGGTCTACGAACCTTTCCTCGGCTCGGGCACCACGCTGATTGCGGCCGAGACCACCGGACGGATCTGCCATGCCATCGAATTGAACCCGGCCTATGTCGATGTGGCGATCCGGCGCTGGCAGGCCTTCACCGGGCGGGAGGCGCGGCTGTCCGGCAGCGATGCGCCCTTTGCAGAGGTCAGCGAAGAGCGCGCGGCAGAGGAGGTGGCGTGATGGCCCGTCCGCCCATGGAACTCACGCCTGCGCAGAAGGCCGAGGTCGAGACCCTCGCGGCAGTTCTGACCACCGAGCAGATCTCGGACTACTTCGGGATCGGTCGCCGCACCTTCTATGCGATGATGGAGCGGGATGAAGAGATCGCAGCACGGTATAAAAAAGGCAAGGCGCGGGCGATCGGGGCCATCGCGCAAGGGCTGATTGCCAAGGCACGCGGTGGCGATACCACCTCGATGATCTTCTACCTCAAGACCCAAGCCGGCTGGCGCGAGACGCAGCATCTCGAGATGACCGGGCAGGATGGCGGGCCCATCCAGACCAGCCACACCGGCACTGCGCGCCAGCAACTCCTCCTGCGTCTGAATGACCTGAGCCACAGACTGCAGCCCGCATCCACCCCAATAGCCATCTGCGCCCAGCCCGCGCTCCCCGATGCCATCCCGCTTACCGCCGAGAGGAGTCTCCCATGAGACGCCACGCCGCGCCGACGGTGTCAGGGCCCTTGTCGCTGTCCCAGTCTGAAGCGAAAGCCATTGACGCAAGGACTACGCAAGTCTTGCGCCAGGTGACCGACGTTCGCAATCGGATCAACGCGTTGATCGCGTCCAATGCGCGGCAGCCGGACAGCGACGAGACCTGAGGGGGGGGGGGCGGTCAGTCTCTGGGGGGATTGGCCATGGGACCGGCTGGGTCCTGCGCCTGACACACCCGCGAAATTGGCAGCCCGGTATTCCCATCGGCGGGCGGGTCAGGAACGGATCGGAACCAAGACATGACACGCGGCCGCAAGCCCAAACCCACCGCCCTGAAGATCGCCGAGGGCAACCCCGGAAAGCGCCGCATCAACGGGTCCGAACCCAAGCCTGCGGGCAGCCTGCCGGACTGTCCGGACCACCTCTCGGCGGAGGCCAAGGCCGAGTGGAACCGGATCGCGGTCAACCTCAACAAGATCGGGCTTCTGACGCAGGTCGATCGCACCACGATGGCGGGCTATTGCCAGTGCTACGGACGTTGGGTCGAGGCGGAACGCAAGCTCGCCGAGACGCCGGCGATCCTGCGCATGCCCTCGGGCTACATCCAGCAATCGCCCTGGCTGACGATCTCCAACAAGCAGCTGGAGTTGATGGCCAAATACATGGCCGAGCTTGGCCTGACCCCGGCCTCGCGCTCGCGCCTGGCCATCCAGATGAGCGACCGGCCGAAGCCCTGGGAGTTCGGCTCAGAGCAGGTCACTCGGATCGTCATCCAGCCGCAGTTCGTCAGCCCCAGAGCGCGCGAGGAAGAGGAGGCCGAGCGCATCATCGACGTGAGCGCTATTCCAGCACAGGATTCCGGATTTTAATTCAACGCCTTGGGCTACACTGCTCCCCACCTTCGATGTACACAACTGCGCAACGAACGTTAGGCAGTTATGAACACCGGGGAGTGTCAGGCCAATGGCGCAGAAGTTCATTGCTTATGAGCGGGTCTCGACGGCCCGGCAGGGCGCCAGCGGGCTCGGGCTAGAGGCGCAACGCCAGTCGATCGACAAGTTCGCCAATTCCCGGGGCGCAGAAGTCCTGGCACGGTTTACCGAAGTCGAGAGTGGCAAGAACCCCAACCGCCCCGAGTTGACCAAAGCCACCCTTGTCATCGCCAAGCTTGACCGGCTCAGCCGCAATGCCGCGTTCCTGCTCACACTGCGCGACAGCGGTGTCCACTTCCTGGCCGTTGATATGCCGGAGGCCAACGACCTGACCGTGGGCATCATGGCCCTCGTGGCTCAGGCCGAACGCGAGGCGATCTCCCGCCGCACCAAGGAGGCCCTCGCAGTGGCCAAGGCACGCGGAGTGAAGTTGGGCAACCCGAATGGAGCAGAGGCGCTCAGACGCGCTGGAAAGGGCGCTGTGGCCCTCAGGGAGGTGGTCTCGACTAATGCGGATAACTTCGCGGCAGAACTGACGTCGGTGCTGGCGAACATCCAGGCGCAGGGGCATATCACGCTCCGGGCCATGGCAGTGGAACTGAACCGACGGGGAATCCGGACAAGGCGTAAGCGGTGCGACGGCCCCGTGGTTCCGGGGCGAAGGTCTTTCGGGCATGCCGCCCTGCAACTGAGTTTGCAGGAGTTTGGCAGTGGAACACCAAAATGAGCACCGGATGGAGGTTCCCAGTCGCAAGGGAGTTTCGCGCATCGAGGTTCTGGATGGGCCAACCGGGCGGCGGCGTTGGCCGGATGATCTGAAGGCACGGGTTGTGGCCGAGAGCCTGGCTCCCGGGGCGCGTGTTTGTGATGT
>NZ_JBFUAG010000022.1:0-43632 GCF_056406375.1 Rhodobacter sp. P1_C2
CCTGCAGACCTGCAGATAGGCCTCGATCTCGCGTTCCTGCAGGTTGACCGAGGTCTGGTCGTCCATCATGTGATGGGTCAGCTGGTGGAAGATCCAGCGGCCGCTGGCCTTGTCCTGCGCGATGTAGATCCGGATCATCGGCGGGACCTGCATGTCGAAGCGCTGGTTCAGCAGGTTGAACCGCGCCAGAAGCGCCTCGGCGATGGTCATGCCCTCGGCGCTGACCTCGACTTCCTCGACGACCAGCGGCGCCTGGCGGCAGACGACCTGCACAGGTTCCGGCAGCCCGTCCCAGAAGAAGGCGGTGCGCAGGATGTCGTTGCGGTCGATCACGAATTGCAGGGCGGCGATATAGCGGTCGAGGCTGGCGCGGTCATCGAAGGCGAACTGGGTCGCCATGATGTAGAGGTCGCCCTCGGTGGTCAGGCGGTGGTGGAAGAGGAAGCCTTCCTGCAGCGTGGCCAGCGGATAGATGTCCTGGATATTCGCCATCCCGCCCGGCACCCGGGCGGCGATGCCGGCGATCTGTTCCGCGCTCAGCCGGATCAGCGGCAGCATCTCGGGCGTGATCTCGGTGCATCCCGGCGGGATGAGGTTCGGCGGCACCGCGACGAGGCCGGTCTCCTCGCCGACCGCGGCCGCCAGTTCGGCCACCGTGGGCGTGGTGAAGATGGTGCGCACATCGACCTTGAGGCCGATCCGCCGCATCCGCTCGATGACGCCGATGGCCAGCAGGGAATGGCCGCCGAGTTCGAAGAAATTGTCGTGGATGCCGACCGTTTCCAGCGACAGGACCTCGGCGAAGATGCGGGCCAGATCGGCCTCGGCCGGGGTGCGCGGGGCGACATAGCCGTCGCGCGCCGCGCTCGGGCCGGGTTCGGGCAGCGCCTTGCGGTCGACCTTGCCGGAGGAGGTGAGCGGCAGCGCCTCCAGCACCACGAAGGCCGCGGGCACCATGTAGCTGGGCACTTCGGCGGCGAGGTAATCGCGCAGGGCAGTCCCTTCGGGCGGGCCCTGGTCCTGCGCCGCAAGCGGCACGACATAGGCCACCAGGCGCAAGCCGCCATTGGGGTCGGGGCGCGCCATGACCACGCTCTGGCCAACCCGGGGATGCTTGTCCAGCACCGCCTCGATCTCACCCAGCTCGATGCGCTGGCCGCGGATCTTGACCTGGAAATCGGTGCGGCCGAGATATTCCACCGCGCCATCGGGCAGATGCTTGCCCAGATCGCCGGTGCGGTAAAGCCGCGCGCCCTTCCGCCCCGGGCTGACTTCGGCGGCGAAGGGATCGGGCAGGAAACGCGCCGCCGTCAGATCGTCGCGCCCGACATAGCCGCGCCCGACCTGCACGCCGCCGATGAAAATCTCGCCCACCACCCCGACCGGCACCGGCTGCAGCCGGGTGTCGAGGATATAGATCTGGGTATTGGCCACCGGATAGCCGATCGGCACGCTGCTGCGACCGGGTTCCAGCCGGCAGGGCCAGTAGGTCACATCCACCGCCGCCTCGGTCGGGCCGTAAAGATTGTGCAGGCCCGCCGCCGGCAGCCGCGCGAGGAAGCGCTTGACCAGTTCGTAAGGCAGGGCCTCGCCGCTGCACATCACCAGGCGCAGGGTGGTGCAGGCCTCCAGCCCGTCCTGTTCCACGAAGATCCGCAGCATCGAGGGCACGAAATGCAGCGTGGTGATCCGCGCGCTGCGGATCAGGTCCACCAGATAGGCCGCATCGCGGTGGCCTTCGGGGCGGGCAATCACCAGGCGCGCGCCCACCATCAGCGGCCAGAAGAACTCCCAGACCGAGACGTCGAAGCTGAAGGGCGTCTTCTGCAGCACATGGTCGGCGGGGGTCAGGCCATATTCTTCCTGCATCCAGAGCAGGCGGTTGCAGATGGCGCCATGTTCGTTCATCGCGCCCTTGGGCCGCCCGGTGGAGCCGGAGGTGAACAGCACATAGGCCAGATCCGAACCGCTGCCGGTGTCGGGCAGGTTGGCCGCGTCCTGAAGGGCCCAGGTTTCGGGGGCAAGCAGCAGGACCTCGGCGGCGGTTTCGGGCAGCAGGGCCGCGATATGCGGCTGGGCCAGCACCACCGGGGCGCGGGCATCCTCCAGCATGTTGCCCAGCCGGTCGGCCGGATAGGAGGGGTCGAGCGGCACATAGGCGCCCCCCGCCTTCAGCACCGCCAGCAGGGCCAGAACCATTTCGAACGAACGTTCGGCAAAGACCCCGACCAGCACATCGGGGCCGACGCCACGGGCGCGCAGGACGCGGGCCAGCTGGTTGGCGCGGCGGTTGAGGGCATCGTAGCTGAGGGTTTCGCCCTCGAATTCCAGCGCCACGGCGTCGGGCGTCGCGGCGGCCTGGGCCTCGATCATCAGGTGCAGGCGGTCCGCCCGTCCAAGACCCGCATGCGCGGCGCCGGCATAGTCGCGGGCGGTGTCGTTCCAGCCTGCGACGACAAGCTGGCGCTCCTCGGCCGGCAGGATGTCGAGGCTGCCGACCGCGCGGTCAGGCGCGGTTTCCAGCGCCGCGGCCAGCTCTTCCAGCGCGCGGTGCATATAGGCGCAGACGCGTTGCGGATCGATCGGCATCTGGACCTGGGCTTCCAGAAGGAAGCCGTCGCCGATGTCATCCACCGACAGTTCGAAGGGGAAGTTGGTGCGCTCTTCGAAGCGCAAAAGCTCCAGCCCCATCCGGCTGACGGCGGCGGCCATGGCATGGGGCAGCTGGGTTCCGGCCTCGGCCCTGATCTTGAGATGGCGGTAATTGATCAGTGCGCTGAACAGCGGCGCATTGGCCGCCACGCCGGAACAGCCCTGCGCCAGCACCAGCGCCGCCTGTTCATAGCTCAGCAGGGCGGCCATCGCCTCATGGGTCTGGCGCAGGGCCTCGGCCACGCTGGCATGGCCCAGTTTCAGGCGCAGCGGCAGGGTGTTGATCAGCGGCCCGACGATGCGTTCCGCCCCCGGGCCGGCATGCATCCGGCCGAAGAGCACGGTGCCGAAGACCACATCCTCGCGGCCCGAACATTGCGCCACCACCCGCGCCCAGGCGAGGTGGAAGAGGCTCGCCGCCCCGACGCGGTTCTGATGCGCCAGTCGGCGCAGACGGGCGGCCAGCCTCGCCTCGACCGGGCGGCGGGCCTCATGGATCGGGGCCGCGCCGCCGGTGGCATCGCTCAGCCCGAAGGGCAGCGTGGGCTCATCCACATCGCCCAGCATCGCGGTGAAGAAGCGACGATGCGCCTCGGAGCCTGCCACCTGGCGGGCATGGGCCACGAAATTGCGATAGGGCAGCGGTTCGGGCAGGCTGTCCCCCGCGCCACCCAGAAGGGCGATGATCTCTTCGCTGATGATCTCGTCGGCGGTGTGATCCTCCATCAGGTGATGATGAAGGCGCAGCATGACCCAGCGGCCCTGCACCGGATCATGGGCGAGGAAGATGCGGATGACCGGCGCCCGGCCCAGATCGATGCGGACGTGCTGCGGATCGAAACGCGCCAGAAGCTGGCCTGCGATATCGCCCTCGGCCGGGTCGAGATCCAGCACCGCGACATCCAGCGGCGCCCTGCGGCAGACCACCTGCACCGGTTCGGCAAGCCCCTCCCAGAGGAAGGCGGTGCGCAGCACGTCATGGCGGTCGATGACCTGTTGCAGCGCCGCAAGATAGCGGTCGATCGCCGCGCGGTCGGGGGCGGCAAAGAGCGTGCTGACCAGATAGAGATCGCCCGCCCCGCCCATCCGGTGGTGGAAGAGCATCCCCTCCTGCAGGGGGGCCAGCGGGTAGATGTCCTGGATATTGGCGGCACCCCCCGGCACGGCGGCGACGATCCGGGCGATGTCGGCCGGCTCCAGAGTCACCAGAGGCAACATGGCCGGGGTGATTTCCAAACAATCGTTTGGAATGAGATTGGGCGGAACTGCCGCCCCGGCCACCTCGGCCACGGCGGCGGCGGCCACGGCGGCGACGGTCGGGGTCAGGAAGATCTGGCTGGCCTCGATGCACAGGCCCTCGGCGCGCAGACGCTGGATCACGTCGATCACCAGAAGCGAATGGCCGCCAAGCGCGAAGAAATCATCCGCGGTGCCGATACGCTCCAGCCCCAGGACCTCGCCCCAGACCCGGGCGACCAATGCTTCCTGCGGGGTTTCGGGGGCCTTGTAATCGGCCTGGGTGGTCCGGCGATCCGGCGCCGGCAGGGCGCGGCGGTCGACCTTGCCGTTTTCGGTCAGGGGCAGGGCCTCGAGTGTGACGAACCACGAGGGCACCATATATTCCGGCAGCGTCACGCGCAGCCGGTCGCGCAGGCGGGTGGCGATGTCGCCCTGGAAGCCGGGGGCCACGACATAGGCCACGAGGCGCCAGTCGCCGGGCATCTCCTCCCGCGCGAGGACCGCCACTTCGCGGATCGCCGGATCGGTGGCGATACTCGCCTCGATCTCGCCCAGCTCGATCCGGAAGCCGCGGATCTTCACCTGATGGTCGATGCGGCCCTGGTATTCGATCTCGCCATTGACCAGGCGCCGGGCAAGGTCGCCGGTGCGGTAGAGCCGCGCCCCGGGCATGGTCGAGAAAGGGTCCGCCAGAAAGCGCTCGGCGGTGAGTTCCGGCCGGTTCAGATAGCCCTTCGCCACACCTGCGCCGCCCACATACATCTCGCCGGTTTCCCCCGTCGCGGCGATCTCGCCCGCCGCGTTCAGGATATAAAGCTGCAGATCGGGAATGGGTTCCCCGATGACGCTGCCCAGGGCGGCATCCAGATCGGCGGCCGAGACCGGGCGCCAGGTCACATGGACCGTGGTTTCGGTGATGCCATACATGTTCACCAGCTGCGGCCGGCGATCGCCATAGCGGTCGAACCAGGGGCGCAGGCTTTGATATTCCAGCGCCTCGCCGCCGAAGATCACATAGCGCAGCGCGTAATCGGCCGGCGGCCCGGCCATGTCGGCCTTGATCAGCTGGCGGAAGGCCGAGGGGGTCTGGTTCAGCACCGTGACCCCTTCGCGCACCAGAAGCTCGCGGAAAGCCTCGGTGGAGCGGCTGACCTCCTGCGGCACCACGACGACGCGGCCGCCATAAAGCAGCGCGCCCCAGATCTCCCAGACCGAGAAGTCGAAGGAATAGGAATGGAACAGCGTCCAGACATCGCAGGGGCCGAAGCGATACCAGGCAGCGGTGGAGTCAAACAGCCGCGTCACATTGTGATGGGTGATCTGCACGCCCTTGGGCTTGCCCGTCGAGCCGGAGGTATAGATCACATAGGCCAGATCCTCGCCCGCGACCGGGCGGGTCGGGTTTTCCCCGGAGGCGGTCTCGGCCCCGGCATCCATCAGCACCAGCCGGGCAGAGCTGCCCGCCAGCCCATCGGCCAGGCTCGCATCGCTTATCACGATCGGGGCCTGGGAATCCTCCAGCATGAAGCGGATGCGTTCGGCCGGATAGACCGGGTCGAGCGGCAGATAGGCCCCGCCCGCCTTGAGGATCGCGAGGATCCCCACGACGGTGCCGATGCCCCGTTCGACATGCAGGCCCACCAGCTGCCCCGGCGCCACGCCCAGATCCAGCAGGTGATGCGCCAGCCGGTTGGCCCGGGCGTTCAATTCGGCATAGCTCAGCGCGACGCCCTGACAGACCAGCGCCACCGCATCGGGCGCGCGCAGGACCTGACGTTCGAATCTGGCGTGCAGGCAGGGGTCCGGGCTGGCAAAGGAAGCGCCCTCTCCCGCCACCTCTGAATTGACATCACGCCGCGGCACACCGCCGTCATTCATACCAGAATTCACTTTCGTATACGCTGTCCGGACCCAATAGGCCCCCCGCCAGAGGCGACTCCTGTCCGGTTCCCGTCATGCTCGTTCACGTTCACAATCCCGTCAATGCAATTGGCGTCGATATTGGCCCCCGGCTTGCGGCAAAGTGACCGATCCGCCGCCAGTCGTGCAGGCATGACAGACTAGCCGCCCGGCGTGGCAAAACCGTGGCGCAACCAGAAGGGCATATCCCGCAGGATATCCTGCGCCAAATCCGCCACGCCGCAGGCTCCCCCTCCTGCGGCCCTGCCGCACGAAAGACGGGTCCGTTACAGAATCAGGCCGGTGAGAACGTGATGCTCCAGAATAGCGTATCGACCGGCAAAATGTCCCCCGCTGTCGCCCAGTCCTGCGATGGGCTGTTCCAGCCGCACTGTAAAGCCCGTCCGTGCGAGGCCGACCGAAACCGCCCGGAAATCGAGGAATTGCCCGCTCAGCGGGAACTGCGCCTTGTAGAAGGCCTCCTTGGCGCTGAAGACCAGCGCCAGGCGAAGCGCCGGGTCGGCGAGGAAGCCATCGCGGGCAGGATCGGGGGCGAGAAGGTCCCGCTGCTCGGCCCCGGTCAGGATATGCGGGGCATAGGCCAGGTCCATCCGCGCCCACCGCTCGATATCGAGGCCGAGGCTGCGCAGCCCGCCGCCCTGCCCCGCAGGCCCACCCGCCTTGCGGGCCACCACCGCGGCACAAAAGCCCTCGCAATGCGCGATGCTGCCCGCCACCCCCTGCGGCCAGAGCGGCATGCCCCTGGCGCCGATCCCGACCGGCGCATCGGCCATCCCGAGGGCCTGCAGGCCGGCATGGGCACAGACCCGCCCGTTCAGGAAATCCGCCTGCCGGCGCGGCGCGGCCGCCGCCACAAGCAGCCATTCGGCAGGATGCACATCCCCCGGCCCGGCCGGGGCTGTGCTGCGATAGGCCTGGACCGGGGTCTGCGGCGGCAGCCCGCCAAAAAGCCCAGCAAACAGACTGCCGAAAAGACCGGCCACCTCCGCGCTCGGGCCGGCAAGCGCGCTCCAGCGCTGACTGTGTCGAGAATCGCCCAAGGCTGTTCTTTCCGTCCCGCAGGGGCCCACCCGGGCGGCGCGGGAAAACCTAACACGGGGCCCAAGGGCCCTCAAGTTGCGGGCTCAAGGTGGGGGCGCGCAGGCTGCGGTGCCACTATTTCCAATTCGGCAACAATAATCACAAGGGCAGATCTTTATCCCGATGAATCCAGAGGTGAATCATCCTTGAGTTGCGCCCTATTTTAAGGATTCCCTCCACAATAACCTGCATTTAAATAATTTGATTAATGGCGTAAATGTGTCTAAATTGTGATTGCTTATTGGCGATTCCAGCACGTGGGGTAACGGTGCGGGTCCCGCCAGGGTCCCTCTTTCAATGAATTGGAGCAACTGAAATGCATTTCGATTTCGCGAAACCCCTGAAGGTCGCAGCCCTGGCGCTGGGGCTGGGCCTTGGCGCCCTCGGGGCACATGCCGCGACCGTGAATTGCCCGGGCACACCCGAGACCACCGATCGGGAGTTCTCCCTGACGACGACGGTCGCCACGACCTGCATCACCTCCGGCGTGGGCAACATCAACGGCAATCCCGCGCAGGATCCGCTTCTGGCCTTCCTCGGGGCCGGCTACAGCATGATCGACAAGAGCGATCTTGCCGGTTCGGGGATCACGCTCACCGGTCTGGGCACCACCTCGGGCACCTTCAGCATCGACTTTGCCAATCTGCTGACCCCGCCGCCGGCCGGATCGATCTGGACCAACCTCGTTCTTGCCCTGAAAAGCGGCGAAGGGCAGTTCAACCCGGACTGGGCGGCCTTCGGCCTGCCCGATGGCGTGACCAGCGGGTCTTGGACGATCAGCAGCCAGGGCCTGTCGCACATGAACATCTATGGCCAATTGTCGGCCGTTCCCCTGCCTGCCGGCCTGCCGCTGCTTCTGGGCAGCTTCGCGCTGATGGGCCTGGTCATGCGCCGCAAGTCGGGCAAGTCGGTCTGATCCGCAAGCCGGTTCACAAGATCCACAGACCCCAAGGAAAGGCGCCCACGGGCGCCTTTCTGTTTTGGCCCGGCCCTTCTGCCCCAAACCCCTCCACCTGACCTCCGCCTGACCTCCGCCTGACCCCCCCTGCCGGCCACCGTCCCGGGCGGCGGCTCGGCGGATTGTTTCCACTTGCGCAGCTCTGGCGGGGCTGCGGATTGCCGATCGGGGGTCAGACCGTTAACCTTTGTGACGAAATTGTGGCGAGGAACGCTTGTGGCCAGTGAGATTCTCGGGACGGCGGGGGACAATCGCCTGCAAGACACCTCGGCGGCCGAGGTGATCAGCGGTCTGGACGGCAATGACACCCTGATCAATCTGAGCAACTTCGACACGCTTTATGGCGGAAATGGGGCAGATATCCTCCGGATCTCGCAGCCGAGCGCCGCCTATCTGCATGTGGTGGCCTTCGGCGATGCCGGCAATGACCTGCTGCGCATGATGCCCGCCTGTGACAGCGCCAATCTCTTTGGCGGCGACGGGGCCGACACGCTGCATGGCACCGGACAGCTTGGCTATTTCGCGGGCGGAAGCGGTGCCGATGTCATCATCGGCGGGCCGGGGACCTCCTATCGGACCAACCGCATCCTGGCCTATGGCGACAGCGGCGCCGATACGCTGACCGGCATCTGGAACGCCTATGGCGGCGACGGGGCCGATCTCTTGCGCCATTGCCACATCGCCGCGGGCGGCAATGGCCGCGACACGCTGATGGGCACCGGGCTGGACGATTTCCTGTCGGACGACGGCACCGATGCGCGGCGCAATTTCTTCTACGGCGGCTATGGCCATGACCAGATCACCGGCGGCATCGGGTCCGACCGCATCGAGGGCGGCCGGCTGGGCGACACGATCTCGGGCAGTTATGGCGACGACGTGATCTATGGCGGCGGCGGGCGCGACCTCATCGCCGGCGGCTTCGGGCGGGACCAGCTCTGGGGCGGCACCGGGGCGGATGTCTTCGTCTTCTCTGCCGCGGCCGAGATGGGCATCCAGACGACCGCCGATGTGATCAAGGATTTCGTCCCGGGCCAGGACCGCATCGAGCTCGCCTTCGACACGCTGCATTTCATCGGCACCCGGCACTTCTCGCAGACCGCGGGCGAGGTGCGTTTCGAGGCATCCACCCACCGGCTGCAGATCGATACCGACGGCAATGGCACGACGGATGCCAGCCTGGTCCTGGTCGGCGTCACCGCCCTGACCGCCCATGACCTGATTCTCTGATCTGATCCTCTGACCCGCGCCCCGGGCGCTCAGCCCGCCCGCCGGTCCTGCCAGGCTTCCACCCCCGCCGCGGCCACGGCGCCGGCCAGAAAACCGCCGAGATGGGTCTGCCAGGCCAGCCGCCCCCCGGTGGCCGCCCAGAGGATCAGGTTGAGCGCCACCAGCCAGAGCAGCGCCCGCCCGATCGGCCAGAGCCCCTGCCCGGCGCGGCAGCGGTCGACAAAGCCCCAGAGGATCAGCGCCCCCGCCAGGCCGAACAGCGCCCCCGAGGCGCCGACCATCGGGTTGGGCGCCTGGCTCAGCAGGCCAAAGCCCAGGCCCCCGCCCAGAAGCGCCAGGCCATAGATCCCCCAGAAGCCGCCCTGCCCCACCCGGTCGGTCACCGCCCGCCCCAGCGAGACGAGCGACATCATGTTGACCAGAAGATGCACGATCCCGGCATGCAGAAAACCATAGGTCACGAACATCACCCAGACCTGGCCCGGATAATTCGGCGCCCAGTCATGCAGCAGCCCCGGCCAGAACCCGGCCCAGGCATAGGCGATCCCGCGCCAGGACGGCGCCCCCCAAAGCCCGAGATCGGCCCCCGACAGCACAAGCTCGGGCAGAAGACACAGCGCCAGCAAGAGCCAGAGGCTGGCCGCCAGATTCGGAAGCCTCGGGCGGCGGAGGGGCTTCTGGGTCATGATGCTCCGGGGGCCCGCCTCAGGGCTGCAGCGTGAACTTGCGGCTGACGGTCAGGAAGACCGAGTTGGAGGTGGCGGAACTGCTGCCGGACTGGTCGGTGTTGCGGTACTGATAGCCCGTCGTCAGCTGCCAGTCCCGCGCCAGATCATGCGACCAGCTGGCGCGCAGCGTGCTGCGGCTGGCCCCGGTCACCGTGCCATTGCCCGCCCCGCCCACCGCCGCCAGGTTCAGCGACAGGCCAAGGCTGGAGACGGCATTGATCCGGTGCTGCCAGCCGAAATCCACGAAGGTGCTGGCCTGGTCGACATTGTCGGAATTGAGCGCGATCTGCCGCGACAGGCTGAGGTTGAAGCGGTCCGACGGCAGGATGCGCTCGTAGGTCAGGCTGCCGACCGGCTCCAGCGCGCCGCCGCTGCGCCCCGAAACCCCGAGCGTCGCATCGAGGCTGCCGGTGCGCAGGGTCAGGCTGCGACCGAAGCTCAGGGTCTGGCGGGCGCCCAGCACATCGCGTTCCGAGCTCAGGGTGGCGGTGGCCTTGCCATTGACCCGGGTCTGTTCCAGCCCGATGCTGCCGATCAGGCCCGAGGAACGGAAGGTCTCCACCCCGGCATCCTTGCCGGTGGCCGTGCTCTGGCCAAGGCTCAGCTTCAACTTCAGATCCGGCCGCAGCGGCGCGTCATAGCCCAGGGTCACCGCATGGCTGCGCCGGCTGGTCTGGGTCAGATTGGCGTAATCGGTGGTATCGGCCTCGGCCCCGAGCGTCACCTCCGCCCCCGAGGCCATGCGCCAGATCACCCCGGTCGACAGGCTGCGCACCGTGGTGTCGAAAAGGCCCGGATCGGTGGTGTTGCTGTAGCTGCGCCCGTCATACTGGCCGGCCAGCGTGAAGCCGAGCGGCGCCTTGACCCCGGTCTCGAAATTGAACCCGGCGGTCCTGCTGGTGATCGTGCCGGTGGTGGCCACCAGATCGCTGCCCGCGATCGTGCCATCCGACAGAAGCGCCGGGCTGAAGGTATCGACCGGGGTCTGCTGGTAAAGCCCGTTGAGGCTCAGCCGGGTGGCGCCGGTGTCGGTCTTGTAGTCCAGCCGGGCCGAGGGCTCGCGCAGCCCGGACCCGTCGCCCGAACTTGCCCGCGCCATGGCACCCAGCGACAGCGCCAGCGAGGTGTTGCGGGTCTGCCGGTTCAGGTTCAGGCCCATCCGGGTGTCGAACCGGGTCTCGGCCTTGCCGCCGGTCACCGCCAGATCGGGGTTGTCGTCATAGGTCAGCCCGCTGGACAGATCGAAGCTCAGCCGCGGCGGCGGCCGCAGATTCTGGCTGGTGGCCGGATCGGGCGCGGCACCCGCCGCAGGCGTGCCCGGCAGCGCCAGGCTCTGGCCCAGGGCGGCAGAGGCGGACAACAGCAGGGCAAGCCCGCAGACAGTGCTGCCGCACATGCCCAGACCTCGCCCCACCAGACCCGCCCCCCAACGCGCCATGGTCATTTCATTCGAAAAGGCGGCGCTGCGGAACGATGATCACATCGCCCTTCTGCAGGGTGATGACGGTGGTCTGGGCCCCGGACATCACGGCATCATAGTTGAAGAGGTAGGAGCGTTCCTGACCCGCGGCATCGGTGCGGCGCAGCTGGATGCGCTTGGTGGCGGCAAAGGGCGTCAGCCCGCCGCTTTCGGCCAGGAATTGCAGAAGCGTCGTGCCGCGTTCCACATCGATCCGGCCGGGCTTGGCGACCTCGCCGATGGCATAGACCGGCAGCGTGGCCTTCTTGGCCGTGCCGCTGCCCGTGCGCGGCGGCGCGAGCTGGCCCACCGCCAGGTTGACCGTCGGCGACTTGGCGAAATTCGGCGCCAGCATCTGGGTCACGGCGGATTGCACCTCGGGGATCGTATGCCCCCCGGCCCGGATCGTCCCGCCCGAAGGCACCGTGATGCTGCCATCCGGCAGGACCAGAAGATTGCGGTTCAGCGAGGGGTCCTCGATGACTTCAAGCTGCAGGATGTCGCCGGGGCTGATCTTGTAGCTGCTCTGGGCCATGGCGGCCGGGGCCGTCAGCAGCACAGG
Source organism: Rhodobacter sp. P1_C2 (assembly GCF_056406375.1). NCBI lineage: Bacteria > Pseudomonadati > Pseudomonadota > Alphaproteobacteria > Rhodobacterales > Rhodobacter > Rhodobacter sp. P1_C2. The sequence continues at coordinate 11,826 of NZ_JBFUAG010000022.1, forward strand.
CGCCAGAACCACGGGGACGAGAACCAGGAACGCCAGAAGCGTGAGCAGGGGTCTTAGGAATTTCGACATGATCTTCGCTCTGCAAGGTAATGATGTTCAACACTAAGCCCCGGCACGCCGGAACGGCAACACGCGGCAGGACACCCGCGCCAGTCGGCAGACAAACGTACCATGACAGCCACAGTTTGTGGCCCGGCCATCAGTTGCCCCCCGCAGCGGGCGGCGGGGCGGGTACGGCAGGGGCCGGTGCGGCGGAAGTGGCCGCGGCGGGGGTGGCCGCGGCGGGGGTGGCCGTGGCGCCCTGCCGGGCGGCCTGCACGAAATCGCGGGCATCATCGGCGGGCACCAGGGCCAGGACCTTGCCATATTGGGCCTGGGCCTCCGGGCTGCGCCCCAGCGCCTGATAGGTCTCGGCCAGGTGGAACTGGACCAGCGGGTCCCCGGGCAGGCCCCGGGCCGCGATTTCCAGATAGGGCAGCGCCTCGGTCGGGTTGCCGCGCAGCCGGGTGATCCAGCCATAGGTATCGGCATAGGCGGGCTCGGTCGTGTCCTTCATCCGGCGCGCGACCAGCCAGGCGCGGTCCAGCTTGGCCGGGTCCAGTTTCGCCGGATCGGCAACGCCGCTCACCAGCATCGAGGCCAGATTGTTGGCCAGCACCAGGTTGTCGGAATCGGCGGCATAGAGCTTGTCATAGGTCGCGGTGGCACCCGCGATGTCCTGGTGCTGTTCCTGGAACCCGGCCTTGAGCATCAGAAGGTCGCTGGCATCGGGGCGATGGGTCAGGGCCTCGTCCAGGGCCGTCTCGGCCTGCGGCGCCTGGCCGGCCTGCACCAGCAGACGGACCAGCGCCGACCAGACCACGACCCGGCCGGGGTCCTGGCGCACGAGATCGCGGTAGACCGTCTCCGCCCCGGCGGCATCGCCGGTGGCCCCCAGCACGGTGGCCACGATGAAGCGGGTCGCCGGGTCGTCGGGCGCCTTGGCCAGCATGTCCTGCGCGAGGGCGCGGGCCTTGTCGGGCTGGTTGTTGGCCAGGTAGGCGTGCAAGAGCCGGGTCCGCGTGCCCAGACTGCTGCTGTCGGCGCCCTGGGCCGAGCCCTGCAGATAGCCGATCGCCGCATCCATGTTCTGCTGGCCCGCCAGCAGCGAGGGGCGCAGGCGGCGGCTGACATCCAGCGCCTCGGGCGAGGCGATCTCGTCCAGGCGGTCGGCGACACTCCCGGCGCGCGGCCAGTCCTGCATCAGGACATAGAGCCGGCCCAGATCCGCCAGAACCGCCACATTGGCCGGGTCGAGCCGCAGCGCATCGATCAGAAGCGTCTCGGCCGGCAGGTATTTCTGCGCGGCGATCAGGAAATCGGCATAGCGGATCGATTCCGCCGGCGCCCGGCCCGAGGCGACCACCGCCTGGCCCAGCATGTCGCCGACCAGATCCCGGCTGCCCGCCCGTTCGTAGGCCGCGGCCATCAGCGTCATCGCCTCGGCATCGCGGGGATTGGTGTCAAGGGCGGTGCGCAGCAGGGCCACGGCATCATCGGTCTTGTCGGCCGCGATCAGCCAGCTGGCCTTGAGCTTCAGGGCCTCGGACTGGCCGGCATCCTCGGCCAGCACCTCTTCGATCCGCGCCCGCGCCTGGACCGGATCGCCCGCCACCACTTCCATCCGCGCCAGCATCACCTTGATGCGCCGGGTCTGGTCCGAGGGCTTGGCCGTGGCCAGAAGATCCTTGAGGGCCGAGATCGCCGCATCATGCTGGCCCTCGTCGAAGAGGATGCTGGCGCGCAGCGTGCGCAGATCCTCCGGCGTCACCTGCGGCGGCGCGTCCGGCGCCCCGGCAGCGCCGGGCGGCGCGGCGGGCGGCGGCGGGGCGGCAGGCGGGTTGGCTTGCGGGGTGGCGGGCAGCGCGGCCAGGATCTTGTCGATCTCGGCCAGGGCTGCGGCGGGCGAGCGGTGCAGCTGCAGGAAATTCACCAGCACCATCCGCGAGGCCAGATCGCCCGCTTCGGCCCGGCCGCGCAGGAAGCCCTCGGCCGTGTCCAGCTGGTTCTGGCTGAGATACCAGCGCACCAGCGCCGGGGCCAGTCCGGGGTCGTCGGGGAAGAGGGTGATCATCTTCAAGAGCTCGTCCGCAACGGCGGCATCGTCCCTTTCGGCGGCCAGCATGGTCAGACGCAGCTGGTAAAGCGCCTTTTCCTTGGGCATGACCTCCAGCCCCGCATCGATCGCCTGCAGGGCTGCGGGGAAATCGCCGTCCTGGGCGAAGTTCTCGATGACGATGCGGCGGGGCAGCAGATCCCCGGGCAGTTTTGCGATCAGCGCGGCGGCGGCCGCGGCGGCCTTGCGGCGGCCATCGACATCGCCGGAGCCGAAGGCCGTGGCGTAATCGGCCCCGGCCCTGACCACCATCATCGCCGGATCGCCGGGCGCCTGGGCCAGGGCGGCATCGGCCCGCTTGCCGGCCTCGGGCCAGTTGCCGATATCGGCCATGAGGCGCGCCGTGGCCTTCAGCGCCTCGAGGTCGGTCGGGGCCTGGTCGAGGACATTCTGGTACTGGGCCAGGGCCTCGGGCAGGTTGCCGCGGTCGCGCAACAACTCGGCAAAGGCGATCCGCGCGGCGCGGTTGCCGGGGTCGAGCTGGAAGACATTGCGGAATTCGACCGTGGCGCGTTCGGCATCGCCCTGCTGCACCAGCTCCAGCGCCGATTTCAGATGGCGCTCGGCCTTCTGCTTGGCGGATTCACAAGCCCCCAGCAGGGCCAGAAGCCCCACCAGAAGCAGGATCCTGGCACCGCGCCACGTCGTCATGGGTCCCGTCATCATGATGTGAACGTCCTGCTTGCAGCAATCCTGCCGCCAGCCCTGGCAATGGCAAGCCTGGCCAACCGCAGTCTTGAATGGCACCCCTCCCCGGGTCTCCCCAGACCTGAGGGGACCGGGGGCTGGCTGTCAATAGCCCGTCCCGCGCAACACCACGCCGACGGTTTTCGCAAGCAGCCGCAGATCGTTCACGAAGGACAGGTCCCTGTGGTAATCGAGGTCGAAATCCGCCCGGCGGGCGAATTCGCATTCGTTGCGGTCCGACACCTGCCACGGACCGGTGACACCCGGGCGCAGCGTGTAATAGGCCCAGCCCGGATAGATCGGGCGCTGGTCCGGCATCATCGGGCGCGGCCCGACCAGGGCCATGTCGCCCTTGAAGACGTTCCAGAACTGCGGCAGCTCGTCCAGCGAGGTCTTGCGCAGCATCCGACCGAACCGGGTGATCCGGGGGTCGTATTTCAGCTTCTGGGTCCGCGTCCATTCTTCCGCCGCCTCGGCATCGCTGGCCAGATAGGCCTGCAGACGCGCATTGGCATCCGGCACCATCGACCGCAGCTTCAGCATGTGGAACGTGCGCCCGCCGCGACCGACGCGTTCGCTCCAGTAGAACGGCCGGTGACCGTCATGCAGAAAGATGAGCAAGGCCATCAGCAGCACGACAGGCAGGATGATGGGTGCGGCAAGCAGCACCAGCGCCACATCGATCGGACGCTTCAGAACCCGGTGATAAAAGCCGGGCGGCTGGGGCAGGACGACCCCTGCGGGACCGTGGGTAACAATATCCAGAAAAACCGTGATCGGCTCAAAACGCACCGTGACCTCCTAAAGGCTGGCGCCTTAACCAGCAAAATACCGCCTGCGACACGCCGCCCGACGCGCCACAGCAAACGTGGCACGCCAGACAACAGGCAGAGAAAAGCCCCCTCCCATTGGTTACAACAATTCCCGCCGCCTTCCGATTAAAATCGACGGGATTATGGCACGACGGGGGCAAGATACCGCAATCTTGACAAGATCTTCCGCTATCCCCCTAGGGATTGTCTCTTGTTTGGCAACAGATGGGAAGGGGTCAGATGACAATAGGCGAAAGTGCCCTGTATTGGCCGCGCCGATTACATCCTCTGGTTGTAGCGGGAGAATTTCAGAGCCGAATCACCCTGACGGGTTGCTTTTGTACGAGGTCTGGCCCAGATGGAAGATATGTCGCGCGGCGCATAATCCCCGCAAGTTGGCGGTAAAGAGTTTGAATGAGACATGGTCAGACGTTCGCAAGACAATGCCTTGCCCCGGCCACAAAAGACCGGACCCGAGCATAAGGGGTTTTATGCCGAATTCTTCGGCTTTCGTGAACGCCCCTTCACGCTGCTGCCCGACCCCGATCTGCTCATGTGGTCGCCGCAGTATCGCAAGGCCTTTTCGGTGCTGGAATTCGGCGTCGTCTCGCGCGCGCCGATCACCCTGCTGACCGGGGCGATCGGCTGCGGCAAGACCACGCTCCTGCGCGAGCTGCTGCTGACCCTCGACGGTTCGGTCACGGTCGGGCTGATCTCGAACGCCCAGGGCGGGCGCGGCGCGCTGATCCAGTGGGTGATGAACTCCCTCGGCATGACCTTCGACCCCAATTCCGGCTATGTGCAGCTCTTCCAGGCGATGCAGGATTTCATGATCGCCGAATATGCCGCCGACCGCCGCACCATCCTGATCTTCGACGAGGCGCAGAACCTGTCGCAGGAAAGCCTCGAAGAGCTTCGGATGCTGACCAATATCAACACCGGCAAGGATGAGGTCGTCCAGCTGGTGCTGGTGGGCCAGCCCGAGCTGCGCGAGATGATCTGCCGGCCGCATCTGGAACAGCTGGCACAGCGCATCGCGGTCAGCTACCACCTCGAACCCCTGGACCGCGAGACGACCGGCGCCTTCATCATCCACCGGCTGCGCGCGGTGGGCGGGTCGGGCGAGGAATTCACCGCCGCGGCGCTGGACTATGTCTTCAAGGTCACCCAGGGCGTGCCGCGGCTGATCAACCAGTTCTGCGACATGGCGCTGCTTTACGCCTGGACGCTGGAAAGCCGCCATGTCGACACCGACATCCTGGCCGAGGTGCTGCATGACAATTTCTTCTTCGCAGCCCAGCTGCCGACCTTCGGCGCCGACCGCAACGTCCGCTTCGACCATTTCAAGACCGATGCCGGCGATGACCCGTCTGCCGCCGCCCCATCTGCCGATCCCCCATCCGAAACGCCTCCACCCGTGACCAAGGGGCCGGGACATGAATCTTGATCTGCGCTATTATCTCGCGGTCCTGCTGCGGCGGCTGCATTACATCCTGATCATCTTCCTCGTGGTGACGGCCATCTCGGTCGTCGTGGCCTACCGCCTGCCGCCGGTCTATGAAAGCTCGGCGCGGCTGCTTCTGGAAAACTCGCAGATCCCCGATGCCCTGGCCGCACCCACGGTGGACACCGCGGCGCTGGAACAGCTGCAGATCGTCCAGCAGCGCCTGCTGACCCGGCAGAACCTCTTGGAGATCGCGCACAAGTTCGCCGCCCTGCCCAAGATGGACACGATGGACCCCGACGACGTCGTGACGGCGATGCTCGACGCCACCCGGATCGACACCCAGGCCGGGCGCGATCAGGCCACGCTGATGACCGTCGCCTTCGATGCGCCCTCGGGGCAGGTCGCGGCGGCGGTGGTCAATGAATACATCACCCGCATCCTGGCCGACAGCACCTCGAGCCGCACCACCCAGGCCCAGGACACGCTGCAGTTCTTCCGCCAGGAGGTCGACCGGCTTTCGGCGGATCTGACCACGCAAAGCGCCAAGATCCTCGCCTTCCAGAACCAGAATGCCGATGCCCTGCCCGATACGCAAAGCTACCGGCTGACCCAGCAATCCAACCTGCAGGAAAGGCTCGCCGGGCTGGACCGCCAGATCGCGGACCTCAAGAACCAGAGGCAGCGCCTGATCGACATCTACCGCGCCTCCGGCCAGACCGACCTGCCCGACCAGGGCGCCAACCTCTCGCCCGAGGCCCAGCAGCTGGCGCAGCTGAAGATCGACCTGACCCAGGCCCTGGCCGTCTATGCCCCGACCAATCCCAAGGTGGCCCTGATCAAGACCAAGATCGCCGAGCTCGAGGCCAAGGTCAATCTGGGCCGCGCCACCTCGGACGGCAAGGCCACGCCCGACGAGACCGGCACGGATGCGACCGGAAGCGCCGATCCCGCCCCGCGGCGCTCGACCTCGCCGCTCGACATCCATCTGGCCGATCAGGACGCCCAGATCATCCAGCTGAGCGAGCAGCGCGACGATGTGAGCCTGCAGCTTGCCACCCTCAAGGACGCGATCGAGCGCAGCGCCGGCGTGGCCGTGCAATTGCAGGCCCTGCAGCGCGACTATGACAATATCCAGGGCCAGTACAACACCGCGACCGACCGGCTCTCCAAGGCCTCGACCGGCGAGCGGATCGAAGTGCTCTCCAAGGGGCAGCGCATCGCCGTGCTGGACCCCGCCACCGTGCCCGACAAGCCGGTCCGGCCGCGCCGCAAGCGGATCGCGGCGATGGGGGCCGCAGCCGGGCTGATGCTGGGCCTCGGGCTGGTCGGCCTCGTGGAGCTTCTCAACACATCGGTGCGCCGCCCGATCGACCTGGAACGCCATCTCGACATCAAGCCGATCGGGACGATCCCCTATACCCGCACCCCGGGCGAAACGCTGCGCCGGCGCCTGGGCATCGCGCTGTTTCTCGTCGCCCTGACCGCGGGGCTGTCGGGCGGGGCCTATCTGGTCGACCGTTATTACATGCCGATGGACATCATTATGGCCAAGATGACCAGCAAACTCGGGCTTTAGGGGGCAAGGCACCCGGGACGGCAGGGAGGGAGAGGGAGAAAGATGGAACGACTCGAAGCCGCAATGGCCAAGGCCCGCATCGCCCGGCGCCAGGTGCAGAGCGCAGAGGCCGCGGCGCCGAGCCCCGGTGCCGCGCTGCCCGAGGGCCCCGCCCCCGGCAGCGGCGACTGGGCCGCGCTGCGGGCCATCGAGATCTCGCCGCAACAGGCGCGGCGCCAGAGGCTGAACGCCATCCTCGGGCCGGAATTCTCGACGCCCTATGACCTGCTGCGCTCGCGCGTGGTGCGCCAGATGAAGGCCGAGAACTGGACGCGGCTGGCCGTGACCTCCCCCACCACGAAATGCGGGAAAAGCACGATCAGCCTCAACCTCGCGCTGAGCCTCGCGCGCTATGGCCAGTTCCGCATCATCCTGATGGATTTCGACCTGCGCCGCCCGTCGCAAGCCCATCTGCTGGAATATTCCGCCGCCCCCGACATCCCCGGCCTGCTGCGCCCGGGGGCCCGGCTGACCGATTACGCGGTGCGCTACGGCCCCAATCTGGCGATCTGCACCAACCGCATGGCGGTGCCCCGCTCGGCCGAACTGCTGCACAGCCTGGACACCGAAATGGCGCTGGACCGGATCGAGGCCGAGTGGAAGCCCGACATCATGATCTTCGACACGCCGCCGATGCAGGGCAATGACGACAACCTCGGCTTTTTCGCCCATGTCGACTGCGCGCTGATCGTGGCGGCAGCGGGTGCCAGCACCCTGCCCCAGATCGACCGCTGCGAACAGGAGGTCGGCCACCTGACCAATGTGCTCGGCACCGTCCTGAACAAATGCGCCTTTGCCGACACCAGCACGGGCTATGACCAGAGCTATTATTGAACCTGCTCAGGGGAGCGCCGCATGAACATCCTCCTCTTTCGGTATGGGGCTTCTGAATGAGTGATGGGCTGGATCAGGAGATCATCAAGGTTCCGGAGGGGGCCGCCGAAGACATAAAGCGCAATCTTGGCATCAAGGAGGGGCCGCTGCGCATTTCCTTCGTCGGCGATCCCGGTGACATCGTCGGCACCTACAAATATTGGCGAGAAGGCAAGGCCGACCCCAGGGTGCCAAGCGTGACCTATTCCGCGCAGTTTTACGAGCTGGCCAGGAGGATCGGCGCCTCGGTGCAGATGGTGTCGGGCTTTGCTCGGCCAGCAGAGACCGGGCCAGGTGTCCAGTTCGTCCAGGTGGTGCGCCCCTCCTGGACGGGCAGGATGAGCTACTACAGAAGCCAGATCAAATTTGCCCGCGACGTGATTGCCAAAGTCGAGTCCTTCGACCCGCATGTCGTGATCGCCAGCACAGACTTTCCCCAAAGTGGCTGGAAACGGTTGAAGCGGGGGCGCAGGCTGGTGCTGACCGCGCATAACACCTTCTGGCCCATGGGGCGCAAGCCGGCCGGCCTCAAATCAACCTTGCGGATGAAACTGCTGGAACACCGCAGCCGGGCTTTGGACGGCGCGGTCTGCACCTCGCCGGAATGCGCCAACCAGGTTGGCATTGTCACGCAGGGCCGGATAAGGGGTCGCGCCGAACATCCGCAGATCGTCGCCCGCTACAAGGTGGAGGAGCGACATTGCGTGCGCAAACTCCTCTATCTGGGGCGGATCGAGCGGTTCAAGGGTGTGTTCATGCTGCTGGACGTGTTCACCGCGCTCAAGCCCCAATTTCCGGATCTTGACCTGACCTTTGCCGGCTCCGGCAATTGTGACGATGAACTCAGGGCGGCGGTGAAGGCGTCCGGGCTCGCAGACCTGCGGTTTCTTGGAAAGCTGGACTCTGCGGGGGTGCACCGTGAAATCGCCGGGACGGATCTGATCATCTGCCCGACGATGAGCGCGTTTAACGAGGGGTTGGCCCTGGTCGGGCTGGAGGGGGCGGCCCATGGCATCCCGACGCTTCTGAGTTCAATCGTCCCGGCTGTCGATGTGCTGGGTCCCGCCTGCAGGTCGTTCCGGGTGGATGATGCTGCAGATCTCAAGCGCGCGCTGACAGAACTCATTACCGACAAGGAGGCATATGCCACGCTGCTCAAGAACCTCGAGCAGGTGCGCCCAAGGCTTTACGACCCGGCCTTGTCATGGGGCTCCCAGCTGGCGCGGGTGCTTCTGGAGCTTTGATCGGCACGCCGCCCTTCAGCGGAAGCGACGGAACCACGCTTCGATGGTGCGATAGCTGATCTCTGCGATCAGGACGGACACCACCATGTAAGACAGTTGCACCCCCCAGGGTGTGCCAAGGCCAAGGTGCGACAGAAGGCTGGTGGCGACCCAGAGGCCGATCAGATGGTAGAGGTAGATGCCGTAGCTCACCTCCCCCACCCGTGCGATCGGCCGGAGCCGGAGAAGCGGCGCCAGGCCGTTGTCTTCGCGCAGGATGAGGCTGGCAAGCAGGGCGGTCATCACCAGATGGGTCGCAAGATTGGGAAGTCCGCGCATATCCTCGGGCAGGATCTGCACCAGGACAAGCAGCAGCGCCAGGAGGGCCGGCGCGGTCAGCCATCCGCCCAGGCCGGCATGAAGCCAGGTGAAGCCGCGAGAATCGTGCAGGATGACCGCCAGCGCGCTGCCCATCAGGATCGGGGCATAGGTCGCATTGGGCAGGGCCAGATGCAGGGGCCCGACATCGAGGGCATGGATCCCCAGCCCGGCGAAGGCGCCCATGATCCCCGCCACATTCATGGCGATGAGCAGGGCCAGCACGGGCAGCACCGCCTTTTGCGGCAGGCTTCGCAGCAGCAGGGGCCAGACGAGGTAATACTGCTCTTCGACCGCGAGAGACCAGGTGGGGGCAAGAAGCGGGATCGACGAGGTCAGGAAATTGGCGAGGAAGAGATAGTAGAACGGCACGAGCTCGGCATATTCCCTCTGCCCTTTACCCCAGACGAACCAGGCAGAGACGACCGTCACGAGCAGGAAATAGATCGGCACGATGCGCAAAAGCCGCCGCCAGTAGAAGCCGCGCAACGAGAATTGCCCCTTCGTCGCCGCTTCGCGCAACAGCAGGGTGGTGATCAGAAAGCCGCTGAGGATGAAGAAGAAATCGACCCCGAGGAAGCCCCGGCTCAACAGTCTCGGCCCCTCCGGCCAGGCCTCCCAGATCGGCCCGTGATGCCAGAGTACGGCCAGAATGCACAGACAGCGCAAGCCGTCGAGCGATCCAAACCGCCTGCGCGCGCGGAAGGTGGAAAACGCCCCGAGCCCTGTCGGGCGCGCGACCCCTTCGGAAAGCACGGCTGGCCCCTCCATGCTACCCCTTCGCCCCCTGCCCCCGCGCATAGACATCCTCGTAGCGGATGATGTCGTCCTCGCCGAGATAGGCGCCGGTCTGGACCTCGATCAGGACCATCGGGATCTTGCCGGGGTTTTCCATCCGGTGCACGGCGCCGAGCGGGATATAGACCGACTGGTTTTCGCTCAGGAGCTGGACCTTGTCATCCACCGTCACCTTGGCGGTGCCCGAGACGACGATCCAGTGTTCCGACCGGTGGTGATGGCTTTGCAAGGACAGGGCCGCGCCGGGATGGACCACGATGCGCTTGACCTGGAAGCGGTCCGACAGGGCCAGCGTCTCGAACCAGCCCCAGGGGCGGTGGTCGCGCGGGAAGGTTTCGGCCTGCTTGGCGGATTTGGCCTTGAGCGCCGAGACGGCCAGCTTGACCTCCTGCGCGCGGGAGCGGTCGGCGATCAGCACCGCATCGGGCATGGCCACGGCGACGAGGCCCTTCAGGCCGATGCCCACCAGTTCCACCCCCTCGGCCTCGGAGCGCAGCAGCGTATCCTCGCAGTCGATGGCGGTGACCGGGCCGCGCGCGACATTGCCCAGGGCGTCCGGCCCGCTTTCGCGCCAGACCGAATCCCAGTCGCCCAGATCGGACCAGCCGGCGGCGAAGGGCACCACGGTCAGGTTGCTGGCGCGTTCCATGATCGCATAGTCGATCGAGATCTCTTCCGCCCGGGCCCAGGGCCCCGGTGCCAGCCGCAGAAAGCCCAGATCGGCCTGGCCTTCCGCCAGGGCCGCGCGCACCGGTTCCAGCATGGCCGGGGCATGGGCCTCGAAGGCGGCCAGGATGGTGCGGGCCGAAAACAGGAAGATGCCGGCGTTCCACAGATAGGTGCCGGCGGCCAGCATCCCGGCGGCGCTTGCGGCATCGGGCTTTTCGACAAAGCGCTTGAGCGGCAGCGGCCGCGGCGCGAAATCGCCGGGGTCGGCCCCAAGCTCCAGCCAGCCATAGCCGGTTTCCGGCCGGGTCGGCCGGATGCCGAAGGTGACGATGCGGCCGGCCTCGGCCGAAGGCACCGCCGCCGCCACCGCGGCACGGAAGGCCGCCGCATCGGGCACCACATGGTCGGAGGGCGCCACCAGCATCAGCGTATCGGGGTCCGCGGCCGCCACATGCAGGGCCGCCGCCAGGATCGCCGGGCCGGTGTTGCGCGGGGCGGGCTCGATCAGGATGGCGCCCGGACGGATGCCCGCCGCTTCCAGCTGTTCGGTGACGATGAAGCGGAAATCGGAATTGGTGACGATCACCGGTGCGGCCCAGTCCGGCCCGGAAAGGCGGTGGGCTGCGGCCTGAAACAGGCTCTCCACCCCGGTCAGGGCCGAGAATTGCTTGGGGTAACTCTTGCGGGACAGGGGCCAAAGCCGGGTTCCGGACCCGCCGGACAGAAGAATGGGTGTAATCACGACACGGGACCTGCTGCTGCAACCAAAAACCAATGTCCTGGAGCATGGCCGATCGCCCGCGCCCGTGCAACAACGCCTTTTCGCAGGGGTTTTACCGCCCCCGGACTATCAGGAGGCCAGGGCCTGGCCTTTGGCATGCTGATCGTCCGCCGTCTGGCGCGTGGCCAGGATCACGGCCGAAACCATGCCCAGGGCGCCACAGCCGGAATAGGCGAGCAGGGCCATGAAGACGCCAGCCCCCGCCATCCAGACCGTGACCGCCGCCACGAACCCAAGAACCATACCGATCATCACGAAACCCAATGACATGCACTTCTCTCCTTCGTACCACGCCTCAGACCGCATCCATCCACATTCAGGCTTGGCACCAAATCCTTATCAAAAGGATAACAACCGTGAATTGTGTCGAATTTTGGGTCCCTGTCCAGACTTCCGGTGCAATTGTGCCGGCCCCGGGCCATTATGGGCCCAGAGGCGTGGCAGAACTGCGCGACATCCCGCCGGGTCATGGCGCCTCCGGATCGGGGCCGAGCCCGAGGGCCACGTAAAGCGCTATGGTATCGCTGGCATAATCGCGCTGGCTTTGCGCCAGGCTGGTCCGGGCCTGCGAGACCAGGCGCTCGCGGTCCAGCACGTCCAGTGCTGTCACATCGCCTCGGCTTTCCAGAAGCTTGCGCGACAGATCCAGCGCCTCGGCGTTCAGGGCCACCACGCGTTGGGTCCTTTGCACCGCCAGCCGCGACCCCGCCACCGCCGCGAGGCCCGTCTCGACATCCTCGACCGCCGAGAGGACCGAGAGCCGCCAGTTCAGATAGGCCTCCTCGGCCGTGGCATGGGCGACATCGGCCTCGGCCTGCAGCCGCGGCAGGCTGAGGAGCGGCAGCGACAGGCCCAGCGTCGAGGAATGGCTGGTGCCGGTCAGGCTGTCCAGCGGGGCGCTGATCGTGCCCGAAAGGCTGAGGCTGGGATAGAAGGCGGCGCGGGCCTGGCCCAGATCGCCCAGTGCCGCGGCATATTGCGCCTCGGCCCCGCGGATATCGGGGCGGCGGCGCACCAGGTCGGCCGGAATGCCGATGCGGCCCGGCGTGGCCAGCACCGGCTGGCGGCCGGGATAGGCCAGGTTGATGCCCAGCGTGCCGGCCGGCTGGCCCAGCAGCGTGGCGATCTTGCCCTCCTGCCGGGCGCTGGCGGCGGCAAGCTGCGGCAGGCGGGCCTCGGTCTCGGCCACCAGGGCCTCGGCGCTGACGATGTCGAGCCGGGTGGCGGCGCCCAGCTTCATCTGGGCCTTCAGACTGTCGAGCGTGGTGTGGCGCGAGGCAAGGTCGAGCCGGCTCTGCGCCATCTGGGCCTGGGCAAAGCGCAGGTCGACATAGGCCTGGGTCAGTTCGCCCAGAAGCTGCAGCCTGGCATTGGCCGCACCATAGCGCGCCGCGGCAACCCGGGCCGAGGCGGCGGCGACAGCGCTTTTGTGACGCCCGCCGAAGGGAGAGGCGTTGATCGCGAGCTCTCCCGCCGCGGTGTCGCTGTAATGGGTGTGATCCACCGAAAGCGAGAAGCTGTCCGACAGCACGGCACCATTGGCGCGGGCATTGCCCTCGGCCTCGCGGACCCGGACGGCGGCGATCTGCAGCGAGACATTCTGCGCCAGGCCCTGGGCCACCAGCTGATCCAGCACCGGGTCATGAAAGCCATGCCACCAAGTGGTGAGGGCGGCATCGGGCCGCGGCGGCGGCGCCACATGCGAATACCGCGCCGGCAATTCCATCCGCGCCGCGGGCAAGGGGGCACCGCCGTCACAACCGGCCAGAACCAGCGCCGCCGCGGGAGCCACCCGCCCCAGACCACGCCATAAGCCGTGCAAGTGCATCTGCCCTGCCCTGTTCGATTTCTGCCTCACCCGGCGCATCACGTGACCCTTGGCGGGTCCTCCGACGACGAGATGGCCAAAGCTAGCACAACGGCAGGCCAGCAGATCATGAAACCCGCATCTGCCGTGGATTTTCACCCGCTCTGTGGTGATATTGTGTCAGAAGCGCCCCAGTCGGGCTCAGAGGCTCTGCCACCCCAGAAGCGGCAGGAGACCCGCGCGGCGCGCCAGGGCCAAAAGGACAAGCGGCCCGATGACCCCGGTGGCGACCCCGAGGAGGAGATGCAGCCCGAGGCTTTCCACCCCGAGCTTCAAAAGCAGGATGCGCGTCGCCGCCGAGAAGATCACATGCGCCACATAGATCGCCAGTGACCATTGACCCAGCCGCGCCAGCCAGCCGAGGCCGCGTGGGTCGATGGCCTCAAGCCCGCGCAGGCACAGAACGAAGCCCAGGGTGGCCCCGGTGCCAACCAGCAGCGCCACCGCCGCGGAATTGGCAAGCACAAGCGCCAGGCCCTCGAAGACCAGAAAGACCACGGCGCCCGCCAGCGCCGGCACGACCGGGGTTCTGGCCAGCAGAGGCTGCGACAGCAGCACGCCCAGGATGAAATAGGGCGCATTGCTATAGGCCCCGACCAACCAGACCGCAAAGCTTCCCACCCCCGGCTGCAAGACCGCGAGGAGAAGGGCCAGAACATAGGCCAGACCCCATCCGGCAAGGCGCCACGCCGCGTGACGCACCACGGGGCGCAGGACAAGGATCAGCACGGCCTGAACGAGAAACAGGGCCCAGAGGAACCAGAACTCTTCGCGGGGCGGCAGGGGGATCAGGGGAAAGGCGCTCCAGGGCACCGGCGTATTGGCCAGCTGTCCGACCGCCGCCTTGAAGGCAAAGAAGATCCAGGTCCAGATTGCCAGCGGCCAAAGCAGGGTGACGACGCGGGACCACAGCAGGGCCAGAGGCGGCCGGCGGACCAGGCCCGCATGGAAGAACAGGCCCGAGACGAAGAAGAACACCGGCATGTGGAAGGCATAGATCAGCCGATCCACGGTCTGGAACAGCCATCCTTCGATCGGAATGCCTGCCGGCAGCAGCCCGCGCCAGACATGGCCGAAAACCACCAGGATGATGCCCAGCCCCTTGGCCCAGTCCGGCCAGAGCTGACGCGAAACGGAAGAAGCCCCCACCGGCGCATCCGCCCCGGCCCGACCGCGCCACTCCGCCTCTGCCATCTTGCCCCGCCTCGCCCTTGCCGTAGCGGTGCCAGTCTGGACCGACATCCCGCCTTGCGCCAGAGCTTTCCCCTACTCGCGGAAGGCCTTGTCGAAATAGATCTGGAACGGGTGCAGAAGGTAGCTCATCGGGCTGCGGTCGCCGGTGGTGATGAAGGCCTCGACCGGCATGCCCGGCACCAGGGTCTTGCCGCCCAAAGTGGCCAATCCGGCGGCATCAGGCTCTATTCTGACGGCGTAATAGCTTTGATGGGTGGTGTCGTCGGTCAGCACATCGGCCGAGATCTGGGTCACGCGGCCCTCGACCGGCAGGGTCTCGCGCTGGTCGAAGGCGGTGATGCGCAGCGAAACCGGCTGGCCGATATAGACATTGTCGATATGGGTCGCATCGACCTTGGCGGCCACCACGAGGGGCTGGCCCTGGGGGATGATGTAGAGGATCGGCTCTGCCCGCTGCACCACCGAGCGCACCGCAAAGACGCGCGAGCCATAGACGACACCCGCCACCGGCGCCCGGATCACCAGCCGCGACAGCGTGTCCTTCAGCGCCAGTTCCTGTTCGACCAGATCCAGCGCCTTGGCCTGGATGTCGCGCAACTGCGTCACCGCCTCTTCGCGCCGCTTGGTGGTCAGCTGCAGGATCGAGATGGAATTGGACGAGATCTGGCCCCTCAGCTCGGCGATCTGCGCGGTCAGCTGGCCGACCTGGCCCTGCAGATTGGCCAGCTCGCGTTCGGTGTCCATGACATGCGAGGCCTGTTCCAGCCCCTGCTGCAGAAGGTCCTTGCGGGTGGCCAGGGCGGCGCTCAGCAGATCGACCTGGCGGTGGACCGCGTCAAGCTGGGCCTGGGTGCCGTCGATCCGGGTCTGCAGCTGGCCGCTCTGTTCCTTCAGGAGGCCGCTTTCCTGCGCCAAAGCATCGAGGCGGGCGTGAAAGAGGCTCTTCTCATTCTCGAGCCGGGCGGCGAAATCGGCATCGTCGTAAAGCTGGCCGGTATAGGAGGCGACCGGCGTGACGGCATCGCGCCCGTCGCGTTCCGCCTCGAGCCGGGCCTCGCGGGCGGCGAGATCGCGCAGCTGCCCCTCGACGATCGCCAGTTCCGATTGGGTGCGGCTGCCATCGAGCCGGATCAGCACATCCCCCGCCTTCACATGATCGCCATCGCGGGCCAGAATCTCGCCCACCACGCCGCCATCGGGATGCTGGACGACCTGGCGGTTGCTTTCGACCTGGATCGTGCCGGGGGCCACCACGGCGCCGGCGATCCGGCTGGTCACCGACCAGACCCCGAAGCCGCCGACCAGCAGCACCAGCGAGATCATCCCGATCGCCATCGGCAGCCGGGCCGGCCAGGTCGGGTCGCGGTGCTGCGGCTGGCGCGGCGCGGCGGTGGCCGGGCTGCCCGCGACGGCGGGGGAAAATCCGGCCGGCCTGGCGCGATCAGAGACGGAATGGATGGCACCCCGCGGCGCCTTGGCGGATTTCGTCATGGCGATTTGCTCCGCTGCAGCGAGGGCCTCAGGCTGCCGGCATTCTTGACCGATTGTTCCAGCACCTGGTCGCGCGGGCCGGCACTGGTGATCTGGCCGCCCTCCATCACGATCAGGAAATCGCATTCGGCAATCGCCAGCGGCCGGTGGGTCATGATGATCACCGCCCTGCCCTGCGCCTTCATCTCGCGCACCGCGGCATTCAGCGCCTCGGAGCCTTCGGCATCCAGCGCCGAGTTCGGCTCGTCCAGGATCAGCAGCGCCGGATCGCCGTAAAGCGCCCGGGCCAGGGCGATGCGCTGGCGCTGGCCGCCGGACAGCTGGCTCATGTTGCCCTCGATCACCGTGTTGTAGCCTTCGGGCAGGCGCAGGATCATCTCATGCGCATTGGCGCGTTTCGCCGCGGCCACCACCGCCTCGCCATCCGGCGCCTCGGCCATGCGGGCGATGTTCTCCGAAACGGTGCCGGTGAAGAGCGTCACCGCCTGCGGCAGATAGCCGATGTGGCGGCCAAGGATATCCGGGTCATATTGCGCCAATGTGGCCCCATCGAGCCTGATCTCGCCCCCCGAGGGCGGCCAATAGCCCAGAAGCGCGCGCGCCAGCGTCGACTTGCCCGAGCCCGACAGGCCGATCACCCCCAGCGCATGGCCGGGATCGAGCTGGAACGAGATGTTGCGGATCACCGGCAGCTTGGCGCCGGGCGGCACCACGGTCAGCGCCTGGACCTGCAGCCAGGCCTTGGGCGCGGGCAGGTCGGCCAGGCTCGGGTGCAGCGGGGTGGCCGCCAGATAACGCCCGAGCGCCACCCAGCCCGACCGCGCCTTCTGCACCACCTGCCATTGCCCCAGCGCCTGTTCGATGGGCGCAAGGCCGCGGCCCAGCAGGATCGAGGAGGCCACCATCCCGCCCGAGGACATCTCGCCCTTCATCAGGTAATAGGCGCCGATCGCCAGCATCACCGATTGCAGATATTGCCGGAAGGTCTTGGTCAGGGTCGAAAAGCTGCCGGTCCAGTCATTGGCCGACAGGACCTGCGCCAGCCCGTCCTGCCGCCGCACCACCCAGCGTTCGGTCATGACGCGCCGCATGCCCTGCGTCATCACCACTTCGGTCCCCGAGCGCACCTGTTCGGCAAAGAAGGAGGCCGCCTGGCTGGCCACCTGCGCCCCCGCCACCTTGCGCGCGGTCAGGATCTGGTTGGCCACGGTCAGGACCACGAGGATCGCCCCGCCGGCCAGCCCCGCCCAGCCCAACATCGGATGAAACAGAAACAATGAGGCCATGAAGAAGGGCGCCCAGGGCAGGTCCATCAGGGCCAGGAGCACCGGCGAGATGAAGAACTGCTGCACCGCCTCGACATCGCGCAGCGCCGAGGCCGGCATGGCACGCTCCTGCGGGTTGGAGGCCCGGCGCAGCGTCGCCTCGAAGACCCGGCGGTCGAGTGCGGTCTGGAACCGCGCGCCGACCCGCGCCATGACCCGGCCGCGCGCGTAATCCAGCGTCGCCGTCAGCAGGAACAGACCCGAAATCAGCAGAAACAGCGCCAGCAAGGTCTCGACCGAGCGCGAGGGCAGCACCCGGTCATAGACCTGCAGCATGAAGAGCGAGCCGGTCAGGCCGAGGAGGTTGACGAAGACCGAAAAGACGAAGGCCGCCCACATCAGACGGGCGCCCAGCCGACGGGCGGCGCGCAATTCCTCGGGACCGGAGGGGACAGGCTTCATGGACGACATTCTTTCAAGGCGCGACCACTCTAGCATGGCTTGGCCATCAGATGTCCGGTTTAGCGCCGGAATGGAAACAAAACCTTCACGCCGGGCAGGATCTGAGCGATCTCCGGCGCGGCGGTTAATCGCGGAACTGCGCCAGAAGGCGGATCAGCTGCATCTGGAAATGGGCCGTCACCCCCGGTCCGCGCAGGGTGAGGACGCCAAGGCCGCCCTCGACCCAGACCCCGGGGATCTCCTCGGTGCCGGGCAGGGGGAAGGGGGGCATGGGTCGGGCGGGAACAGAGACGGTTTCGGCGGCGGGCGCAGGGGGGGCGGCCTCGGGCAGGGGTCCGTCAGGCGCGGGCCCCGCGCTCGGGGCGGGGGGCTGTTTCGGGGCGGTCAGGGCGCGCTCCAGGAGGGCCAGTTCGGCCTCGGCCGTCTCGGCCGGGGTCTTGCGCAGGCGGTCGCGCAGGCGGGTGGTGAAGGCGGCATCGGCCTCGAGCCGCCGCGCCAGGGCCAGGCCCAGCCGTTCGGGGATATGGCTGGCAAAGCGCAGACGGTCGTCCAGCGCCGCCACGATGCGCAGGAAGGAGCCGATCTTGGACCGCTTGGCCCGGCTGGCCGCCGCGAACAGCCGCGACAGGGCGGCGGCGGCATCGGGAAACACCCCCTGTTCGGCGGCCCGCGCCACGATCCGGGCGCGTTCGTAATAGGACAGGCCGACCCGGATCTCGTTTTCCTCGACCATGGCGAGATAGGCTTCCGAGGCGGCCTCGGGGTGGCGCAGGATGGCGAGGACGCTGGCAAAGCGGCGCTCCTCCGGCGCCTCGGCCTGCAGGCGGCGCAGGGCGGTCAGCCGCCGCCAGCCCGAGATCAGGCCATAGCGGCCCCCGGGCAGGGGGGTGACCTCGATCGGCATCTGCTGACCGCGGGCGCGCAGCGATTGCATCAGGGTTTCAAGCTCGGCCTCGTCGGCCACCATCCGGTCGCGCACCAGATAATCGCCCTCCACCGCCGAGAGCGGCAGGGCCTCGATCATCCGGCCGCCGTCACGGGCCAGGGCCACCTCGCCGGCGAGATCGGAGAGGGCGGCCACGGCGGATGCCTCGCCCGCCACCCAGGAGATCGGCGCGCTGCTGCGCGACACCCCCATCGGAAACAGCGCCTCGGCGCGGGACGGGGCGGGAAGGCTTTCGGCAGCGGGCTCGGCAAGGCCGGGGGTTTCGGCCAGATGCGGCAGGGTCAGACGTTTGCGTTTGGCCATCCCTGGCGCCCTCCGATGTTTCGCACGCGAAACGTGGTTACGTAAAGCATTGAAAATATTGATTTTTTTCTCAAAGCTCGCGGAAAGACCCTCATGCTGCGCCCTTTGCCTCCGTCTCGTCGCGGCGCCAGGCGCCGATCAGCAGCTCTTTCAGCCCGGCATAGGTCTCGTCAAAGGTGGCGCGGCCGCGGGCATAGGTCTCGCGGTTGAAGTCGCGGTAATCGGCCTCGTAGATGCCGTTGACGCTTTCCCCGGCCTGGCCGATCAGCGCGGTGTAATCCTGCCGCCAGGGCGAGAGGATGCGCCCCATATAGGCCTGGATCAGCCCGGCCATCTCGGCCTGCTGACCGGCGTCATAGCGGGTGATCACGGCGCGCACGGCATCCCATTCGAAGGACAGTTCCGGTCGGCCAAGCGCACGGGCGGCGATGTTCTCGCCCTCTTCGATCGAATGGAAGGTCGAATGCAGCATGTCGAAGAACCGGCCGGTGCTGTCGAATTCGAGGAACGAGGCGCCAAGCGGCACCAGAAGGATATCGGCGGCGGCCAGACCATTGATGGTGAGATACCCCAGCGCCGGCGGCGTATCGAGGAAGATCACATCATACTGGTCCAGAACGCCATCGGCGGCGAGGATATCGGTCAGCGCATCCCAGAGCTTCCAGCCGCGCGAGGCCATGCGCCAGACCGGGATCTGGAACTCGGCCCAGTAGAGGTTCAGCTGCGCCCCGATCAGGTCGATATTGGGCCAGTGGGTCTTGTGGATGACATCGGCGGCCTTGACCTTCAAAGCCTCGGCCAGGGTCTCGTCCATGGCGAGAGGGGCATCGCCGCGGTCGACCCGGCGCTGGTTGTCGGCGCGCAAGGATTGCGCGTAATGCCGGGCCAGAAGCGGAAAGACCGTGCCCCATTCATCGGCGATCCGCGCCCCGAAGATCGAGGACATCGAGCCCTGGCTGTCCAGATCGATCACCAGCACCCGGTAGCCATCCAGCGCCGCCGACATCGCCAGATGGGCGCAGGTCGAGGTCTTGCCGACGCCGCCCTTGAAATTGGCCACGGTGACGATCTTGGCGGGCAGGCCGGCCGGGCGGTAGGGCAGGTATTCCTTGGCCTTGGAACCCTCCTGCCCGAAATGGGCGCGCAGGCGCAGCACCTCGTCCAGCGTGAACCAGCGCGCGCCGCCCTCGGTATCGGCGCGGCCCTGCGGCAGGTCGGGGTTGAGGCGCAGCACCCGGCGGAAATGCTGGACGGCGACCGGGATCAGGTATTTGGTGATTTCCCAGGTGGAGAAGAGCCGCAACCGCTTGGCGCCGCTTTCATCCATGCCGCGCGCCGCCAGGTCGTCGCGGCCGCGCCGGCAGGCCTCGGCGATGGCGGCGAAATCGGCGGTGCCGGTGCCGGCGCCCAGGGTTTTCATCGCCCGGTCGGGACCGATGTTGAAGTAGGGAGGCAAGGCCTGATCGCTCATCTTATCCCGCCATGTCATGCTTTTTTGCCAAGGTACCGCAAAAGACCGAACATGCCAAGCAGGAGCGAACATCCCTTCTGATTCTCAGCAAAATCGGGGGTTTCGCGGGGCGGGTGGGCCGGGTCGGACCGCGGGATCTGGCCGGTTTTGCCCAAGTCTGCCGTCTTTTTCAGTTATGGGTATGTTAATTTAAGGGTTACGGCTTTCGCGGCTTTCTGCAAGCCCTTGATGTGAAAGCCGATCCCGGGGCTTTTGCGCGTCAGGGTGACTCTGATCCCACGATAGGGCGACTCTGATCCCCCGCTGGCCCGACTCCGATCCCCCGAAGCCGTTCTGGACGGGCAGGGCCCGAGGCCCTAGCATGGGTGTCAATGAAACGACGATAGGGCGGGGCAGGATCCGGGGCCGCGGGGCGGGCATCGGATCGGAAACCAGGCCGGGAAACGGGCGGGAAAACGGGTGGGGAATCGGGCCGGGAAACGGGCGGTGAATCGGGGCAGGGGGGGCGCGCGGTGAGAGCGCCCCGCGCCGCTGCGGTGAAACCGGCGCCGGCTTTCAGGCCGCCAGATATCAAACCCGCCGAGGTCGATTTCTTCGTCTGCGATTTCTTCGGCGTGGCGCCCAAGCATGACCTGGCCAGCATGGAACATCCCCTGTTCTCGCTGTCGACCCGGCCCGACCTGCGCATCCTGACCTATCGCCACAATGCGGCGGAAATCACCGTGACGCCCTCGGTGCGCGGCAGGGCCACGATCTTCGACGCCGATATCCTGATCTTCTGCATCAGCCAGCTGATGGCGGCGCTGAACGCGGGCCAGCCGACCAGCCGGGTGCTGACGCTGACCGCGCATGACCTCTTGCTGGCCACCGGGCGCGAGACCTCGGGCGATGGCTACCAGCGCCTGCGCGAGGCTTTCGAACGGCTGGCGGGCACCCGCATCACCACCAATATCGCCACCGGCGATGTCGAGGTGACCTCCGGCTTCGGCCTGATCGAGGCCTGGGAGATCGTGCGCCACACCCGGGCCGGGCGGATGGTCTCGGTCTCGGTCACCCTGTCGGACTGGCTTTACCGGGCGGTGCTGTCGAAATCGGTGCTGACCCTCAGCCGCAGCTATTTCTCGCTGCGCAAACCCCTGGAGCGCCGGCTTTACGAGATCGCGCGCAAACATGTCGGCCGCCAACCGGAATGGCGGATCTCGCTGGAGACGCTGTTGAAGAAATCCGGCTCGACCAGCCCGCGCCGGGTGTTCCGCGCCATGCTGCGCGAGATCATCCGCGCCGATGGCCTGCCCGATTACCGCATCGAGGAGGAGCCCGGCGATATCCTGGCCTTCCGCCCGCGCGGCGTGATCGAGCCCGAGGCGGCGGACCCCGCGGGCCTGCCCCGCCTGCCGCCCTTTGCCCCCGAAACCTTCGAGGCGGCGCGCCAGCTCAGCCCCGGGGCCGATGTCTATGCGCTGGAGGCCGAATGGCGCGCCTGGTGGGAGGCCACCGGCCGCCCGCAGATCCATGCCCCCGACCGCGCCTTTCTGGGCTGGGTCCGGGCGCGCGGCGGGTAATGGGGTTGGGCATGAGATCCACAGCCCGGCGTGAAACCTGTCCCCGCCCCGCCCCACCATGCGATGCAAATTGAGAAATCCGCCCCAAGCTGCTAGAGAGGGCGCAAGCTGGTGTGTCGGGGAAAGAGTGCAGGGTGCCGGGATCCAAGTCGTTCACTGAACCGTTTTCCGTTCAGGGGGAAACCCGGCCCTGGGGCCTGTTCTGGTTCGGCCTCGCCCTGCTGTCGGCCGGGATCTATTTCCAGACCGGCGTCGCCGCCCTGGCCGAGGCCTGGGCCCTGCCGGAATACAGCCATGGGCCCCTGATCCCGCTCCTCTCGGCCTTCCTGTTCCTGCGCCATCTCAAGCGCGTGCCGATCCAGAGCCATCCGGTGACCGACCGCGGCGCCGGGGTGGTGGTGATCCTGCTGGCCATGGTTCTGGGCGGGTTCGGCCGGCTGATCCAGATTTCCGATTTCGCCGCCTATGCGATGATCCTCTGGGTCGGCGGCATGATCCTCGTGACCTTCGGCTGGGCGCGGGGCCGGCAGTTCTGGCCGCCCGTCCTGCACCTGATCTATATGCTGCCCCTGCCGGGGGTGCTCTATTACGGGCTGTCGACCTGGCTGCAGGGGGTCTCCTCGCATCTCGGCATCGTCTTTCTCGATCTTCTGTCGGTGCCGGTCTTCCTGGACGGCAACATCATCGACCTGGGCGTCTACAAGCTGCAGGTGGCCGAGGCCTGTTCGGGCCTGCGCTATCTGTTTCCGATCCTGTCCTTCTCCTACATCTTCGCGGTGCTCTACAAAGGGCCGACCTGGCACAAGGCGGTGCTGCTGGTTTCGGCGGTGCCGATCACCGTCTTCATGAATTCGGTCCGCATCGCGATTGCCGGCGTGGTGGTGGACCGCTACGGCACCGAATTCGTCGAGGGCCTGACCCATTTCATGGAAGGCTGGGTGATCTTCCTCGTCTGCGTGCTGATCCTCTTTGCCCTGGCGCGGATCATGCTGCTCCTGAACCCGCAGAAGATGACGCTGGCCGAGGCGCTGGACCTGGATTTCGACGGGCTCTGGCCGCAGTTTGCCCGGCTGCGCCGGATCGAGCCTTCGCGGGCCCTGGTCGGGGTGACGCTTCTGATGGCGGTGGGGGCGCTGGCCTGGGCGGTGATCCCGGCACGGCCGCTGGCACAGGTTGCGCGCGATCCCTTCTATGCCTTTCCGATGCAGATCGGCGACTGGACCGCCTCGGCGCCGCAACGGCTCGATGCCCAGACCGCAAAGGTGCTGGCGGCGGATGATTACCATCTGGTGACGCTCGCCAATCCGGCGGCGGCGCAGACCGTCGACCTCTTCATCGCCTGGTACCGCGACCAGATGGCCGGCGGCACCCATTCGCCCACGATCTGCCTGCCCTCGGCCGGCTGGGAGATTTCCGCGCTGGAAACAATCGATGCGCCCGCCGATGCGCCGGGCGCCCCCTTCACGCTGAACCGGGCGGTGATCCAGAAGGGGCTGGACCGGATGCTGGTCTATTACTGGTATGACCAGCAGGGCCGGCGGACGGCGTCCTCTTATTATGCCAAGCTGATCATGGCTGTTTCCAAGGTGCGCAGCGGGCGCAGCGACGGGGCCATCGTGCGGCTGATCACCCCGATCGCCCAGGGCGAATCCCTGGCCCGGGCCGAATCCCGGCTGCAGGACGCGCTGCGCGCGGTGGCCGTGCCCCTACCACGGTTTGTAGCGGGGCCCTGAGCGGCCCCGTAAATCTAGCCGGAATCCGCCAGACCGACGGCCTGGCCCCCCATATCGGCGAAAAAACAGGCAAATGCCCCTCCGGCTTCGGCGTGATGCTGCCAGTTGGAAATTTTGCGGCGGTTCCCGACTTGCGGGGTTTTTTACAGACAATTATGGCGACTGTAGAGCGGAGGGGCAAAATTCCGCCAAAATTACAGGCTTTGTTCATGAGTTCGACATAATCAGGCCATGTCGAGGCCCATGATTACAGTTTTCATCGCTACCGAGGTTTGTGTCTGTTTCCGGCAGGACGACAAGATTCGTCTCCTGGGCCAGATGCACAACGCGCAGACGGACAGGGGAAAAACATGACCACTGCAGGCACGAGCATCGCATCCGGATCCGGTCTTACGGATCCGACGTTGGCCTTTGGCTTGACGCATATCTCGGACTGGTCGACGCAGATGCCGTTTCTGGATCTGATGAAGACGTCGCGTCCGTGGATCGGGCACAGCGGGACGACCTGGGATGCGATGAACTACACGTCGCTGCAGAGCCGGGGCTATCTGGATGCGAATGGCTGGCCGACCTCGATCCCTGCGGGGCTGACCTCGGTGGGGACGGTCTGGGACTGGGGCAGCAGCTCGACGGATGCGGCGGCGGCGGCCTCGCGGGCSGGKGTCTATGTGCTGACCTATACCGGCGAGGGGACGGTGCAGCTTGGCGGCGATGCCAAGATCCTGAGCTCGGAACCCGGGCGGATCGTGTTCCAGAGCATGACGGGCAACACGCTGACGATGGACATCACGGCGACCGACCCCAAGCACAACGGCAATTACCTGCGCGACGTGGCGATCGTGCCGCAGCAATACGAGGCGCTGCACGACGCGGGCGAGATCTTCAACCCGGCCTGGCTTGCGGTGGTGCAGGATGCGCGCGAGCTGCGCTTCATGGAATGGATGAACACCGACGATGGCGTGACCTCGGCGCATTGGGCGGACCGCCCGCAGACGGGGGATGTGACCTGGGCCACGGCGGGCGTGCCGGTGGAAGTGATGGTGGAACTGGCCAACCAGACCGGGACCGAGCCCTGGTTCAACATGCCGGCCGGGGCGGACGAGTCCTATATCCGCAATTTCGCGACCTATGTGCGCGACCACCTGAACCCCGGGCTGAAGGTCCATGTCGAATACAGCAACGAGACCTGGAACTGGGCCTTCACCCAGACGCAATGGCTGGCCGCCCAGGCCAAGACGGTCTGGGGCACGACCGACGGCGCGGCCTGGCTCAGCTATGGCGCGATGCTGGCGACCAAATCGGCGCTGATCTGGGATCAGGTCTTCGGCAGCGAGGCCGATGCCCGGGTGGACAATGTGATGGGGGCCCAGACCGACAATTCCTGGATTGCCACCCAGCTTCTGACCGCATCGCTCTGGCAGAAATACGATCCCGCCGGCTATGTGCCGCCTTCCGCGGTCTTTGATTCCCTTGCGGTGACGACCTATTTCGGCAGCGCCACCATGGCGACGACGGCGCTGCGCGACGAGCTGCTGACCGTGCTGAAGAACGGCAGCATCGATGCGACGGCTTGGCTCAAGGCCAAGATGGAGGATCCGAACTATCCCCAGTCGATCCCGCAGATCGAAGCGCAATGGGCGGCCCACAAGGCGATCGCCGACAAATACGGCCTGGATCTGGTCGCCTATGAAGGCGGCTCGCACCTGCTGCACTCTTTCGCGCTCGACGGGATCAGCGCGGCCGATCTGGCGACGCTGACCACCTTCCTGTCGGGCTTCTCGCGCAGTCAGGCCATGGCGGAGCTTTACCACGAACTCTGGATCGGCTGGGCCGCGGTCAGCGACGGCCCCTTCATGCATTACGGCGATGTCGCCGCCTCCAGCCAATACGGCGCCTGGAGCATCTTCAGCGCCCTCGGCGACCACAATCCCCGCGGCGACCTGCTCATGGACCTCAACCAGCATTCCCCCTCCTGGTTCGGCACCGGCGGCGGGAAACAGTATCAACAGGCCCCCTTGCCCCTGCCTTGAAATGCCGGGGCTCCGGCCCCGGATTCCGGATGGTGCAAAACGGTCTCATTTGTGTAAGGATCGTTCCTATACCCCTAATATGAGTGGTTTTTTGGCAGCACAGGCAGACTTTTGCATCCGAAAGTGCGCCGGGCCTTCATGTGGGCAGCAATCTGTGTTGTGGCAGGGTGAGCTCTTTGCTCAACCTTTATCGCAAGGCGCTGCCTTGTCAGGGTAGTGTGAACGAGTTCGGGGAGTGGGATTGAAGTACCTGTTGAAAGCCTACCGATTGCTTGATGCACAGGAACGCTGGCAGGCTTGGCTGGTCGTGGGCATCGTGGTGGTCATGGCGCTTTTCGACACGCTGGGCACGGTCTCGATCATGCCCTTCCTCGCCGTATTGGCCAATCCGGACCTGATCGCCAAGAATGCCACGCTGGCCTGGGCTCACGACACCTTCGGCTTTACCGATCCAGAGAATTTTCTGATCTTTCTGGGTCTGGTGTCCTTCCTGCTGCTGATCGCTTCGGCTGCCGTCCGCAGTATCGGCCTCTTTCTGGTGAACCGCTTCACCCAGATCTGCACCTTCCGGATCGGCGCGCGTCTTCTGGAGACCTATCTGCGCCAGCCCTATGTCTATTTCCTGCACCGCCACAGCGGCGACATGGGCAAGAAACTGCTCTCCGACATCAACGTTCTGGTCGGCAATGCCTATCAGCCCGCCGCCAACCTGATCGCCCAGAGCGTCCTGCTGGTCGTGCTGGTCGCGCTTTTGATCGTGGTCAATCCCGAGGTTGCCATGATTGGGGTTCTGGTGCTGGCCGGCGCCTATCTGGGCATCTATGTCCTGATCCGCACCTATCTGGCCCGCGCCAGCCAGGAGCATTTTCTGGCCAGCCATGAACGGTTCCGCACCGTTTCAGAGGCATTGGGCGGGATCAAGGCGGTCCGGCTTCTGGGCCGCGAGGCCCATTACAGCCGCCGTTTTGCCCGCGCCTCGCATGACTTCGGCCATCTTCAGGCGGCGACGAACAGCGTGGCCATGGTGCCGCGCTATGCGATCGAGGCGATTGCCTTTGGCGGGATCATCCTGTTGACCCTTGCCCTCATGGTGAAATACCGCAGCAGCGAAACCGGCGCCCTGTCGCAGGTTTTGCCGCTTCTGGGTTTTTATGCCTTCGCCGGCTACCGTATCCTGCCCGCGGTGCAGGGGGTCTATCAATCGCTGGCCCAACTGCGCTTTGGCGGGGCGGTGATCGATGGCATCACCGCCGATCTGGCCGAGCGCGACAGCCTGCCGCCGTTGCCCGCCGCCCCGGCCACGTCCCTTCCCTTCACCCATGCCGTCGAACTGCGCAGCCTTGGTTTCCGCTATCCGCAGGCGGAAAGCGACTCGCTTTCTGACCTGAACCTGACCATCCCGGCCGGCTCCACCCTGGGCATCGTCGGTTCCACCGGGGCGGGCAAGACGACGCTGGTCGATCTGTTCCTGGGCCTTCTGACCCCGGATCAGGGTCAGATCCTCGTCGATGGCGTGCCCGTCACCCCGGCCAATGTGCGCGCCTGGCAGGCGGATCTGGGCTATGTGCCGCAGGACATCTTCCTTCTGGATGCCAGCGTGACCGAGAATATCGCCCTGGGTCTCCTGCCCGCAGAGATCGACATGGCACGGGTCCGGGAAGCCGCCCGCATGGCGCAGATCCTCGAATTCATCGAGACCCAGATGCCCGAGGGTTTCGGCACCATGGTGGGCGAGCGCGGCGTGCGGCTTTCGGGCGGCCAGCGCCAGCGCATCGGCATTGCCCGGGCGCTCTACAACAATCCCGGCATCATCGTCTTTGACGAGGCGACCTCGGCGCTGGACAATCTGACCGAGCAGGAGGTGGTCAAGGCGATCAACGAGCTGACCGGGACCAAGACGATCCTGCTGATCGCGCACCGGATCAGCACGGTGCGCAACTGCGACCAGATCCTGGTGCTGGATCGCGGCCGCATGGTGGGCCTGGGCAACTATGACACGCTTTACAGCGACAACGCCGCCTTCCGCCGGCTGGTCGATGCCCGCGAGGCCAGCTGAAGCGGGCTCAAAACAGCGGTAATTTTACATAAGATTTATTACGGGATGAGTTCCTGCAGGCGGGGTGCGCGCTATTCTGGAATGCGACTTTTCATGGCTCCCCGAGGTTTGGGACCCGGAAAGCCGCTGAGCAGGAAGATCCGGGTTCCCCCTCTTTCCGTTCCGGAGCGCCACTAGGCCGCGCCTGCGACCGCCTCCCCGCGCATCAGCAGATTGTCCACGCATTCCGCCAGTGTCGTGATATGCGGGTCCTTGAACAGATCCAGGTGACGGCACTTGATGTTCATCACCTCGACCTTGCAGCAGAACTCGTTCCAGCCATTGGTGCCGGTCGTATCCCGGACCTGCACCCAATCATCGATGACCAGCGCGCGCATCAGGGCCACCTGCCCCTTGAACCGGCGCGGCAGATAGGTCGAGAAGGCGCTGCTGCCCATCTCGGCGGCGGCGCGCAGGCGGCGCTGCAGTTCGGTTTCCGGCGGCTGAAGGGCGGGGTCGCGCGGCGAAACCGCAGACGCCGCTTTCAGGCCCAGCCGGCGCTGCACCCGGGAGCCGATATATCCGACCGCATCCCGCAACGAGGAGCGCGCCAATATCTTCACGTGCTGGACAAGCTTTTCCACCGCACTGCCGCCGATCACGAAGGAGCCCGGCGCATAGGAGTCGATGACGCAGACCAGTTCCAGCTTCTGGCCCTGGCTCTCCAGTTCGGCGGCGACCTCGACGGCCAGGTTGCCGCCGAAGGAATAGCCCAGGATCGCATAGGGTCCGGTCTTCTGCACCTGGCGCATGTAATGCACGACCGTGGCGGCCATCTTGCTCAGCGAGGGCTGGGCGTCTGACCCGAAGTCGAAGTCATGCATCTCGATGGCATAGATCGGCCGGCGGGTGTGCATCCGGGCGGCCAACCGTTCGTATTGCAGGGCCACGCCGCCGATCCCCGGGATGCAGAACAGGGGCGTCTGGGTGGCATCGCCCTGCCGTACGCTCACGATGCCATTGGGCAGCGCCGGCGCGGCCGTGTTGTCCAGCATCTGCGCGATGCGGCGGATGGTGCGGCCTTCCAGCATGGCGCGGACCGGGATCCTGATGCCGTGGCGTTGCTCGGCGCGGACCAGAACCTCCAGCGCCAGCAGGGAATGACCGCCGAGTTCGAAGAAATCATCCGTGACGCTGACCTTCTGCAGGTTCAGGGCCTCGGCCCAGACGGCGGCGAGGTGCTCTTCGACCGGCGTCTCGGGTTCGGTATGGGTCTGGCTCGCCATCCCGGTGCCGACCGGGGCCGGCAGGGCCCGGCGGTCGATCTTGGCATTGGGGGTCAGGGGCATCTCGGCCAGCACGACGAAGGCCGAGGGCACCATGTAATCGGGCAGCTGGTCCTGCAAGGCGCTGCGCAGGGCGGCAATCAGATCCCGATGCGGATCGGAGCCCGGTGCCGCCGCTTGGTCCCGCGCGGTCAGATAGGCCACCAGACGCTGATCGCCCGGCTGATCCTCGCGCACGATGACGACCGAGGCGCGCACGCCGGGATGGCGGTCGATACGGGCCTCGATCTCGCCCAGCTCGATCCGGCGGCCGCGGATCTTCACCTGGAAGTCGAGCCGGCCCAGATGGTCGAGCGTGCCATCCTCGCGCCAGCAGGCGCTGTCGCCGGTGCGGAACATCGTGGCGCCCGGCTGGAAGGGATCGGGCAGGAAACGCTCGGCGGTCAGCTCGGGCAGGCGCCAGTAGCCAAGCGCCATTCCGGCGCCGCCGATGTAAAGCTCGCCCGGCACGCTGGCGGCACAGGGCTGGCCATGCTTGTCCAGCACATAGGTGCGGGTGTTGGCGATCGGCCCGCCGATGCCGATATGGCCGGCATCGCGGATCTGGCAGCAGGTCGACCAGACGGTGGTCTCGGTCGGCCCGTACATGTTCCAGAGCGCGACCCCCTGCCCGATCAGCGCCTCGGCCAGTTCGCGCGGCAGGCTTTCGCCGCCGACCAGCGCCTTGAAGCCCGGCGGTGCGGTCCAGCCCGTCATCAGAAGCAGGCGCCAGGTGACCGGCGTGGCCTGCAGGATATTGGCGCCATGCCTAGCAATCAGCCCGGCCAGGGCATAGGCATCCGCCGTCTCTGCGCTGGAAGCCACCGCCACCGCCGCCCCGACGGTCAGCGGCAGCAGCAGTTCCAGCACCGAAATGTCGAAGGACAGCGTGGTGACGGCCATCAGCACGTCGCTGGCCTTTATCCCCGGCACCTGCGCCATGCTTTGCAGCATGTTGACCACGGCCCGGTGCGGGATGACCACGCCCTTGGGCGTGCCGGTCGAACCCGAGGTATAGATCACATAGGCCGGATCTTCCGGCCCGGCATCGCGCGCCGCATCGGGCGGCAGCGGCTGGTCCGACAGCGCGGCGAGGGCCGCGGCATCGCCATCCAGCAGCAGCTGCCGATCGCGCGGCAGGCCGAAGCCACCGGCCAGGGCGGTTTCGGAGAGCAGAAGCTGCAGGCCGGAATTTTCCACCATGAACTGCAGCCGGTCCGCCGGGAAGGCGGGGTCCAGCGGCACATAGGCCGCCCCGGCCCGGAAGATGCCCAGAAGGGCGGCCGGCAGATCGGCATTGCGCCCGACACAGAGCCCGACCAGCGCGCCGCGCCCGATGCCGCGGTCGCGCAGGGCGCGGGCGATGCGGTTGGCGCGGGCGTCCAGCCCGGCATAGCTCAGCATCTCGTCGCCGCATTTCACCGCCACCCGGTCCGGCGTGCGCGACATCTGCGCCCGGATCAGGTCCTGGGTGACCAGAGGCGCCAGGGGCACGGCCGTGTCGTTCCACTCCACCAGCAGGCGGTGACGCTCGTCTTCGGGCATGATGGTCAGTTCGTTCAGGCCACGCTCGGGGGCGGAGTCCAGCGCGGCGGCCAAGTCCTCAAGAGCCGTCTGCATATAGCCGCAGACGCGGTCGGGATCGATCGGCGCCTGTACCTGTGCCACCATCCGGAACCCGTCGCCGAAATCATCCACCGACAGGGTCAGCGGGTAGTTCGTCCGCTCGAAGAAGCGGATGAAATGCCGCCCCGGGATCGTCGTCGAAAACCACGCACTGGCCTTGTCAGCTTCAACCGAAAGGTCCGGGCCGTCCGGGCTGGCGGCGGCGGTCTGGTTTTGCGGGCCGAAATGGCCCACGCCGGTGCCCTGCGTCGGGCGGCGGTAGTTCAGGATCGAGTTGAACACCGGGACATTGGACCGGATGGCGCTGTTGCGCTGGACCATGCTCAGGGGCGCATGTTCATGCCGCAGAAGGCGGGCCAGAAGCATATGGGTGCGCCGGATGCCGTCCTGGACCGCAAGCTCCCCCAGCGCGATCCGCACCGGCAGCGTGTTGATGCAGGGGCCGATGATCCGCCCGGCCCCCTCGCCCCCCAGCATTCGGCCCAGAAGGACCGTGCCGAAGACCACATCCTCACGCCCCGAAAGCCGGGCGATCATCAGGGCAAAGGCCTCGTGGAACAGGCTGGCCGTGCTGACCCCGATCTTCTGGGCCCCGGCAAAGAGGCGCCGCGCCAGGTCGGGGTCGACGAAGCGGCGCTCCTCGTGGATGAGGCCGCCGTTGCCCAGCACATCGCTGAAGCCGAAGGGCGCGGTCGGCTCATCCACCTCCGACAGCATGTCGCGGAAGAAGGTCTCATGCTCGGACCGGGGCAGACCCAGCCGGGCCTGCGCCACGTAATTGCGGAACTGGGTGGGCGTGGGCAGCTGATCGCCCCGCGCCTGCAGATAGGCCTCGATCTCGCGTTCCTGCAGGTTGACCGAGGTCTGGTCGTCCATCATGTGATGGGTCAGCTGGTGGAAGATCCAGCGGCCGCTGGCCTTGTCCTGCGCGATGTAGATCCGGATCATCGGCGGGACCTGCATGTCGAAGCGCTGGTTCAGCAGGTTGAACCGCGCCAGAAGCGCCTCGGCGATGGTCATGCCCTCGGCGCTGACCTCGACTTCCTCGACGACCAGCGG
>NZ_JBFUAG010000023.1:0-39636 GCF_056406375.1 Rhodobacter sp. P1_C2
CTGCGCGGAAGGCGCCACATCTGGGGCGGGCGACCCGCCATCAGACGCAGCCTCTACCTGGCCGGCTTCATCGCCTCGCGCCACGATCCGAACATCAAGGCCTTCAGAGCAAGACTCGCCGCTGCCGGAAAACCGACAAAGGTCGCAATCATCGCCTGCGCAAGAAAACTCCTGACAATTCTCAACGCAATGGTCAAAACAGGCAAAGACTACGCCCAAACCAAAGCCTGAAAGACAGTTGCTACCAACAAGGGTTGCGCCGGATGACCGCCTTGACAGACCACCGGAAGGGCGTGCTGGCCATCGTCGCGGCCTGCGCGATCTGGGGGTTCGCGCCGCTGTATTACCACGCGCTGCACGAGGTGCCTGCGGTCGAGATGATGGCGCATCGCACGCTCTGGACGGCGCTGGGGTTCGGCCTTGTGGTCGCCTTGGGCGGGCGCGGGGGCGAGGTGACCGCGCTGGTGCGGGGCGAGGACCGCTGGCGGATCCTCGCCGCGGCGCTGCTCATCGGGTTCAACTGGTTCCTCTTCATCTGGGCCATCGTGGCGAACCGCGCGGTGGAGGCTTCGCTTGGCTATTACATCTATCCCCTGGCCTCGGCCTTCCTCGGGCTGCTTCTCTTCGGCGAGGCCTTGCGGGGCGCACAGGCCCTTGCCATCGGGCTGGTGGCGCTGGCGGTGGGGCTTTTGACCTACGGGCTCGGCGTGGCCCCGGTGATCGCCCTGACGCTGGCGCTCAGCTTCGCGCTTTACGCGGCGGTCAAGAAGCGGGTCCGGGCGCCGGGGCTGATCTCGGTCCTGGTCGAGGTGCTGATCCTGTCGCCGCCCTTGATGGCCTGGCTGGTCTGGCAGGCGCTGCAGGGCGAGGGCTGGTTCGGGCGCGACCTCTACCACAGCGTGATGCTGCCTCTGGCCGGGCCGTTGAGCGGCGGGCCGCTCGTCCTGTTCTCCTATGGCGCGCAACGGGTCCGGCTGGCGACCAGCGGTCTGGTGCAATACCTCAACCCGACGCTGCAGTTCCTCTCGGCCTGGCTGATCATGGGCGAGCGGGTGACGCCCTGGCACGGCGCGGCGCTGCTGATGATCTGGGCGGCGATCGCGATCTACAGCCTTGGCCCGGGACGCAGCCTCAGGCGGGGCAGGGCGGCCTAGCCAGGCAGGACGCGGCTGGCCGGTAGGATGGGCAATCTGCCCATCTTCGGGTCAGCCAAGCGCTGCGGCAAAGGCCTCGACCCCGTCCAGTACCGTGAAATGGTCGCGCAAGGACGCATCGGCAAAGCCCTCGGCGATCACATGGTCCATCAGCGCGATCAGCGGCTGCCAATAACCCGCCACGTCGATCAGCCAGATCGGCTTGCGGTGCAGGCCGATCTGCGCCCAGGTCAGCACCTCGAAGAACTCGTCCAGCGAGCCTGCGCCACCCGGCAGCAGGGCGATCGCATCGGCGTTCATGAACATGACCTTCTTGCGTTCATGCATCGTCTCGGTGACGACGAAGGTCGTGAGGTCCCGCTTGCCGACCTCCATCGCCAGAAGATGCGTCGGGATCACGCCCAGCGTCGGCGCGCCCGCCGCCTGCGCCGCCCGTGCTACCTCGCCCATCAGGCCGACATCGCCCGCGCCATAGACCAGCCGCCAGCCCGCCGCCGCGATGGCCCGCCCGGTGGCCTGGGCCGCCGCCTGATGCGCGGGGTTTTTCCCCGTCCTTGCGCCACAAAACACGCAGACCGAGCGCTGCGGCGAGGGCTTGCCGATCCGGGAAGCGGAACCTTGCGGTGACATATGGGAAAAATCTCTGAAAACCAGTTGCTTTGCCTTGGATATCCGGGATTGTGACCAAAGGAAAGCAGGGGACGGCAACAGTCCCCGCGGACCTTTTTCGGCTTGGGGGACGGTATGGCTGCGTGGAGTGAGATGAGTTCGGGGTCCAGGGCAACGGCGATTGCGATCGTCGTCATCCTTCTGGGCACCGGAGCCTATGAGATTTTCAAGACCAGGGGACCGGCGGTGGACGACAGTGCCGCCAAACTGGCAATACCGGCGCCCGCGCCTGCGCCAGATGCGGCGACAGGGACCGCTGCGGCGACGGCGCCTGCGCCGGCGGCGCAACCGGAGGCTTCGGCCAGCACGGCGCCAGCGGCGCCTGCGCCTGATGCCGCGGCATCGACCACGCCGCCCGCACCTGCGCCTGACGCTGTGGCATCGACCACAACTGCGGCACCTGCACCTGCGGCACCTGCCGAGGCGGCATCCTCGACCGCAGCACCATCCAATGCGGCGGCGACAGCGCCTTCGGATGCGGCGGCGAGCGATGCCTCTGCGCCGAGCATGGCGCCCGCGCCCGCCCCGACCGAGGTGGCGGCGGCGCCAGCCCCGGCGCCAAGTTTCGACGTGATCCGCGTCGCGCCCGATGGCTCTGCCGTGGTGGCAGGGCAGGTGGCGCCGGGGGCCAAGGTCTCGCTTCTGGTCGATGGCATCGAAATTGCCGCCCCTGCGCCCGATGCCTCTGGCAAGTTCGTGGCGCTCTTTACCCTGCCGGCGGCGGGGGCGGGGCGGCTGATGACGATGATCGTCACCCAGCCCGATGGCACGATGGCCGAGGCAGGCGCCGCCGTGGCCCTTGCCGCGACCACCGCTCCTGCGGCCACGGTTGCGACCGACAGCACGGGCACCGCCCCCGATGCGACGGCGGCCGCGAGTGGCGCGACCTCCGGCACGGCCACAGCGGATGCAACCGCACCCGCCGCCGCCCAGCCCGAGGCGGCCCCGGCCCAGACCGGTACCCAGACTGGCACCGATACGGGCACCCAGACGGGCACCACGGCGCTGGTGGTGACCGATCAGGGCGCCAAGCTCGTCCAGTCCGGCACGCCGGTTCCGGCCGAGGTTGCGGCCAATGTCAGCCTCGAGGTCATCTCCTACCCCGACCCGGCCACGGTGCAGTTCGCAGGCCACGGCACCGCCGATGCCTTCGTGCGGCTTTACCTCGACAATGCCTCCCTGGGCGAAGCGGTTGCGATCGGCAAGGACGGCGCCTGGAGCGTCACCGAGACCGGCATCGCGCCGAAGATCTACACGCTCCGCGTCGATCAGGTCGATGCCGCGGGCAAGGTGACCTCGCGCTTCGAGACGCCTTTCAAACGCGAGACGCCCGAGGCCCTCGCCGCCGCGGCCAAGGCTGCCAGCAGCAGCCCGGCGCCGGTTGCGACCCCGGCAGCCGATGCCTCTGCCACACCGCAAGCCGCCCCCGATGCCCCCGCCGCGACCACCAGCCTGACCGATGGCAGCGCAGCCTCGGCCCCCGCCGTGGCGACGGCCACCACCGCGCCCGGCACCGAACCGGCCCCGGCCACCGCACCCGATCAGGCCGCCAGCGTCGCAGCCCCCGCCAGCGAAAGCCCGCCCGCGGCCCCGGCGCCGGTCTCGGTCACGGTGCAGCCGGGCTATACGCTCTGGGGCATCGCGCGCAAACAGATGGGCTCGGGCTTCCTCTATGTGCAGGTCTGGCAGGCCAACAAGGACAAGATCAGGAACCCCGATCTGATCTATCCCGGTCAGGTCTTCACCCTGCCGAAGAACTGAGACCTCCCAGGGCGGCCCTTCGCAGCCTGCCGCTTCTGTCATACCTGCTGCCCCCGACGCCTAAAATCGGCGCCGGGGGTTTACTTCTGCGCAAGGCTGACCCAAGTCTGCCATGCCCCGGCGGTATGTCCCGCCCTCGCGGGCCAAAGGACATCCCATGCGCCGCCTGACCACCACCGCCACCTCCGCCGATATTGCCAAGACCCCCGCCAATGGCTGGGCGACGATGCGCCGCGTCGCACCCTATCTCTGGCCGAAGAACGAGCCCTGGGTCCGGCAGCGCGTCGTGCTGGCGCTGTGCCTTCTGGTCGTCTCCAAGATCGTCTCGGTCTTCACGCCCTATCTCTACAAGAAGGCCGTGGATGCGCTGACCAACCACGCGAGCCTCGACCCCGCAACGCCCCTGCTGATGGGGGCGGTGGCCTTGACCGTGGTCTATGGCCTGGCCCGGATGGGCACCGTGTTCTTCGGCGAGATGCGCGACTGGGTCTTTGTCCGCGTCGGCCAGCGCGCCCTGCGCAAACTGGCTTTCGAGACCTTCACCCATATCCACCGCCTGTCCCTGCGCTATCATATCACCCGCAAGACCGGCGGCCTGTCCCGGGTGATCGAGCGCGGGGTCAAGGGCGTCGACTTCCTTTTGCGCTTCATGCTCTTTTCGATCATCCCCTTGATCCTGGAACTGACCATGGTCTCGGTGATCTTCGCGGTCTATTTCGGCTGGGCCTACAGCGTCGTCGTGCTGGCCACGATCGCGATCTATGTGACCTATACCTTCAAGGTCACCGAATGGCGGGTGCAGATCCGCCGGGCGATGAACGATCAGGACACCGATGCCAACCAGAAGGCGATCGACTCGCTTCTGAACTACGAAACCGTCAAGTATTTCAACGCCGAAGCGCGCGAGGCGGCCCGCTATGACCGCGCGATGCAGGCCTATGAGGGCTTTGCCGTCCGCACCGGCCAATCGCTGTCTGTCCTGAACGTCGGGCAGAACGTCATCATCACGGTGGGCCTGATCATCGTCATGGTCCTCTCGGCGATCGGCGTGCAGCAGGGCCGCTTCACGGTGGGCGATTTCGTCATGGTCAACGCCTATATGATGCAGATCACCCTGCCTCTGGGCTTCCTCGGCACCGTCTACCGCGAGATCCGTCAGGCCCTGGTCGACATGGGCGAGATGTTCGGCCTGCTGGCGCAGCCCGCCGAAGTGGTCGATGCCCCGGACGCGCCGGACCTCCGCGTGCCGCAGGGCGAGGTGGTCTTCGACAATGTGAGCTTTGCCTATGACGAGAACCGCCCGATCCTGAAGGGCGTCTCCTTGCGCGTCGGGCCGGGGCACAAGATCGCGCTGGTCGGGCCCTCCGGCTCGGGCAAGTCGACCATCGGGCGGCTTCTGTTCCGCTTCTATGACATCACCGGCGGGTCGATCCGGATCGACGGGCAGGACATCCGCGACGTGACGCAAACCAGCCTGCATCAGGCGATCGGCGTCGTGCCGCAGGATACCGTCCTTTTCAACGACACGGTCTATTACAACATCGCCTATGGCAACCCCGACGCCCCGCGTGAAGCGGTGGAGGCGGCGGCCAAGGCGGCCAAGATCCATGACTTCATCATGTCCTTGCCCGATGGCTACGAGGCCAAGGTGGGCGAACGCGGCCTGAAGCTTTCGGGCGGCGAAAAGCAGCGCGTCGGCATCGCCCGCACGCTTCTGAAGAACCCGCCGATCCTGGTCTTGGACGAGGCGACCTCGGCGCTCGACACCCAGACCGAGCGCGACATCCAGGAAAGCCTGCATGAGATGGGGCAGGGCCGTTCGGTCATCACCATCGCGCACCGCCTGTCCACCATCGCCGACAGCGACCAGATCCTCGTGCTCGAGGCCGGCGAAGTCGTCGAACAAGGCACCCATGACGAGCTTCTGGCCAAGGGCGGCCGCTACACCGCGATGTGGGAACGTCAATCGGCCGAGGAAAGCGAGACCGAGGGCGTCGCCCCCGAAGATGCTCTCACCGAAGAGCCGGAATATTCCACCCTGCGGCATGGCAACCGCTATACCCATGTGACCGTGGCGAGCTGAACCGCGCCACGGTTCAAGCGGCTTGACCGGTTTGGCAAAGCGGCGGACACTTCCCCCATTTGAGCAATGGAGGGAATTATGACAACGATTACGATGTCCAGCCTCTGGGTCGAATGGAATGCGGGCCATACGGCCATCGTCGATTATGGCACGGCCGAGGTCCGCTGGACCGGCGGGCACAGCCTCAGCTACAGCTACGCCGATGGGTGGAGCGGCGGCAGCGCCCCGCCGGTGGATCTGCTGCGCCAGCCCGACGGGCTGCAATTCGGCTTCGGCGATGGTTCGGTCCGCTTCATCAACAACATCACGGATGGCACCTCGAACACGATCTTTCTGGGCGAGACCACCGGCGCCCATGCCTTTTCCGGCTATGTCTGGGGCATCAGCGACCTCGCCGCCCACCGTGACTATTACATCGGGCTCGACGGCGCCCTACCGGTCTTCGGCGCGGGCAGCCTGACCGAGCTTCTGCCCTTCATCGAGGATCTGACCAGCGATGCCGGCCAGATCACCCGGGGCAATTTCTCCCCCGCCGATCCGATCATCCTCGATGGCACCTCGAACACGATCAGCGTCACCGAGCGGGACCTGCTGTCGGGCGATGGCGCGGCGCAAACCTGGTATGGCGGTCTCGGGCGCGACCGGCTCGAGGGCAATGGCGGGGCCGACTGGCTGGAGGGTGGGGCTGCGCAGGACGGGATCTATGGCGGGGAGGGGGCCGATACGCTCGCCGGCGGCGGCGCCTTTGACCGGGTCGATGGCGGGGCGGGCAATGACCTTTGCTATGGCGGTCTCGGCGGGGATCTGGTGCTGGGTGGCTTTGGCGCCGACCGGCTGTTCGGCGGCGACACCAATGTGCGCGACCTGACCGGGGCGGACAGCCTTTATGGCGGGCGCGGCGCGGACAGCCTTTACGGCGGCGGCGGGGCCGATCTTCTGGCCGGTGGCGCGGGCAATGACGGGATCTATTGCGGCGCCGGGGCCGATTCCATCCTCTTCGGTCTGGACGGCGGGCGCGACGATGTCTGGGATTTCTCGATCGCCGACGGCGATGTCATCCGCCTGAACCACGCCCTTCTGGCGGGCGAGACGACGGGCCAGCAGGTCTATGACCGCTACGCCACGGTCCTCGGCGATGGCTCGGTCCGCTTCCTCTTCGGCGGCGGCGAGGAGCTGGTCCTGCACGGCATCGGCGCCGGCGATCTGGCGGGCCAGATCCTCGTCTCCTAGACCTGCCTGCGCCAACCGCAGGGCTATCCAAGCCCTTGGCCCGATCTTGCCGGGCCGGGGGCGGGGCCTTGGCCCAAGGGCTTGGCAAGCCGCGCGGTTTGCCTGTAAGACAGGCCTGAAGTTGAGGAGCCGACATGAGCACGCCAGACAGTTTCGTCGATGAAGTCACCGATGCCGTCCGGAGTGACCGGCTCTACGCCACCTTCCGCCGCTATGGCTGGATCGGGGTCGTGGCCGTGCTGCTGATCGTCGGCGGGGCCGGCTATAACGAATATCAGAAAGCGCAGGAGAAATCCCGGGCCGAGGCCTTCGGCGATGGCGTCCTGGCCGCGATGGAGCTGCCCGATCCGGCAGCCCGCGCCGCGGCGCTGGCCGCCGTGCCCGCCGATGGCGACCAGGCCGCGCTGCTGGCGCTGCTGAAGGCCGGCACGCCCGCGACCGACAAGGCCGGCGCGCTGGCCGCGCTGGATGCGTTGGTGGCCGATGCGAAGGCGCCGCAGATCTACCGCGATCTCGCCGTGCTGAAGCGCGTGGCGATCGCCGGCACCGAGGCGCCCCTGGCCGACCGCCGCGCCGCCCTGACCGCGATCGATGTGCCCGGCCGCCCGCTGCGGGTGCTGGCCGAAGAACAACTCGCCTATCTTCTGATCGAAGAGGGCAAGAAAGACGAGGCGGTGACCGCGCTCACCGCCCTGATCCAGGATCAGGAAGCGCCGGCGGGGATGCGCCAGCGTCTGGCGCTGGCAATCACCGCCCTCGGCGGCAAAGTTCCCGAAGCCAAGCCTGCGGCAGGGGCCGCAGCGCCCTCGGCCGGGTGAGGCAGGACAAGAGATGGCAGTTGGCATCATGCGCAGTGTGAAGATCAGGTTCCCGGTTCTGGCACTGACCGCGGCAGCGGGCCTTCTGGCCGCCTGTCAGAAGGAAGTGATCCTGCAGGGCACGCGCTTTCCGGTGCGGGCACCTCTGGAGGATTCGGTGCAGGTCGAGGGGCAGCCCGCCCCGGTGCCGCCGCCGGATCTGCCGGTCAACACCTCGGCGGCGATCAGCCTGCCGGCGATGATCTCGAACGCCGACTGGCCGCAGCGTGGCGGCAATGTGCGCCATGCCGGGCCCCATGCGCTGTTGTCGGCCGCACCGCAGCTGGTCTGGTCGGCGCAGGTCGGCAAGGGCAGTTCGAACAAGAACCGGATCAACGCGGCCCCGGTGATCGCGGGCGGCGTGGCTTTCGCGATGGATTCGGGCGCCGGGGTGACGGCGGTCTCGCTGCAGGGCGGGACGATCTGGCACACCGACCTGACCGCGGCCTTCGACAATGGCGGCGGCCTGTCGGGCGGCGGGCTTTCGGTCGATGCGGGCCGGGTCTTTGCGACGACCGGCTATGGCGAGACGGTGGCGCTGAACGCCGCCGATGGCCGCGTGCTCTGGCGCCAGCGGATGGGCGCCATGCCGGCGGGCGCGCCGGCGGTGGCGGGCAATCGGGTCTATGTCCTGAACAACGACGGCAGCGCCGTGGCGCTGGACGCGGTCTCGGGGCGGCTGGTCTGGCAATATACCGGGGCGGACAGCGTCGATTCCTTCCGCTTCGACGGCGGAGCCTCACCCGCGGTCGAGGGCAAGACCGTGGTCCTGCCCTTCGCCAGCGGCATCCTGGCCGGCGTCGATGCCGCCACCGGGGCCGAGGTCTGGACGGCGGCGGTCTCTGGCCGCAGGCTGGGCCGCGCCGGGGCGGATTCGGGCGATATCACCGGCGATCCGGTCCTGTCGGGTGGCACGATCTATGTCGGCACCGAGGGCGGGCGCACCGGGGCCTATAGTCTCGCCAGCGGCCAGCGGCTCTGGACCGCCGAGGATGGCGCCCTGAACGCGCCGCTCGTGGTCGGTGGCTCGGTCTTCGTGGCCAATGACGACGGGCGCCTGGTCCGGCTCTCGACCCGCGACGGGTCGACGATCTGGTCGGTGGCCTTGCCCTTCTTCGTCAAGGACAAGGCGAAGAAGCATCACGCGGTGGTGGCGAGCTTTGGCCCGGTGCTGGCAGGGGGCCGCGTGATCGTCGTCTCCTCGGACGGCTATCTGCGCGCCTTCAGCCCGACCGATGGCAGCCTGACGGCCCAGGTCGCGATTCCGGGCGGTGCTGCGACCCCGCCCGCCCTGGCGCAGGGCCTGCTGGTCGTGATGAACACCAAGGGACAACTTCTGGCTTTCCGCTGATCCGGTTCCGGTGTAAGGCACCCTCTTGCAAATGCGCAAGGAATGCAGATGAGCTTTACCCTCGCCATCGTGGGGCGCCCGAATGTGGGCAAATCCACCCTGTTCAACCGGCTCGTGGGCCGCAAGCTGGCGCTGGTCGATGACCAGCCCGGCGTGACGCGCGACCTGCGCGAGGGCGATGCCAAGCTCTTTGACCTGCGCTTCACCGTGATCGACACGGCGGGCCTCGAAGAGATCACCGACGACAGCCTGCAGGGAAGGATGCGCCGACTGACCGAACGCGCCGTCGACATGGCCGATGTCAGCCTGTTCCTGATCGACGGCCGTGTGGGCGTGACCCCCTCGGACGAGACCTTCGCCGATATCCTGCGCAAGAAGGGCGCCAAGGTCATCCTCGGCGTCAACAAGGCCGAGGGCAAGGCTGGCGATGCCGGTGCCTTGGAAGGCTGGAGCCTTGGCCTCGGCGAGCCGATCCGCCTGTCGGCCGAACATGGCGAGGGGATCGACGACCTCTATAACGCGCTCAAACCCTATGAAGAGCTGTTCAAGGCAAGGGCCGAGGCCGATGCGCCGCTGGTCGATGTCGAAATCAGCGAGGAAGAGGCCGAGGAAGAGGGCGACGAGACCTCTTTCGCCCCCACGCCGGAACATCCGCTGCAGATCGCCGTCATCGGCCGCCCCAATGCCGGCAAATCGACGCTGATCAACACGATCCTCGGCTATGACCGGCTCTTGACCGGGCCCGAGGCGGGCATCACCCGCGACGCCATCTCGGTCAAGACCGACTGGCGCGGCACGCCGACGCGGATTTTCGACACGGCCGGGATGAGGAAGCGCGGCAAGGTCGTTGAAAAGCTGGAGAAACTGTCGGTCGCCGACGGCCTGCGCGCGGTGCGTTTTGCCGAAGTGGTCGTGGTGCTGCTGGACGTGGAAATTCCTTTCGAGACCCAGGATCTGCGGATCTGCGACTATGCTGAGACCGAGGGGCGCGCCGTGGTCGTGGCGATCAACAAATGGGATCTGGAAGACGAAAAGCAGGAAAAGCTGGCCGAGCTGAAAGAGATGTTCGAACGCTTGCTGCCCCAGCTGCGCGGCGCGCCCCTCGTCACCATCTCGGGCAAGACCGGGCGTGGCATGGACCGGCTGCATGAGGCGGTGCTCAAGGCCCATGCCGTCTGGAACCGCCGTGTGGCGACCAACCGGCTGAACACCTGGCTGGGGGCGATGACCGAGGCCCACCCGCCACCCGCCCCGGGCGGCAAGCGGATCCGCCTGCGTTATATGACGCAAGTGAAAACCCGCCCGCCGGGCTTCGTGGTCATGTGCTCCCACCCCGAAGACATGCCCGACAGCTACCGCCGCTATCTGGTGAACGGGCTGCGCGAGCATTTCGACATGCCCGGCACGCCGATCCGCCTGATGCTGCGGTCGCAGAGCGACAAGAACCCGTTCAAGAACCCGAAGTTCAACACGCCTTCCCGGTTGCGGAAGCACCTGGATGGGCCGAAGAAGCCCTGACAGGTCAGGGCGGGCTTGCTGCCGCCAAGGCCGGGGGGCTTCGCGCCCCCCGGACCCCCCGCGGGATATTTATGGACCGATGAAAAGGTTTAGAGGCCGATCTTCGCGCGGATATCGGCGGGGGTGAGGCCCTCGTCGCGGTATTTTGCGAGTGCGCGGGCGTCGTCGCGTTTGGCGAGGCGCTTGCCCTGGTCGTCGCGGATCAGTTTGTGATGATGGTAGGCCGGCGTCGGCAGGTTCAGCAGGTGCTGCAGGGCGACGTGGAGCGAGGTGGCGGGGAAGAGGTCTTCGCCGCGCGTGACCTCGGTGATGCCTTGCGCTGCGTCATCCACCACCACGGCGAGGTGATAGGCCACGCCGATGTCACGCCGGGAGAGGATCACGTCACCGGTATTGGCGATGAGGTCGGCGGGGCGGATGTGATGGGTGCCCGGGTTTGTGCCGGTTTCGGTGAAGGTGAGGTCGGGCAGGAGTTCGGCGGCCTTGGTCAGGTTCAGGCGCAGGGCGCCGGTCTGGTGGCCCGCTTCGCGGCAGGTGCCGGGGTAGATCGGGCCATCGGTACCCTCTTGCGGGGCGCTGAGGGCGGCGCGGATATCCGCCCTTGTGCAGGTGCAATGGTAGCTCAGGCCCATCTGGGCCAGCTGGGCCAGGGCCGCGTCATAGGCGGACTGGCGGGCGGATTGGTGCATCACCGGCACCTCCCATGAGAGGCCGAGCCAGCGCAGGTCGTCTTCCAGCGCCGCCTCCCATTGCGGCTTGCAGCGGAGGCGGTCGATATCCTCGATCCGCAGAAGGAAGCGGTCGCCGCGGGCGGCAGCGGTGAGCGCGGCATAGGCATGGCCCAGGTGCAAAGGGCCGGTTGGCGAGGGCGCGAAGCGGGTTACGCGAGCCATGCGGTGAACGAGGCCTTGGCGCGGTCGGTATAGGCCTTGTAGCGGTCCTTGCGGCCGCGCCTGCCGCCCTTGGCGTCGATCGGCGGGAAGAGACCGAAGTTCACGTTCATCGGCTGGAAGGTCTTGGCCTCGGCCCCGCCGGTGATGTGGGTGATGAGGGCGCCCATCGCGGTGTCGGGCGGCGGCGGCGGCAGGGTGAGGCCCTTCAGCTCTGCAGCGGCCATCCGGCCGGCGACAAGGCCCATCGCGGCGGATTCGACATAGCCCTCGACCCCGGTGATCTGGCCGGCAAAGCGGATGTTCGGCCGCGATTTCAGGCGCATCTGGTCATCGAGCAGCGTCGGCGAGTTGATGAAGGTGTTGCGATGGATGCCGCCGAGCCTCGCGAAGCTGGCATTCTCCAGCCCGGGGATCAGTTTGAAAACAGCAGTTTGCGCACCGTACTTCATCTTGGTCTGGAAGCCGACCATGTTGTAGAGCGTGCCCAACTTGTTGTCGCGGCGCAGCTGGACCACGGCATAGGCCTTGACGGTCGGGTTGTGAGGATTGGTCAGGCCCACCGGCTTCATCGGGCCGAAGCGCAGGGTTTCGGGCCCGCGTTCGGCCATGACCTCGATCGGCAGGCAGCCGTCGAAATAGCCGGCGGTCTCGCCCGCGTGGAATTCGGTCTTTTCGGCGGCGAGGAGGGCTGCGATGAAGGCCTCGTATTGGGCCTTGTCCATCGGGCAGTTCATATAGGCGGTCTGCTCTTCCAGCGTCTCGCCCTTGTCGTAGCGGCTTTGCATCCAGGCCACCGACATGTCGACCGTATCGGCATAGACGATGGGGGCGATGGCGTCGAAGAAGGCCAAAGCCTCGGCATGGGTCTCGGCCCGGATACTCTCGGCCAGGGCGGAGGAGGTCAGGGGACCGGTGGCGATGATCCAGTGGCCGGATGAGGGAAGTTCGGTAACTTCCTCATAAGACACGGAAATCAGCGGATGCGATTTCAGCTTTTCGGTGACATAACCGGCAAAGGGATCGCGGTCGACGGCGAGCGCGCCACCGGCGGGCAGGCGGTGCGTCTCGGCGGCCTCAAGGATCAGACCCTTGGCGGCCCGCATCTCCCAATGCAAGAGACCCACGGCGTT
Source organism: Rhodobacter sp. P1_C2 (assembly GCF_056406375.1). Taxonomy (NCBI): domain Bacteria; kingdom Pseudomonadati; phylum Pseudomonadota; class Alphaproteobacteria; order Rhodobacterales; genus Rhodobacter; species Rhodobacter sp. P1_C2. The sequence continues at coordinate 12,647 of NZ_JBFUAG010000023.1, forward strand.
CTGTTCGCTGTCGTCCGAACGGAAGGAGTTCGAGCAGACCATCTCGGCGAAGTCGCCGGTCCGGTGCGCGAAGGTTTTGACCTGGGGCCGCATCTCGTGCAGCACCACGGGGACGCCGGCGGAGGCAGCCTGCCAGGCGGCTTCAGAGCCTGCCATGCCGCCGCCGATGATGTGTAAGGGTTCCATGCGGCGGATTTAAGCGAAGTCGCGGGAAAAGGAAAGGCCGGGGGATTGGACATCCCCCGGACCCCGTCAGAGTTTACGCGCAGATCAAGCCTTGTCGAGGGCGACCTTGCCGGCGCCATTGGCGAAGACCATCAGGAAGCCACCGGCGAGGCCGAGGTTTTTCAGGAACATCACCATCATGGTCTGATCGGCGAAGTTGCTGTGGTAAAGCACAGCGGTCACCACGCAGAACAGGGCGGCCAGCAGCGCCATGATCCGGGTCTGGAAGCCGATGATCATCGAGACGCCGACCGCGATCTCGAACAGGATCGCCGGCCAGGCGAGGGCGGCGGGCAGACCGCCCGAGGCGAGGTAACCGGCAAAGCCCTCGACATTGGCAAGCTTGCCAAGGCCGCCGACGATGAACAGGGCCGCCAGAAGAAGCCGCGCGACGAAGGGAATATAGGTGTTCAGTTTATCCATGGTGTTGATCCTTTGAAGGCCCCGAAGCGGGCATGGCGCGATCTATAGTCGAGGATCTTCGGCCAATATACGCCGATGCCCGCAGGCTTGCCCTGCATGGCTGCACAGAAGCCCGGGCTGGCCTGGGCCGTTTTGCACAAGATGGGCAGGTCAGGCGCGGGCGCGGGCGTGGAGGGCGCGGCGTTCCTCGGCCACATAAGTCTCGGGGTCCTGACCCTGATAGCGGCCAAGGGCAGCGGCCTTGTCGAGGAAGCCCTGCGCCGGCAGGTCTTTCGCCAGACGACCGGAGAGGACCACGGCGCGGAAGGGGCGGCCCAGGGTGGCATCTTCCTCCATCAGCGCCTCGAGCGCTGCGGTCAGGCGGGCGATGGTTCCGGGGCCGGTGAGGCCCAGGTCGCGGGCCAGCTGCCCATAGGTCACCGTCTGGTTCAGCGCGGCCAGGTCTTCCAGCCGCGCTGTGAGGGTGGGCATCACTTGGTTCTGCCCTCAAGCGCTGTGGCGATGCGGTCGAGGTGGCGGTTAATCTCTCGATTCAAGGCGAGTTGCTCGTCCGTGCGAGAGCTCCATTCTTTGGCATTCTTGGTCGCTCGCCTCATGAATAGCGCCATAAGCAGTATGAGAAGGAGGAGGGCTAGCGGAAGGAAGGGGCGAAACAGGGCCTCCATGTTTACTCCTCGTCCTGTTCGGGCACGCGGGCGACCGAGACGACCTCTTCGCCATCTCGCGTGTTCAGCACCTTGACCCCGCCAGCCCCGCGCGAGCGGAAGCTGATCTGGTCGACCGGCACCCGGATCGACTGGCCGGTCGAGGTGGCGAGCATGATCTGGTCGGAGAGATCCACCTTGAAGGAGGCGATCAGATTGCCGCCGCGCATCGCCGAATCCATCGCCTTGACGCCCATGCCGCCACGTCCGCGCACCGGGTAGTCGTGCGACGAGGACAGCTTGCCGGTGCCCGAGGTGGTGATGGTCAGGATCAGATCCTCGGCCGCCGACATTTCGGCATAACGTTCGGGGGAGAGTTGAGCATTTTCCGGAGCCGAAACGGGTCCTGCCGGGACTTCCGTATCCTCGGGATCATCAGCGAGAACTTCGTCCGGCACACCGGCCATCAACCGCCGCTGTTTCAGGTAGATTTCGCGCTCCGCCGGATCGGCCTCGAAGTGACCAATGACCGACATCGAGACGACCCGGTCGCCCTCGGCCAGACGGATGCCACGCACGCCGGTGCTGCCACGCGATTTGAAGACGCGGATTTCGGTGGTGGAGAAGCGGATGGCGCGGCCCAGGGCCGTCACAAGCATCACATCGTCCTGATCGTCACAGATGGCGGCGTTGACCAGCGTCACCCCCTCCGGCAGGTTCATCGCGATCTTGCCGTTGCGCTTGACGTTGGTGAAGTCGGAAAGGTCGTTCTGCCGCACATCGCCATCCGAGGTTGCGAAGACGATCTGCAGGCTGTCCCAATCTTCCTCGGGCACATCGACCGGCATCAGCGCGGCGATGGAGATGCCCGGCACGATCGGCAGGATATTGACGATGGCCTTGCCCTTGGCGGTGCGCCCCGCCAGCGGCAGGCGCCAGCACTTCAGCTTGTAGACCATGCCATCGGTGGTGAAGAACAACAGGTTGGTATGGGTGTTCGCCACGAAGAGCGTGGTCACCACATCGTCATCCTTGGTCTGCATCGAGGACAGACCCTTGCCGCCGCGGTTCTGCTGGCGGAATTCGGCCAGAGGCGTACGCTTGATATAGCCGCCCGAGGTGATGGTGACGACCATATCCTCACGCTCGATGAGGTCTTCGTCCTCCATGTCGCCCGACCAGTCGACGATCTCGGTCCGGCGCGGCACGGCGAAAAGCGCCTTCACCTCGCGAAGTTCGTCCGAGATGATCGCCATGATCCGCTCGCGGGAGCCGAGAATTTCAAGGTAATCCTTGATCTTGGCAGCCAGTTCTTCCAGCTCGTCGGTGACTTCCTTGACGCCAAGCGCGGTCAGGCGTTGCAGGCGCAGTTCCAGGATGGCGCGGGCCTGGGCTTCCGACAGGTTATAGGTGCCGTCGTCGTTCATCGTGTGGCTCGGGTCGTCGATCAGCCGGATGTAATCGGCGATCTCGGCGGCGGGCCAGCGCCGGGTCATCAGTTTTTCGCGGGCTTCCGCGGCATCGGCCGAGGCGCGGATGGTGCGGACCACCTCGTCCACGTTTGAGACAGCGACGGCCAGACCGCAAAGGATATGGCTGCGCTCGCGGGCTTTCCGCAGTTCAAAGGCGGTGCGCCGCGCGACAACTTCCTCGCGGAAGGTGATGAAATGCGTGAGGAAATCACGCAGCATCAAGGTCTCGGGCCGGCCGCCGTTCAGGGCCAGCATGTTACAGGCGAAAGAGGTCTGCATCGGCGAGAAGCGGAAGAGCTGGTTCAGGACCACATCCGGCGTCGCATCGCGCTTCAGCTCGATGACCACGCGCACGCCGATCCGGTCGCTTTCGTCGGCGACGTTGGAGATGCCCTCGATCTTCTTCTCGCGCACCTGTTCGGCGATGATCTCGATCATCCGCGCCTTGTTGACCTGATAGGGCACCTCGTCGATGACGATGGCGAAACGGTCCTTGCGGATCTCTTCGACATGGGTCTTGGCCCGGATGATCACCGAGCCGCGCCCTTCGAGATAGGCCTTGCGGGCGCCGGAGCGGCCCAGAATCAAGGCGCCGGTCGGGAAATCGGGGGCGGGAATGATCTCGATCAGACGCTCGGTCGAGAGGTCGGGATTTTCGATCAGCGCCAGCGTGCCGTCGATCACCTCGCCCAGGTTATGCGGCGGGATGCGGGTGGCCATGCCGACGGCGATGCCCTCGGCGCCATTGACCAGCATGTTCGGGAAGCGGGCGGGAAGGACGGTCGGCTCCTTGTCCTTGCCGTCGTAATTGTCCTGGAAATCAACGGTTTCCTTGTCGATATCCGCCAGCAGGAACGAGGCCGCCTTGTCCATCCGCACTTCGGTATAGCGCATGGCCGCCGCGTTATCGCCGTCCATCGAACCGAAGTTGCCCTGACCGTCCAGAAGCTTCAGGCTCATCGAGAAGGGCTGCGCCATCCGCACCAGGGCGTCATAGATCGCCGAGTCGCCGTGAGGGTGGTATTTCCCCATCGTGTCGCCGACCGGGCGGGCCGATTTGCGGTAGGGCTTGTCATGCGTGTTCGAGGTTTCCGACATCGCGAACAGGATGCGCCGGTGCACAGGTTTTAAGCCGTCCCGCAGATCCGGAATGGCGCGGCTGACGATGACCGACATCGCATAGTCCAGATAGGCCGTCCGCATTTCGGACGAGATGTCCACCTGCGGGCCGTGATAGGTCGGACGCGGGGAATCTTCTGTGTTTTCCGGTGGTTCTGTGGTGTCGCTCACGTGGGGCGCGCCTTCATGTGCAAGGTCAGGATCGTGTTGGCAGCAGTTTACCCCATAGCGGAGGGGAGGTGCAAGGCGGGCTGGATTCTTATGCTGGCAGCCACCACGGCAGAGTGACAACACACTGTTTTAATTGCAAATTAATCCGGCTTTGTCAGACTGGAGCCATCGGGCAGTACAGGAGGCAAAAATGCGCTCGCAAACGGGTCAAAGTGAAACCGAACTGATGCTGAAGGGCTGGGGTCTGACCACGGCGGAATTCTTCTACCGGATGCCGGATTACCGCCATGTTCTCAACAGCTATATCTGGCAGGACTACGACCTCGCGCCGGATTATCCGACGCTGTTCAAGTTCATCGAATTCTGGCAGGAAAAGCTCGACGGCCCCCTGCATTCGGTGCGCTTCACCCACCGGAAGCTGATCTCCCCCGGTGAGTGGCGAAATGTCACGGGAGAGTTTCGTCTCCACTAGGCGCGTCTTGTCCGGTAGGATGGGCAATCTGCCCATCTTGCGGCAAAAGCCGGCCCGCTTCCTTGCGCGCCCAGGATTTCAGCGCCATGCCATGCTCTTCCAGCCAGGCATCGACCCGTCCGGCGTCGTGTTTGGACAGATCGCGCAGCCACCAGGCCACGGCTTTCTGGATGAACCAGTCCTTGTCGGCGGCATAGGTCACGCACCAGCCCAGCACCCGTTCGCGGATCGCAAGATCCTGATCTTTGGGGAAATTCTGCTTGGTCCAGGGCAGGGTCATCACCAGGGCCGCGCGGCGGGTCCACATGTTTTCCGAGGTGGTCCAGGTCTCGACCTGATCCAGCCGCGCGGGTTCGGCCATCAGCCGCCGCCCGCCCGCATCGCACACGGTATCGGCAATCGCCCAGGCGTCCAGCCCCGGCACCCAGGAGGCGATCAGGTCCCAGACCGCGCCATCCTCCGCCATCCGCGCCTGCACCAGAAGCTTGGCCGCCGCCACCCGCGCCTCGTGGATGTCGCTGTCCCAGAGGCCCGCGGCCAGCGCCACACGGCCCGGCAGGTCCAGCTCGGCCCGCCAGCCGGCGACCAGCTCGGTGATCTGCGGCACCGTCACCCCCAGATAGCGCCGCGCCGCCTTGTGATAGGCCGCCGCCGCCTCGGCCCTGGCCGGATCGGCCAAAGCCTCCAGCGCGGCCAGCGCCTCTGCCAGGACCGCGCTCATGGTGCGATGGCCAGCATGTGGCGCAGCTGCGAGGGGAAAAGCTGCAACAGCATCGTCTCGCTTTTCGCCATCCCCTTCTGGCTGACGAAGATCCGCAGATCCACCGGCGTGTCATCCCCCGCAGGCAGGGCGGAGATGTCGAGGTCGAACATCGTGCGCCAGTTGTCCTCGCCCACCACGGGATAGGCCGCCATAGCGCTGACCTTCCCGCGCGAGGCGCTGACCACGACTTCGACGCCATCGGCGCGGGTCAGCTCTTCCAGCCCGCGGTTGTCGAGATCGCAGACCACCTTGACCACATCCGGCACCCGGTCCTGCCCGGGCACGCCGCCGACGCCGACCCTTGTGGCCACAAAGCGCGCCACGACCGGCGGCACCGGGCAATCCTCGACCCAGGACAGGCGATAGGCGAAATCATAGCTGTTGCCCGCCTTGGCCGGGGCCGCAGGCTGCCAGCTTGCCACGATGTTGTCATGCGTCTCGTCCACGGTGCGCAGTTCCACCAGCGAGACCGCGCCATCGCCCCAATCGCCCAAGGGTTCGACCCAGGCGCTGGCGCGCTTGTTGTAGAAGACGCCATCATCCTGATATTCTTCGAAATTCCGCTCGCGCTGCATCAGGCCAAAGCCTTGCAGGCCGGGGGCGCCGAAGGCATTGGCCATGTTGCGCGGCGGGTTGTTCAGCGGGCGCCAGATCTTCTCGCCCGAACCGGTGTGGATCTCCAGCCCGTCGCTGTCATGCACCTCGGGGCGCCAGTCGATGCCCACCGCACGGTCATGCTTGCCGTACCAGTACATCGAGGTCAGCGGCGCCATGCCCAGCCTTTCGACATCGCCGCGCAGATAGAGGCTGACGGTCACCTCCTGGATCACGCCCTTGTCGCGGGTCGAGACGATCCGGTAGGCCCCGGTGGCGCGCGGGCTTTCCAACAGCGCATAGGCCGTCATGTCGCCATTTGCCGCAGGTTCCAGCCAGAAGCGGGTGAAGAGCGGGAATTCCTCGGGCCCGTCGGGGATCGCCGTGTCCATCGCAAGGCCGCGCACCGAAAGGCCGAACTGGCCCGAATAGCCCTCGGTCCGCCAGTAGGAGGCGCCGAGGAAGGCCATCCAGTCGCGCTCGGTCTTGGCATCCATCACGCGGAAGCCGGCGAAGCCCTTGGTATGGGTCAGCTTGCGCGCCGGGTTGTCCTTCGGGATGTCGAAGAGGTCGAGGTCAAAGTTCCATTCCGTCGCCATGCCCTGGTCGAGCGTGTAGATCCGCACCGGCGTGCGGAAATAGCGCCCGGGGAAGAAGGGCTGCACCGGCGAGGTGGCACCCTGATCCAGCCAGAGCGTGCCCTCTTTCTTGAACTGCACCTCGTTGTGCTTGTCATAGTCGATCTGGTCGAGGATCTTGCCATCGGCGATCTTGGGCGCCTCATAGGCCTCGGTCGAAAGCTTGCGCGCCATCTCCTTCAGGATCTCGAAAGAGAAGGGCGTGGCCTCGGCGGCCTTCTTGCCCTGGGTCTGGGCGCGGGCCAGATCGGGGAGCAGGTAGAAGGCGCCACCGGCAAGGGCGGTGCGCAGAAGATCGCGGCGCGACAGGTCGTGGTGAAGCGGGTCGTTTGTCATGGCGGCACATTTGCGGCTGAGGGTCTGGATTGGCCGCATCAACAGCCCCGCCGCCTGTTTTGCAAGCGTTTCCATGCGAAAAAGCCGCGATTTATGCCGTCATGCTAAAGATTGGCCTCGATCCCGGTCGGCAGACCGTCGATCGACTGGCGGTTTCTGGTGTCCCAGTATTCGGCAAGGCCTTCCGGCCCCTTGCCCTCGGCCCAGCTGCGCAGCGTCGGCCTCTCGCGGGCCTCGTCCATATAGGGCACCGCATAGCCGCAGGAGGTCTGCACGAGGTCGACCGTCATGTCATAGATCTGCCGCGCACCGGGGCTTTGCGGCAAAAGCGCCATGAGCGCGGGCCATTCGGCATCATTGCGGTGCAGGCAGCGCGCCGTGCCGTAAGCGCGCAGGATCAGGGGCCGGATGCCAAAACTGCACCACATCACGGTCATCCTGGGATCAAGGCTCAGATGCGCCGCCGTCTCGTTGCCCGAACCGGTCAGGTTCAGCCAGATCAGCCGGTTGGGGCCAAGGACGCGCAAGGACTCCATCCCCTTGGGCGACAGGTTGATCCGCGCCTCGGGTGCGGTGGAGGCGACGAAATAGATCGCCTGCGCCGCGATGAAGGCTTTGTGATCGGCGTCAAAGCCGGGGAATTGCTTGGCCATTCACTCCACCGTCACCGATTTTGCGAGGTTGCGCGGCTGGTCGACATCGGTGCCCTTGGCGATGGCGGTGTGATAGGCCAGAAGCTGGGCCGGCACCGCGTAAAGCACCGGCGCGAAGAGAGGCGAGGCCTGCGGCATGGTCAGCGCCCGCCAGACGCCCTTGCCGGCCTCGGCCACGCCCTGCGCGTCGGAAATCAGCAGGACCTTGCCATGCCGGGCCATGACCTCCTGCATGTTCGACACGGTCTTGTCGAAAAGCCCGTCGCGCGGCGCCAGAACGATCACCGGCACCCGGGCGTCGATCAGGGCGATGGGCCCGTGCTTCAGTTCACCCGATGCATAACCTTCGGCGTGGATGTAGCTGATTTCCTTCAGTTTCAAAGCACCTTCCAGGGCGAGCGGATACATGGCCCCGCGGCCGAGGAACAGCACGTCCTGCGCCTCGGCCAATTCCTCGGCGATCCCGGCGATCTGTTCGGACAGGCCCATGGCGTGGTTCATCAGGCCCGGCAGCGCGGCGAGGTCATTGAGGTGCGTAGCCATCGCCGCCGCATCCAGCCGGCCACGGTCCTGCGCCGCCTTCAAGGCCAGAAGGGCCAGGGTGATCAGCTGGCAGGTGAAAGCCTTGGTCGATGCGACGCCGACCTCGATCCCCGCCATGATCGGCAGGGCCAGGTCGCTTTCCCGCGCGATGGAGGAGGTGGCGACATTGACCACCGCGACCACCTTGGCCACCCGCTCCTTGGCATAGCGCAGGGCGGCCAAAGTATCCGCCGTTTCGCCCGACTGGCTGACGAAAAGCGCCCAGGATTTGTCGGACAGGGGCGGCTCGCGGTAGCGGAATTCCGAGGCCACGTCGATGTCGCAGGGCAGGCCGGCGATCTGTTCGAACCAGTATTTCGCGACATGGCAGGCATAGGAGGCCGTCCCGCAGGCCACCAGCGTCAGCCGGTCGACCCCGGTGAAATCCACCTCCGCCGGCAGGCGCAGGCTGGGGCTGGCGCCGCCGGTGACGTAATGCTTCATGGCATCGGCGATCACCACCGGCTGTTCGGCGATCTCTTTGGCCATGAAATGCTTGTAGCCGGCCTTTTCGATCGTCGTGGCACCGACCTGGATCCGGCTCTCGGCCCGGTTGGCGAGGCGGTCGCTGGCGTCGAAGATCTGCGCGCCCTTGCGGGTGATGACGGCCCAGTCGCCTTCCTCCAGATAGGTGATGCGGTCGGTCATCGGCGCCAGCGCGATGGCGTCAGAGCCCACGAACATCTCGCCCACCCCATGCCCGATGGCGAGGGGAGAGCCTTTGCGGGCGGCGATCATCAGATCCTCCTCGCCGTCGAAAAGGAAGCAGAGGGCAAAAGCCCCGTGCAGGCGTTTCAGGGTCTGGCGCGCGGCCTCGACTGGCGTGTGGCCCTGATCCATCAGATGGCGGGTCAGAAGGGCGACGGTCTCGGTATCGGTCTCGGATTCCTGGGTCAGGCCCGCGGCGGCGAGTTCGGCGCGCAGCTCGCGGAAGTTCTCGATGATGCCGTTATGGACCACCGCGACCGGGCCGGAACGGTGCGGGTGGGCGTTGAGCGTGGTGGCCGCACCATGGGTGGCCCAGCGCGTGTGGCCGATGCCGGACTTGCCGGCGAGCGGCTGATGGACCAGCAGGTCCGACAGGTTGACGAGCTTGCCCACCGCGCGCCTGCGGTCCAGCTTGCCGCCGTTGACCGTGGCGATGCCTGCGGAATCATAGCCGCGGTATTCCAGCCGCTTCAACGCCTCCACCAGTTGCGGGGCGGCCTCGTGATTGCCCAGAACGCCGACGATCCCGCACATTATGCTTTTCCTTTCGCGGCTTTACGGGCCTTCAACTGGTTGAAGAGCACCGTCGCCAGCCCCGGTTTCGTCACCTGCCGCGCCCGGCCGATCGCCACGGCCTCGGCCGGCACGTCCTGGGTGATGACCGAGCCCGAGCCGGTCATCGCCCCATCACCCACCGACACCGGGGCCACCAGCATCGTGTCCGAGCCGATGAAGGCGTTCTTGCCGATCTCGGTCCGGTGTTTCATCACGCCATCGTAATTGCAGGTGACGGTGCCCGCGCCGATATTGGTGAACTCCCCCACATGGGCATCGCCGAGGTAGGTGAGGTGGCCGACCTTGACCCCCTCATCCAGCACGGCGTTCTTGATTTCGACGAAGTTGCCGACATGGACATCCTCGGCCAGCTCTGCCCCCGGGCGCAGGCGGGCGAAGGGGCCGACGGTGGCGCCTCGGCTGATGTGGCAGCCTTCGAGATGGCAGAAGCCCTTGATCTCGGCGCCGGATTCCACCGTCACCGCCGGGCCGAAGATCACGTTCGGCCCGACCACGGCATCGCGGCCGATCCAGGTGTCCAGCGCGAAGAAGACGGTCTCTGGCGCGGTCAGGGTCACGCCGGTCTCCAAGGCCTCGGCGCGCATCCGCGTCTGGAAGGCGGCTTCGGCGGCGGCAAGCTGCTGGCGGGTGTTGATGCCCAAGGTCTCGGCCTCGGGGCAGGTGACAAAGCCCACCGACATGCCGGCGGCGCGGGCAAGTTCGACCACATCGGTCAGGTAATATTCCTGCGCCGCATTGGTGTTCTGCACCTTGGCCACCAGCGCAAACAGCGTCTTGGCCGAGGCGCAGACCACGCCGGAGTTGCAGAGCGTGATCTCGCGCTCCGCCGCGGTGGCATCCTTGAACTCGACGATCTTTTCCAGCTGATCGCCCTTGACGATCAGCCGGCCATAGCGGCCCGGGTCCCGGGCGTGAAAGCCGAGGATCACCACGTCATGCACGGCACGCGCCTCCAGCATCAGGCCGAGGGTTTCGGGGCGGACAAAAGGCGTGTCGCCGTAAAGCACGATGGCCTCGCCCTCGGCCCCGGCCAGAAGCGGGGCGGCCTGGGCCACGGCATGGGCGGTGCCAAGTTGCGGCTCCTGCACGACGGTCTCGATCGCCTCGTCGAAATCGGTGGCGGCCTTGGCCACGGCCTCGGCCTCATGCCCGGTGACGACGACGACCCGCTGCGGCTCCAACGTGCGGCCCGCGGCCAACGCATGGTGCAGCATCGGCACGGCGGCGAGTTTGTGAAGCACCTTGGGCAGATCGGAATTCATCCTTGTGCCCATGCCAGCCGCCAAAACGATCAGTGAAACCTGCATCCGCTCTTTCCTTTGTTCTTGACCCGTTTTACCCCGCAAGAGCCGGCCCGCAAGGGGCAAGGCTTCACGCGATGTTACAGCAGGGGCCAAAGGGCCGGTTTGGAGGCGAAATGCGCACGGTGGTCTTTGATCTGGATGGCACGCTGGCCGATACCAGCGCCGATCTGCTCGCCTCGGCCAATGCCTGCTTTGAAGGTCTGGGCCATGGCGCGCTTCTGGGGCCCGGCGATGCCCTGACCGCCTTTCATGGCGGGCGGGCGATGCTGCGGCTGGGCTTCTCGCGGCTTCAGACCGCGTGGAGCGAGGAGGATGTCAGCCGCGAATACCCCAAGCTTCTGGCGCATTACGCCGAAGGGCTGGACCGCGAGACCCAGCTTTACCCCGGCGCCGTGGCGGCGGTGGAGGCTTTGCGCCGCGCGGGCTATGCCACCGCCATCTGCACCAACAAGCCCGAGGGGCTGGCGGTTGAACTCGTCCGCCGTCTCGGCATCACCGATCTGTTCGGCGCGCTGGTGGGCGCAGATACCTTCCCGGTGCGCAAGCCCGATCCCTTGCCCTACCGCGCGGCGGTGGAAAGGGTGGGCGGTGCCATGGGCCGCTCGCTGTTGATCGGCGACACGCAGACCGACCGCGATACGGCGCGGGCGGCGGGCGTGCCCATCGTTCTGGTCACCTTCGGGCCGGAGGGCGAGGGGGTCAGCCGCCTGTCCCCCGATGCGCTTCTGCGACATTACGATGACCTTCCCGTGCTAGTCTCGCAGCTGATTTCCTGACAGAACCGCGTCAGAATTTCGCAAGAGAGGGAAGAGACCCATGTCGGACGCAGCGCCCGCGCCCGCCTCGCGCCATGCCGTGACCTTCGTGATGATCACCGTGCTTCTGGACATGGTGGGCTTCGGCATCATCATTCCGGTGCTGCCCAAGCTGATCGAGACGGTGGGCCATGTCGACCTGGCCGAGGCGGCGCGGATCGGCGGCTGGATGGCGGCGGCCTATTCGGTGGCGCAGTTCGGCTTTGGCCCCCTGATGGGCAACCTTTCCGACCGCTTCGGGCGCAGGCCGCTTTTGTTGCTGTCGATCCTCGGGCTGGGGGTGGATTTTCTGGCCCAGGCTTTGGCGCCGACCCTGGTCTGGCTGTTCTTCGGGCGCATCCTTGCCGGGGTCTGCGGCGCCTCCTGGGTGATCGCCAATGCCTATATCGCCGACATCACCCCGCCCGAGGGGCGCGGCAAGGCTTTCGGCATGATGGGCGCGGCCTTCGGTCTGGGCTTCGTCATCGGCCCGGCGATCGGCGGGCTGCTGGGAGAGTTCGGGCCGCGGGTGCCCTTCTATGTCGCGGCGGCGATCTCGGGCCTCAACCTGATCTACGGCCTCTTCGTCCTGCCCGAGACGTTGATCCCCGCCAATCGCCGCGCCTTTGACTGGGCCCGCGCCAATCCTTTCGGCGCCTTCCGGGTCTTTGCCCGCTACAAGGGCGTTTTGCCGATGTGCCTGGTGCTGTCGTTGTTCTTCTTCTTCAGCTCGATCTATCCGGCGATCTGGCCCTTCTGGGGCAAGGCGCGTTTTGGCTGGTCGGAGGCGACGGTGGGCCTGTCGCTGGCGCTGTTCGGCATGGTGATGGCGGGGTTTCAGGGCGGGCTGTCCGGGCGGTTCATGGTCTGGTTCGGCGAACAGAAATCGGTCGCGATCGGCCTTCTCTGCGCGGGGCTGGTGGCAACGGGGTACGGCTTTGTCGGCTCCCTGCCGATGGTGGTGCTCTTGATGTTCGTGCATGGGCCGGAGGGTTTCGTGCATCCGATGCTGACGGCGCTGATGTCCAAGCGCGTGCCCGAGAATGCCCAGGGCGAGCTGCAGGGCGGGCTTTCGGCGATCATGAATGTGGCGATGCTGCTCGGGACGGTGTTTTTTGCCCAGCTCTTCGGCTATTTCATGTCGGAAGAGGCGCCTTTCCAATCGCCCAATGTGTCCTATTTTGTGGCAGGTGCGGGGATGGCGCTGACCCTGGTCCTGTTCCTCTGGCTGATCGGCCATGCGCGGGATGAGGCGATATTGATGAAGGATGCGGCGGAATGAGTGACACTTTGCCCAATGACATGCAGGAACGCTTCACCGGCAGCTTCACCCAGCAGGAGCCGATCCCGGAAGCCGGCATCGAGGCCGCCATCGCCGTCCTGCGCCACGGCAGGCTGCACCGCTACAACACCGCGCCCGGCGAAGTGGCCGAAACCGCCCTGCTGGAGGAAGAATTCGCCGCGCTGACCGGCGCGAAATACTGCCTTGCCGTGGCTTCGGGCGGCTATGCGATGGGCTGCGCGCTGCGCGCCTTGCAGCTGCAGCCCGGGGAGCCCGTGCTGACCAATGCCTTCACGCTCGCCCCGGTGCCGGGGGCGATTGCCGCCTGTGGCGGCAGCCCGATCTTCGTGGAGGTCACCGAGGATCTGGTGATCGACTTTGCCGATCTGGAGGCCAAGGCCCGGACCAGCGGTGCCCGCATCCTGCTGTTGTCCCACATGCGCGGGCATCTCTGCGACATGGAGGCCTTGATGCGCCTTTGTGACCGGCTCGGCCTCAGCGTGATCGAGGATTGCGCCCATACGATGGGCGCGGCGTGGAACGGCCTCGCTTCGGGACGGCACGGGCGTATCGCCTGCTATTCGATGCAGACCTACAAACATGTCAATTCGGGCGAGGGCGGCTTCCTGATCTCGGATGATGCGGAACTGATGGCGCGGGCGGTGCTTCTGTCGGGCAGCTACATGCTTTACGCCCGCCACCGCGCCGCGCCGCCGCCCGAGGTGTTCGAGGCGGTGCGGATGGAAGTGCCCAATGTCTCGGGCCGGATGGACAACCTGCGCGCGGCCATCCTGCGCCCGCAGCTGCAGGACCTTTCCGACCGTGTCGCCCGCTGGGAGGCGCTCTACCGCGCGCTGGAGACCGGCTTGCGCGCGACCCCCGGCCTGCGCCTGGTCGAGCGGCCCGCGGCGGAACGCTTCGTCGGATCGTCGTTCCAGTTCCTCTTGCCCGACTGGTCGCCGGCGCGGATCGCGGCCTTCCTGACCCGGGCGGTGGCCCGAGGGGTGGAGGTGAAATGGTTCGGCGCCCCCGACCCGGTGGCCTTCACCTCGCGCTATGACCATTGGCGCTATGCCAGCCCGCAAAGCCTGCCGCAAAGCGACCGCATCCTTGCAGGCCTGATCGACCTGCGCCTGCCTTTGACCTTCACGCCGGAGGATTGCACCCAGATCGCCCGCATCCTGCGCGCCGAGGCCTTGGCGGTGGGGCAGGGGCCGGAGCCGGAAGTGACGGCGGCACCCGCCGTTCAGTGAGGCGCCCGGCGAAACGCTCGGCGGACCCGGCTGGGGGTTTCACACCCCCAGACCCCCGTGGGATATTTGGGGACCAATGAAAGAATTTTAGGTAAGTTTGAATTGTTTGGCGAGCTTCAGGCCCTGGCCCTGGTAGTTCGAGGCGATGCCGGTGCCGTAGAGCATGTCGGGGCGGGCGGCCATCTTTTCGTAGACGAGGCGGCCGACGACCTGGCCGTGTTCGAGGACGAAGGGCGCCTCGTGGCAGCGGACTTCGAGGACGCCGCGCGAGCCTGCGCCGCCGGCAGCGGCGTGGCCGAAGCCGGGGTCGAAGAAGCCGGCGTAATGGACGCGGAATTCGCCGACCATGGCGAGATAGGGCGCCATCTCGGCGGCGTAGTCGGGGGGGATCGTCACGGCCTCGCGGCTGACCAGGATATAGAAGGCGCCGGGGTCGAGGATGATCTGGCCGTTGGAGGCGCGGATCTCCTCCCAGAACTCACGCGCGGGGTAGTGGCCGATGCGGTCAAGGTCGACGACGCCGGTATGCGGCTTGGCCCGGTAGCCGAGGAGGTCTCCGGCGGCGGGGCGCAGGTCGACCGAGAAGCCGAGGCCTTCGGAAATGACCGGGGTGCCGGAGACCAGGGGCTCGACCGCGTGCAGATCGCGCAGATCGGCGTCCGACAGCGTGGCGTGGCCGTGGCGGAAGCGGATCTGGTTCAGCCTCTGGCCGGGGCGGACGAGGACCGAGAAGCTGCGCGGGCAGACCTCGGCATAGAGGGGACCGTGGTAGCCTTCGGGGATCCGGTCGAACTCGGCCCCGCCATCGGTGATGGTGCGGGTCAGAAGGTCCAGCCGTCCGGTCGAGCTTTTTGCATTGGCCACGGCGGAAAGGCCCGGCGGCAGGGCCAGCGCCTCCATCAGCGGAATGACATAGACCGCGCCCTTTTCCAGCACGGCGCCCTTGGAGAGGTCGACCTCGTGCATGGTGAACTCTTCCAGCCGCTCGGCCACCTTGCGATGCGCCCCGGCGAGGAAGGAGGCGCGCACCCGGTAGGCCCTGGTGCCCAGCCGCAGATCAAGGCTCGCCGGCTGGATCTGCGCCGCCTCTACGGCGGGCTGGGCCGTGATCGCCCCGGCCTCGATCAGCTGGCGCAGGCTTTGCGAGGGCAGCACTCCGGCCGTGAACTTCAGGTCGGTCATGGATGAGCTCCTCCGCGCAAGTCTGTGGCTTCAAAGAGAAAACCGCCCGCAAGGCCAGATGCCCTGCGAGCGGTTTCCTTAATGGTCGGGCCGGAGAGATTCGAACTCTCGACCTCCCGCCCCCCAGACGGACGCGCTAACCAGGCTGCGCTACGACCCGACGATGGAGGCGATACATAGCGATATTCCGGGCAGGGGCAAGCAGGAAAATTCATCTCTGCACCGCGATCTGCACCGCGATCTGCCACGGGAACTGCCGCGCGGGGCGCGAGGTCCGGTCCGGCCACGGCAGGCCTAGCGCCGCGGCCGTTGCGCCTCGGCCATCTGGGCCAGGAGGAGGCCAAGACGCGGGTGCAATTCGGCCAGCGCTTCTTGCGTGGCGGGGCTGAGAGGCCGCGGCAGCCCGCGCAGCCGGGCGGCAAGGCCCGAAAGGCCGGGCAGGGGCAGACCCGCCTCATCCAGCGCGGGCAGGCCGGAAAGCTCGGGCGTTTCGGCATCGATCCGCTGGTTGGTGTCGACCACATCGGCGAGGGGCGGTTCGACGAAATCGGTCAGGGGAATGTCATAGGCGGCGATCAGGGAATCATCCGCGGCATCCTGATCCTGCCCGGTGCCGCCAAAGCTGTGCAGCGTGCCGGCAGGCACCTCGCCCTCGTCTTCGACAAAGACATGCGGTGCCTCGGGGATCGGCTCGTCCAGCGGCAGCTTGGCCTGCTTGGCCGGCTCGGCCTCCGCCCCGGGCTTCGGGCGGCGCGGCGCGGAAAAGGCGAGAAAGCCGCCCTCACCCGCCCGCGGGATCGCACCGGAAGAGGGCGGCGCAGGCTCGGCATCGGGCGAATCGTCCAGCACCTCCTCCGCAGCGCCCAGTCCGGCAGGCAGCGTGGCGGCAGGCGGGCGCATGTCGGGCAGGGTCGGGAACAGCGACTGCACCTCGGCGCCAAGGCCCTGCGGCGCCTCGGCTGCCGGTCGGGTCGCGCCGCTCGGCAGGGAGAGGATCTGCCCCATCTGCACCGGTGCCTCCTCCGCGCCGGGGTCAAGCGCCACGGTGGCAGCCAGGACCTCCTCCGCCTCGTCCAGATCGACGGCGCCAAGCCCCCCGCCCAGGGCTGCGACATGGCGGATGCCCTGTTCGCGCAGGATCTTCTGCACGCCGCGGATCGTCATGCCCTCGACATGCAAAAGGTGCCTTATGCCCGACAGCAGGGCCACATCGGCCGGGCGGTAATAGCGCCGCCCGCCGGCCCGCTTCACCGGCTTGATCTGAGGAAACCGGCTCTCCCAGAACCGCAGCACATGGGCGGGGGTCTCCAGCACATCGGCCACTTCGGAAATCGTTCGGAAAGCGTCCGGTGCCTTGTCCATCCGGCCAGACCGCCCTTACTTCGCCCCGCCCGCCACGCGATCCTTCATCAGATGCGAGGGACGGAAGGTCAGAACCCGGCGCGGCGAGATCGGAACCTCGTCGCCGGTCTTGGGGTTGCGGCCAACGCGCGCGGTCTTGGAGCGCAGCGAGAAGGTGCCAAAGGAAGAGATCTTCACCGTTTCGCCCGATGCCAGCGCATCCGAGACGAATTGCAGCACCGATTCCACCAGTTGGGCGGATTCGTTGCGCGACAGGCCCACTTCACGGAAGACCGATTCGCTCAAGTCCATGCGTGTCAGCGTCTTTTCAGCCATGCTGTCCCCCTCTGATGTTTGGCCAAAAGGATGTAGCGGATCAAAATGCGAGTCAATAACAATGGCTTGGAGCACGTTCTTTAGATCAGGGCTTGAGAGGCCAGCGAAAGGCCAAAAGCGGCGGAAAACCCCCGTCCCTCCAGCTTTCCCCCCCGCACCCCCCTTCATCCAGAGGCAAATATCCCACGGGAGGTCTGGAGGGTGTGAAACCCTCCAGTCCGGCGCTGTCACCAGCGCAACACCACGGCACCCCAGGCGAGGCCGCCGCCGATCGCCTCGCTGACCAGAAGGTCGCCTTGCTTGATCTGGCCGCGCTGCACGCCGATCGACAGGGCGAGCGGGATCGAGGCGGCCGAGGTATTGCCGTGGTCCTGCACGGTCACCACGACCCGCTCCATCGGCAGCTGCATCCGCTTGGCGGTGCCTTCGATGATGCGGATATTGGCCTGATGCGGCACGATCCAGTCGACATCCTCGCCGGTCAGCCCGACCTTCTCCAAGGCGCCATGCGCCGATTCGGCCAGTTTTTCAACGGCATGGCGGAAGACTTCCTTGCCCTGCATCCGCAGCTTGCCCACCTCGCCGGTCGACACCCCGCCATCGACAAAAAGAAGGTCCTTGAAGCGACCATCCGAATGCAGGTCACTCGCCAGGATGCCGCGGTCGGCATTGGTGCCCGAAAGCTCCTGCGCCTCCAGCACCAGGGCCCCCGCGCCATCGCCGAACAGAACGCAGGTGCCGCGGTCGGTCCAGTCCATCAGTTTCGAGAAGGTCTCGGCCCCGATCACCAGCACCCTCTTGGCCTGGCCCGACAGGATCATGCCATTGGCGGTCGACAGCGCGAAGATGAAGCCGGCGCAGACCGCCTGCAGGTCGAAGGCAAAGCCGCGCGTCATGCCAAGCTTGCCCTGCACCATGGTCGCGGCCGAAGGGAAGGTCAGATCGGCGGTCGAGGTCGCAAGAACGATGGCGTCGATGTCATCGGCCACCAGCCCCGCGCTGGCGAGGGCGGCCAGCGCCGCCGCCGTCGCAAGGTCGGAGGTCGTCTGGCCCTCGGCCGCGAAATGCCGCCGCTCGATGCCCGAACGGGTGCGAATCCACTCGTCCGAGGTGTCGATCAGGCTTTCGAATTCAGAATTCGGCACGACGCGTTCGGGCAAATAGTGCCCGACGCCCGTGACCACGGCGCGCAATGTCATGGAATCTGTCCCGTCCCCGCATCCGGAGCCAAAGTTGCGGCCCCCCCGGCGACACTCTGCCCGCTTGCCAAAGTGGATGCAACCCGCGCCGCAAGCCTTTCGCGGAAGCCGGATTTCGCCAGCTTGTAGGCCATGTCCAGCGCCGCCGCGACCCCGGTGGCATCCGAAGAGCCATGCGATTTCACCACGATGCCGTTCAGCCCCAGAAACACCCCGCCGTTCGACCGCCGCGGGTCCATCCGCTTGCGCAGACGGTTCAGCGTGGTCAGCGACAGCACGGCGGCCATCCGCGAGAAGAGCGTGGCGTTCAGCTCCTCGCGCAGGAAATCCGAGATCAGCCGCGCCGTGCCCTCGGCGGTTTTCAGCGCAACATTGCCGGTGAAGCCGTCGGTGACGATCACATCGACGCGGGAGGAGGGCAGATCGACGCCCTCGACATAGCCGATATACTCGTAATCGCCGACATCGGCGGCAGCGGCGATCAGGTCGCTCGCGGCTTTCAGCTCGGCCGAGCCCTTGTGCTCCTCGGTCCCGACATTCAGAAGCCCGACGCGCGGCCGGGTCATCCCCATGCCGTTGCGGGCATAGGAGGCCCCCATCAGCGCATATTGCGCGAGGTCGGCGGCATCGGCCTTGATGTCGGCGCCGGCGTCCAGCATCAGGTTGTAGCCGCCCGGATTGCGGCTGGGCCAGAGACAGGCGATCGCCGGGCGGTTGACGCCGGGCAGCTTGCGCAGGCGGATCATCGCCACCGCCATCATCGCCCCGGTATTGCCGCAGGAGACCGCGACCTTGGCCTCGCCCGAGCGGACGGAATCGATGGCGCCCCACATCGAGGTGCCCTCGCCATGCCGCATCACCTGGCTCGGCTTGTCCTGCATGGTCACGACGCGCGGCGCATGGCGGATCAGCACCCGGCCCATCAGGCCAGGCTGGCGCGCCAGCAGTTTGCCCAGTTCGGCCTCGTCGCCATGGAGGATGAAATCGGCATCGGCCATTTCGGGTGCAGAAATGGCAAGACCGGCGACAACTGCCACCGGTCCACGGTCGCCGCCCATGGCGTCGACCGAAAGTACAATGCGATCAGACCCCCGCGCCGTCTTGGGCGTGCCTTCGGCGTCGGGGCCTGGGCTCGCTTGGGACATCGGATTGCCTGCGCGGAGCGGCTTACGCCGCGTCCTCGTCGTTGAGAACGGCAGGAGCCGATGCCACGACTTCGCGGGCATCATAGTGGCCGCAGGCGCCGCAGACGTGGTGCGGGCGCTTCAGCTCGCCACAGTTGGAGCATTCTGCCGGGTTTGCGGCCACGAGCGAGTCATGGGCGCGGCGCATGTCGCGCTTGGAGGAGGTCGTACGATTCTGCGGGACTGCCATGTCACACCTTGAACTGAAAGGGGACAGACCCCTGATTTCTTTGCTGTTTCCGGGACGCCAGAGCCGGGAAGAAGCCCCGGTTCAACCCCTTGGATGAGGCGCGGAACATAGACGGATTTCCGCCACGCGCAAGCCCTTTTCTGCAAGGTTTTCCGCAGCGCGGCCAAGCCGGTCGCGGGCGGGCCCTGGCCGGGTCGCGCAGGCCCGGCAAAGGCTTAGAACCCGCTTACGCCTTCTCCGGGCCCGCGTCCTTGGGCTTCAACACCAGGCCCGCCAGCCCGGCAAAGGGCTTCAGGTCACCCTCGCGCAGGGGGGCCTTGCCGGGTTCGGTGAAGACCGCCTCGCCCAGTTCCACCCCCGGCGCGCGCGGATACATCGGCAGGGCCAGGGCCAGCGCCTCGATGGCGACGGCGGCGGCGTCGATCACCTCGGGCAGGGGTTCGAGCGAGTCGTCCTCGGGAATCTCGATCTCGTCCGCCTCGGGTTCGACGAAATCGGCAAGATATTGCCGGCGCACCGGTTCGTCGATCTTCGTGGTCACCGGCTCCAGCGAGACGGAGCAGGGCTGCACCACCTTGGCCGCCAGCGTGCCGGCCAGCACCATGTCGCGCTTGCCGGCCGGGCGGATGTCGCCGTCAAATTCCATCTCGGGCAGGTCCAGAAGGCCAAGCACCTCGGCAATCGCCTTGCGTTCCGGGGCCGAGGGGCGGAAGCGGACATGGGTCGAGGTGCGCCCGGCGATGGAGGCCACGCGGAAGGTCAGGCTCGGCAGGGCGGGTTGGGCCTTTGCAGGCTCTGCCGCGGCGGTTTCGGGTTTCATCGGAGATTTGGTCATGAGAGGCTCCTGTGCTGGCGGCGGGCTTTGAACCGCTATCGGCCATGGGTCAAGCGTTCCTTTCTTGAACCGGGGCCTCTGCATGATGTAAGCGGTGTAGCAGGAGATTGCAGGCCCGCAGAGGACTTCAAGACCCGGCTTTGACAAAAAGGTGTGGCGCAGCCTGTGCGGCGACCTTTGCGGCGGGCCATCGAGACGACGCGAGTGAGTTCGGATCCGGCAGACCCATCAGGGCGAAAGCGGATCAGGCGGGTTTGGCAGGGCAGGGGAAGGCATGGCTTTCGGCGCAGGAAACACAGGGGAGCCGGGTGCAAAGTCGGTATCCGGGGCCATGACGGTCAGGGCGCGCGCGGTTTCGACGGCGCTCTTGCGGGCCACGGGCGGGCTGGCTTTGGTGCTGACCATCGCCTGCACGCCGATCTATGCCAATCACGGCTATATTCCCGATGAAGTCGACCTCGCCGAGGTCAAGCCCGGGCTCGACACCCGCGATTCGGTCGCGGCCTTCCTCGGCCGGCCCTCGACCGAGGGGCTATTGGGCGACAAGGAATGGTTCTACGTCCAGAGCCGCTGGAAGACCGTCGGCGGCCACGCGCCGCAAGAGATCGACCGTCAGGTCGTGGCGATCACCTTCAACGATGCCGGCAAGGTCTCCAACATCGAGCGATTCGGGCTGGAGAAGGGGGAAGTCGTCACCCTCTCGCGCCGCGTGACCACCGAAACGATCAAGGGCAAGAGCTTCATCCTGCAATTGTTCGGCAATATCGGCGGCCTCGACGCCTCGCAACTTCTCAACAAGAAATAGGCCCGCACCGCGCCCCGACAGCGCGGTCGGCCGTTGATCCGGGCCGAAAGCCCGTGGCAAAGCCATGCCCGGTTTCGCCCGGCCATGGCGCTTGGCCATTGCATCCGCCGCCGCGTGATGGCCAAATCGCGCCATCTCGCGGCCAGAGACCGGGGCTGCGACACGAAACACGGGAGAGAAGATGCAGCCTTTGAGGCGCGGACCCTATACCGCGCGCCTGGTGAGCGGGGATGACGATCTGACCGAGGCGCAGGCGCTGCGCCATCTGGCGTTCCGGCGGGGCGCGGGCGGGGCAGGGTCGGGCGGGGCTGGCTCGGGGCTGGACCATGACGGCTATGACCTGCTCTGCCGCCATCTTCTAGTCCGCGAGGCCGAAGGCGCGCTGGTCGCCTGTTGCCGCCTGCAGGACTTTCCCGCCGGCACCGATCTGTCGGCCAGCTACTCCGCCCAGTTCTACGACCTCGCCCGCCTGTCGCATTTCGCCGGGCGCAAGATGGAGCTTGGCCGCTTCTGCCTGCATCCCGCCCGCCACGACCCCGAGATCCTGCGCCTGACCTGGGCCGCCCTGACCTCGATCGTCGATGCCGAGGGGGTGACGCTGCTTTTCGGCTGTTCCAGCTTTGCCGGGGCCGATCCGGCGCCGCATCGGGTGGCACTGGCGGCCCTGCATCCCTTCCTCGCCCCTGCCGAATTTGCCCCGCAGCCGCGGGCGCGCGACAGGGTGGACCTGCCCTTGGGCGGCGGCGACCGCGCCGCCCTGCCGCCCCTGCTGCGCACCTATCTCGCGATGGGGGGCTGGGTGTCCGATCATGCCGTGGTCGACCGCGACCTCGACACGCTGCATGTCTTCACCGGATTGCCGATCGTCAACATCCCGCAGCCCCGCGCCCGTGCCCTGCGCGGCATCGTTGCACAGGATTCCCCCGCCGCTCCGTGACGGGACAGGTTGACCGCATCCGCCCTTGGCCTTAGGGGCAGGGCATCATGGCACGCGCACCCCTTCTGCAACTTTCCGATCTGTCGCTGACCTTTGGCGGCAACCCCTTGTTCGAGGGCATCACCCTCACCGTCCAGCCCGGCGACCGCCTGGCGCTGGTGGGCCGCAACGGCTCGGGCAAATCCACCCTGATGAAGGTCATGGCGGGCAGCGTCGAGGCTGACCGCGGCCTCCGCGTCGTCTCGCCCGGCGTCACGGTCGGCTATATGGAACAAGACCCCGACATGTCGGGTTTCGCCACCTTGGGCGATTATGCCGCAAGCCGCATCCCGGAGGGCGAGGGCTACCGCGTCGAGGTTGCCGCCGAAGGGCTGGGCTTCAAGCCTGACACCCCGGTCGCCTCCGCCTCGGGTGGCGAAAAGCGCCGCGCGGCACTGGCCAAGCTGGTGGCCGAAGCGCCGGAGCTGATGCTCATCGACGAGCCGACCAACCACCTCGACATCGCCGCCATCGAATGGCTGGAAAACTTTCTGGCCGAGACCCGCGCCGCCTATGTGCTGATCAGCCACGACCGCGCGCTTCTGAACCGCCTGACCCGTCAGACCTTCTGGCTGGACCGCGGAGTCCTCCGCCGCCGCGAACTCGGCTTCCTCGGTTTCGAGGAATGGCGCGAAGAGACCTGGGAGGCCGAGGACGAGGCCCGCCACAAGCTCGACCGCAAGATCAAGGCCGAGGCGCGTTGGGCCGTCGAAGGCATCTCTGCCCGCAGAAAGCGCAACCAGGGCCGGGTCCGCGCCTTGGCGGCACTGCGCGAAGAACGCTCCTCCCAGATCCGCCGCAAGGGCACTGCGGCCTTGGAGTTCGATTCGGGCACGACCTCGGGCAAGAAGGTGATCGAGGCCAAGGGCATCTCTAAAGCCTTCGGCGACAAGATCCTCTTCAACGATTTCTCCCTGCGCATCCTGCGTGGCGACCGGGTGGCCTTTGTCGGCCCGAATGGCGTGGGCAAGACCACCCTTCTGAAGATGCTGACCGGCGAGATTGCCCCCGATTCCGGTACGGTTTCCCTTGGCACCTCGCTGGAGATCGCCGTCTTCGACCAGACCCGCGCGCGGCTCGACCCCGAGGCGAGCCTTTGGCACAACCTGACCAATGATCCGCTGATGGCGGTTTCCGGCAATTCCGATCAGGTCATGGTGCGCGGCAACCCGAAACATGTGGTGGCCTACCTCAAGGACTTCCTCTTTGACGAGGCGCAGGCCCGGGCCCCGGTCAAATCCCTGTCGGGGGGTGAAAAGGCGCGGCTTTTGCTGGCGAAACTGATGGCCAAGCCCTCGAACCTTCTGATCATGGACGAACCGACCAACGATCTGGATGTCGAAACCCTCGACCTTCTGCAGGATATCCTTGGCGATTACGACGGCACCGTGCTGCTGGTCAGCCACGACCGCGATTTCATCGACCGGGTGGCCACGACCACCGTGGCGCTGGAAGGCAAGGGCAAGGCCACCGTCTATCCCGGCGGCTGGTCGGATTACGCCGCCCAACGCGGGGTTGCGGCGGTGGAAACCCCGCAGGCGAGCAAACCCGCCCCCGCCCCGGTCCGCGCCCCGAAAAAGCCGGCCGAGGGGCTGAGCTTCACCGAGAAGAAGCGCCTCGACAGCCTGCCCGCCGTCATCGCCCGGATGGAGGCGGAGATTGCCAAGCTGAACGAACTGCTCTCCGACCCGCAGCTGTACAAGCGCGAGCCGGTGAAGTTGCAGAAGGCCTCCGACATGCTGACCGAACGGCAAGAGGCGCTGGCTGCGGCGGAAGAGGAATGGCTGGATCTGTCCGACAAGGCCTGATGGCGTGTGCGGGGCCGGAATGCCGCAGGGCGTGAACCGGGGCAGGGCTTGCTGGCCCGCCCCTGACCGGGGTAAGCCTTTGCCATGATAGAGGTTCAGGATCTTTGCGTGACGCGCGGCGGCCTTCCGGTGCTGGAGGGGCTGCGCTTCCGCCTTTCCCCGGGCCGCGTGCTGATCCTCCGTGGCGCCAATGGCATCGGCAAGACCACCCTCCTGCGCACGCTGGCAGGTTTGCAGGCGCCGCTGTCGGGGCAGATTCTAGGCGAGGCCGAAAGCATCACTTACTCCGGCCATGCCGATGGGCTGAAGGCCACCCTGACCGTTACCGAGAACCTGCGCTTCTGGGCCGAGGTGCACGGGCTGGCGCATGTAGGTTCTGCCCTTGAGGCAATGAACCTGACCGCCCTGCGCGACCGCCGCGCCGCCGACCTTTCGGCCGGGCAAAAGCGCCGGCTGGGTCTGGCGCGGCTGATGGTCACCGGACGCAAGCTCTGGCTGATGGACGAGCCGACCGTCTCGCTCGACGCCGCCTCGGTCGCGCTGTTCGGTGCCATGCTGCGCCTGCATCTGGCTCAGGGCGGGGCGGCGATTGTCGCGACCCACATCGACCTTGGCCTACCCGAGGCCGAGGTTCTGGATCTGACCCCTTTCAAGGCCGATCCCTCCCGCCCCGGTGCCGCCACCGGCGCCTTCGACGAGGCCTTCCTGTGAAGGCGCTTCTGTTGCGCGACCTGCGCCTTGCGGCGCGCGCCGGGGGCGGCTTTGGTCTCGGCCTCGCCTTCTTCCTGATGGTCGCGGTGCTGGTGCCGCTGGGCGTGGGGCCGGAAGGGGCGCTTCTGTCGCGCATCGCGCCGGGCATCCTTTGGGTCGGGGCGCTGCTGGCCAGCCTTCTGTCGCTCGACCGGATGTTTGCCCTGGATTTCGAGGATGGCTCGTTGGACCTGATGGCCGTCTCCCCCCTGCCGCTGGAGGGGGTGGCCGCGATGAAGGCCCTGGCGCATTGGCTGGTGACGGGATTGCCGCTGGTCCTGATCTCGCCCGCCCTCGGCCTGCTGCTGAGCCTCGATCCGCGCGGTTATCTGTGGCTCGTGGCCTCGCTGGCGCTGGGGTCGCCCGCGCTGTCGCTGATCGGGAGCTTTGGCGCGGCGCTGACCGTCGGGCTGAAGCGCGGCGGGCTGATCCTGTCCCTGATCGTGCTGCCGATGTATGTGCCGACGCTGATCTTCGGGGCCGAGGTGGTGCGGCGCGGGGCCGCGGGGACCGATCCGCTGGTGCCCCTCTTGTTGCTGACGGCGATCTCGCTCGGGGCCGGGGCGCTCTTGCCTTTTGCCTGTGGTGCGGCAATACGCGCCAACCTGAAGTGACAATCTGACGCTAGTGTGATTTGCAAAGAAAAACGCCGTTGGGCACAGGAGATCCATGTCGATCTGGGAATATGCCAACCCCAAGAAGTTCATGCAGACCTCGGGTCAGGCCTTGCCCTGGGTCTCGGGGCTGGCGATGATTTTGCTGGTCCTGGGGCTGGTCTGGGGGTTCTTCTTCACGCCGGATGATTACAAGCAGGGATCGACGGTCAAGATCATCTACCTGCATGTGCCCGCCGCGATGATGGCGATTTCGGCCTGGTTCATGATGCTGGTGGGCTCACTGATCTGGCTGATCCGGCGGCATCATGTGAGCGCGTTGAGCGCCAAGGCCGCGGCCCCCGTGGGCCTGACCTTCACGGTGATCGGTCTGGTCACCGGGGCGATCTGGGGCCAGCCGATGTGGGGCACCTGGTGGGCCTGGGACCCGCGGCTGACGTCGTTCCTGATCCTGGGGCTGTTCTACCTTGGCTATATGGCGCTTTGGGCCGCGGTGGAGGACCCCGATACCGCGGCGGACCTGACCTCTGTCCTTTGCATCGTGGGCTCGGTCTTCGCCTTCCTGTCGCGCTATGCGGTGCTGTTCTGGAACCAGGGCTTGCATCAGGGCGCCTCGGTCTCGGTCGCGGGCGGGGATCAGGTGTCCAACGTCTTCGGCTATCCGCTAGCGGTCTCGGTGGCGGGGTTCGTGCTGTTGTTCGTGACGCTGGTTTTGCTGCGCACGCGGACCGAGATCCGTGCCCGCCGGATCAAGGCGCTGATCGCACGCGAAAGGGCGGAGGGCTGAACATGCCGGATCTGGGGAAATATGCCGCCACCGTGCTGGGCGCCTATGGGGCGGCGCTGGCGCTGTTGGCGGCGCTGGTGGTGCTGACGCTCTGGCAGGCCGCGCGAATGAAACGGGCGCTGGACGAGGTCGAGCGCCGCGAGAGGAAAGACTGATGGCCTTCAAACCCTTGATCCTGCTGCCTTTGGCGGTCTTCGCCGTCTTCGGCTACCTGGCCTTTCAGGGCATGCAGAAGGGCGACCAGCCGCTGCCCTCGATGATGGAGGGGCGTGAGGCTGCGGCTGTCCGCGTGACGCCGCTCGGCGATGGCCCGGCCCCGACCGATGCCGACCTGCGCAAACCGGGGGTGAAGCTCTTGAACTTCTGGGCCAGTTGGTGCCAGCCCTGCCGTGTGGAACATCCGATGCTGGAGAAGCTGCAGGCCGAGGGCGTGACGATCTATGGCATCAATTACAAGGACAAGCCGGCAGATGCGCTGAAGTTCCTCGGCGAGATGGGCAGCCCCTATGCCCAGATCGGCGCCGATGCCGGGCCGATGGCGCTGGATTGGGGGGTTTACGGGGTGCCGGAGACTTATGTGATCGACGGCAAGGGCGTGGTGGTTCTGCGGCTGGCGGGGCCGATCACGGAAGGCAATCTGGAAAGCCTGTTGCGGCCGGCGATGGCGAAAGCAGCGGCGGAGTGAAAGGATTTTCAACGAAAATCCTCAGAGCGAATTTTCGTCGAGGGTCTTGACTAGCAGAGGTCCATGAAAGTGGCCTAATGCTATGAAAGAGCTGAGGAATCGTTACGCAAAAAGTTCGAAACTTTCTGAGGCCCAATTTCGGGCCTTCATTCGGCTCGTCGCGGCTGATTTGACGGCCTCCCAGATCGCTCAGGTTTCGGGTCTGAACCGCAACACCGTCAACCGGTTTCTCGGCCTCCTGCGCCAGCGGATGGCCCTCTGGTGCGCCGAACAATCGCCCTTCTCGGGT
>NZ_JBFUAG010000024.1:0-26480 GCF_056406375.1 Rhodobacter sp. P1_C2
CGACCCATAACCCTCAATCGCAAAAACGCGCTGTTCGCGGGCCATGATGAGGGCGGCCACACCTGGGCACGCATGGCCTCGCTTATTGAAACCTGCAAGCTGAACGCTGTCGACCCTTACGCCTACCTGCGTGCAACCCTGACAGCTATCGCCAACCGCTACCCGGCGTCCCGCATCGACGACCTCATGCCCTGGGCATTCCAAAAGCAGTCAAGCTGAAACCCATACGGGTGTCAGCCACCGCTTACGCTACGACCGATGCGCCCACACCTTCATGTCCGCAATCGCTATCGCAGCAACCGTCATCTTCTGGATATGATCAATGAGTCCTGAGCCTAGTATTTGTTCCGCTTGAGGACTTTTCCGCACTCCAACTAAAGGCCTTGGCCCTTCGTGTGATCGAGACACCACCGAAATATGGGTTTGGTCCATATCGAGACGCGGTCAAGCTTGGCGACCTTGGTCCCGATGAACTTAGGAGGCGCAAGCGAACCTTCAACTCCCTGGTTACCATCCTGCGCATGGCATTTCTGCATGCTTGGGAGAATGGAAAGATAGATTCCGAACGCCCGTGGAGGGCTTTGAAGCGAGTGGCCGTGAATTACACGCCTCGGTCTGTCTTCTTGACGAGGCCGGAGTGCCTTAGCCTCATTGAGCATTGCTCCCCGGCGCTGCAGAAGCTTGTGATGGCAGCGCTCTACTCTGGGTGCCGCGTTGGTGAGTTGGCCAACCTCCGCGTGCAGGATGTTGGCCATCAGATATTCGGTATTCGAGTCGCAGCATTTAAAACTGGTCCCGCTCGCTTCGTTTTCTTACCTGATGAGGGAATGGCCTTCTTCCTGTCGTGCTGTGACGGCAAGTCAGGATCTGATCTTGTCTTGCTCTCGGATCGCGGCAAGGCTTGGCGTCGACAACATGCGAACCTATTTCGAAGGGCGATCCAAAAGGCCAAATTACCCAAAGAGTTCGTCTTCCACGGGTTACGCCATACTTATGCCAGCGATCTAGTGCGTCAAGGGGTTCCGCTTGATGTGATCGCCCGACAACTTGGCCATGCTGACGTTCGAACCGTAAGTTCCACATACGGGCATCTTTCAGAGCATTTCCGAGAGAATCAGATACGCACGAAGTTTTCCCCCCTCTCAGCCCATCAGCAGGCTGAGTCTTCCCGGCGTCGCAATGAACTAGATGAGCTCTGGCAATCTTTTCAACATGATGACTGGCGCGACTACGCGGCACGCACTCCGTCGAGCCGAGGTCCGCTGCAGGGGCGCGCGAAGACCAGCATTGAGGTGTCGGACACCTTTGGCGGGCGGTGAACCATCGGGAAGGGAAATTTCATCATATTCCCATCCCGCCACCCAACACTCGATGGTGTCCCGAGCCATACAGCGCAAGGGACCTCTCTTGCTCAAAAAGTGGAGTCGTAAGACATGCCGCTCCGGAGTAAGCGGCAAGGGAACCCCGTCGGTTAATGGCCTCGGGGAGTATGTGTGAACTGCCTTCCCCTGCAAGTGATTTCGAGACGCACCTTTGACCCTGCTCCTATGTATTCGGTCTTTTCGCGGGGCATTGTGATTGTCCCCTGACCAAGATGGGAAGTCGCGCGTCCTGTGTCTCATTAGCTCATCGGCACTTTGAGGCCATACTCCCCGTCAGACTTGCAGGACGCCGATCTGGTCGTTGATCCATCTCTTTTCCGCTCGCAGATTCCGTTGTTCCTCCCTTACATGCCCGTAGTCATGCGCCCTCCAGCGCAGCCGAGCGATATCGCTCGCCAGTTGTCAGGATTGCCCATGCGATGCGGGCGAGCTTGTTGGCCATTGCGACAACCGCGACGTTGACATGCGTCCTGGCCTTCAACCCGTCGACCCATCGGGCGAGTGGGGTCGATCTGTCCTTGACCAAGTGCAGCACGGTTCTGGCGCCGTGGATAAACAGTTTTCGCAAGTAGGTGTTGCCGTGTTTGGAGATGCCGATCAGCTTGGCTTTTCCCCCGGTTGTGACCTGCCGTGGAACGAGGCCCGCCAAGCGGCAAGATCGCGACCCTTGCCGAAGGCTTTTCCGGTGCCTACAGCCGCCACGAGTGCGGTCGCGATGGTTGGCCCTACGCCGGGGATTTCCATCAAACGGTGCATGTCGTCATCCGCGGCAGCGACAGATTTGATCTCCCTATCCAGTGCGGTGACCTTCTCGTTGATCGTGCCGAGATCGGCCGCCATGTCCGCCAGCATTCGCGGCGTCAGATCGCCATTATGATCTTCGGGGAGGCGAGTGAGGAACTTCTGGAACACATGCCGCCCTGATGCAGGACGAATCCCCCGCTCCATCAGAAAGCCGCGGGCCTGATTGATCAGCCGGGTCCGATCCTGCACAAACCGCTCACGGGCCCGGTGGAGCGCTTGCAAGTCAAGTTGCTCTTCCGTCTTGATCGGCACGAAGCTCATGGTCGGACGGGTGGCCGCCTCTGCGATGCCCTCGGCGTCCCGGTCATCGTTCTTGTGCACCTTCACGCAAGGCCGAACATAGAGCGGAGACATCAAGCGCGGCTGGTGATCGAACTGCAAACAGAACCGACCAACGTGATGGGCACCACCACAAGCTTCCATGGCAACAATACAGGGTGGCAACTGGGCGAGAAACTCCAGCAGCCGGAAGCGCTGAATGCGCCTGCGCAGGACGACCGCGCCCGTGCCGTCGACGCCCGCTAAGCTGCAGACCGTCTTGCCCAAGTCAATTCCAAGAACTGCGATATCCATCGGAATGCTCCTTCCTGTCCTACCGATACCGCAACAATAGCTGAGGTTGGGCGGGAAGGCAGTTCATCCCATTTGCTCAGACCTCGGACGTTGATCTGATGCCGAGGTTCCATGTCCACGACTAGTTCTAAGCCTATGCCTGCGACTGGTAGCTTGCAGTTGGTCGAGGCGATTGTTGGTCGATTTGACGGTGCGCCGGTCGGAAAGCGGCGCCGGTGGTCGGAGGAATTCAAGTCGAAGACCGTGGCTGCGGCGCTGGAACCTGGCGTGAATGTTTCGGCATTGGCCCGGCGGCTGGGGATTTCTGCGCCGCAGCTCTTCGGCTGGCGCAAGACCTTCCTGAGCAAACAGAACGAAGGCCTGCCAGCGGGCTCGCCAACTTCTGTGGCAGAGATTGTGGTGGGTGATGTCGTCATCCGGGTCAGCTCCGACCTTGAGGAGGTTACGCTGCGCCGGATCTTGTGCGCGGTGCGCACGGCATAATGCCTTCCGGTGTGAAGGTCTTTCTGGCGGGCCAACCGGTCGACTTCCGCAAGTGGCCTGACAGCCTGCTGTCACTGGTGCGCGATGCCGATAGTGACCCGTTCAGCGGCGCGCTTTATGTGTTCCGGGCAAAGTGCTGTTAATGAAGGTTCTCGACCCAGCGGGCGACAATGGCTTCGTCCGACAGCTGATAGGCGTGCTGGAGATAAAGCAATCCCACCGTCCAGTCGTCGAGGAAAGAACCACCCCATTCCCGCTCCAACGCTTTCCAGCCGATCAACGCCGTCAACTCATGGTGCAGATCAATCACGTAGACAAGGCGCGCGCGGAGAAGGTCATCCTGTTCAGGCGGGCGAGTGCGGTGCTTCAAGGGCAAACCGACCTTGCAGGACTCTGAATAAAATCACACGAAACCTTGCAGCCAGATGCGAGCAAAACCGTAGTGGTATTGCCGTTGTTCAGGTCGAACTAGGAAAGGTCAGTTCACAGAGCGCAAGGGAGACCCGCATCGCCACAATCCCGCCATTCATTGGCCTTCTCTGAATGCGAGTTTGTTGAGAGAAATCCGATCTGCGAGTCGCAAAGGGCAGCATGTTGCATCGGCCACTTGATCCGGCGAAGAAGGACGACTGACATGTTGAAGGACATATTCTTCTTTTCTTTCCATGCTATAGGTGCGATGGCCCTCGCAACGTTGCTTTACGGAGTGTTGCAAAGGCATATTCAAAACCGCCTATTGAGGCATGCGTTGGTCGGTGTTGTCATGGGTGTGGCGGCAGCGATGCTGATGGCGCGACCCATCGTGATCATGGATGGCTTCCAGGCAGATGGCCGCAATGCCTTCATCGGTATCGCGGCGATCTTTGGTGGCCCGATCTCGGCGGCGGTCGCCGCGACCATCACGGCGCTGATGCGACTGTGGATCGGTGGCGCGGGGGCCGCTCTCGGTTGCTTCACAATATTCTCGACCGCGATCCTTGCAAGCCTTTGGAATGTCTCACGCAACAGGAGTAAAAAACGCCGCTCCACCTTGGATTGGCTAAGCCTCGCCGCCGTGTTGATCATTCCGAACAACCTGACGCTTCTCATGCCTATTCCCAACAAAGCGGAAATTTTCACCTATCTCAGTGTTCTGACATTGCTGGATGTGTTGATTTTCGGGCGGCTTATGGAAACCGAGCAACGTCGTGGCCGGCGTGAACGCGAGTTGAACACGGCCGCGAATACGGATGCTCTGACCTCTCTGCCAAATCGGCGCAGGTTCATGGACGTGACGGTTGCAATCGAGGCCAAACAACAGACCCATAAAGGGCTTTTGCTGATCGACATTGATCATTTCAAGAAGATCAACGACACTATCGGCCATGACGCCGGGGATGAGATTCTGCGCATCGTTGGCCAAAAGCTGGCGGATGGGACGCGGAGAAGCGATGTTGCAGCCAGGTTTGGCGGCGAGGAGTTTGCGGTTCTGATCGACGCGGTCGATGAAGACGATCTGGCCAGCATTGCAGAAAGACTGCGCAAGTCTTTGGATACTTTGATCAATTATAAAGGTTCGGTCATCACTCTCTCGGTCAGCATCGGCGGCACTTTCTGCGGCAAGCAACCTTTTTCGTTCCAGAATGCCTATAAGTCTGCCGACAAAAGCCTATACAAGGCCAAAGAGTGGGGTCGGGCCCGATCTGTGGTCACGGGGTTGGCGGCATAAAGATCCGTGTCTCTCGACTGCTCTTCTGATGGGCAATGCCGGTGCCGCAGCTTCGCCAAACCGACCAAGTCGCACCGTATGATGTGCAGTCAGTTCGGAGTAGGAATAGACCGCGCCCGCACTGTCATGTTCCGGGATCCGGCTTTGGCGTGATAAAGTGCGCTATCTGCACTCGCCATAAGCGATGATATGTCCATAGCTTTGCCATCGGTTTCGGTCAAACCAAAACTGGCCGTGACGCGCAAGTCCGGAAGGTTGGGCAACCGAAACTGCTCAATCGCCAGACGCAGCCTTTCGATGACGCCAAAAGCTGAATCCTCATCGTGGTCGGGCATCAGGATGCCAAATTCCTCGCCCCCAAGTCGACCAATCAGATGCACCGGGCTGCCCAGTTCGGTCGCGAGCTCTGCCACGGCCTGCAAGACTTGGTCCCCTGCCGGATGGCCGAACCGGTCATTGATCTGTTTGAAATGGTCGAGATCCATCAAGGCGAGCGTCAAAGGCCGATGGGGCTTGCGCAGTTGCTTGCGCATCTCTCGCTCCAGCTCGCTCATGAAGCCGCGCCGGTTGAGCGCGCCCGTCAGATGGTCCTGAACCGAAAGCCGCCGCAATTCGATGCAATCCATCGCCAGCAGCGCCAACTCCCTCATCTTGCGGATTTTCGTTGCTGGAAATCGCAGCAACTCGGTGTCGAATACGCAAAGCGAGCCTATGCAGTAGCCTGCCCGTGTTCGCAGCGGAATACCTGCATAGCTGCGAATCCCGCTTTTCGCCGGCGGTTGGTCGATGATTCGCGGATCCGACAATGCATCCCGAATGATCAGCGGCGCGTCATTCTGAATGGTGATGTTGCAGAAGGCTTCCTTCCGAGGCACGGATTTCAAAGATATGTTTGACCGTGCTGCGAACACCGCAGTGCTGTGATCGATCAGCATGATCCCCGCGTGGCGGGCACCAAACTCTGACCGCACCATGTGGACGATCCTGTCCAGCGCAGGCTCGCGCGGGGCGCTCAGAATATCCAGCGCCTGTAGAGCGGCGACGCGTTGGTGTTCTTCGATCATGGTCATCAGGCTGGCCTTGTCTATTCGCTGCTCTGTCCGGTCCGGGTAGTCTGGCACTAAGTGTCTCATTCTGGTGTCGAATCCCAACAACAGAGACGGTTTCAGGTTCACATGATAGCGAGGAGCATGCCTTACAAGTATATGTCGGCAAGTGAGATGGAATCAATCTTGAGGGGTGTTTGATGCGCGCGGCGTCTACGATTGCGGGAATGTTCGGCATAATCCTGCTTGCCGCATGTGGTGGCGGTGGAGGAAGTGGCGTTGCACCGCTTCCGGACGGGCGCGAGGTGGTGACGCCAGCGTTTCAAAACTATGCCCGCGACGACAATGGCTTCAACCGGGTGAGGCTGGACAGGTCTACGCCGGCGGATGCTGCGGTGATCGCGCAGTTCGAGGACAAGAATCCCGCCGATCCGGCTGGCTACCGCAATCTGATTGCGCTTTCCGATAAAAACTATGCCGGAAAGGTCACGATTGAGGTGCTGGCGCAGGTTGACAGCTCTGGCGGCACAGAGAAGGTGACCCGGCTGTTGCGACTGACCGCCGATCAAACCCCGTTCGAGAATGAGAAGAATGGCAAGTTGGTTGCGGCGACGGGCACCTATTACCTGCGCGGACAAAACTTTGTCTGGGCCGCGGTTGACGGCAAGCCGATCCGCAGCGGCAGCGACAGCAACGGTTTGGTTGATCTGGTGCTGAATTTTGACACGCAGACGGCAAACATCAACCTGCGCACAGGCGTGTCGGGGGCCTCAGAGATCAGAACGGAGATCGCTGCCAAGGATTTGCCATTCAACATCCGCTCGGGGGCCTATGGCGGCGCCATCACGGTGCAGGTCTGGGACCCCGATAGCAGCGCGATCTTTGCCATCGACGGCAGTCTGCGCGGCAATATAGGCGGCACCCCCACCTACACCGATGGCAAGCATGGCCTTACAACATCGGGCGTCTATACCGCTGGCACCGCGGGCGTAACACCTGTGATCATTGACGGTGTGTTTGTCGGCGCCGACCCCAATGCCCTGCCCTAAAGTCTGGGGCGTTCTGGTCTGCCTCTGGTCTGCCTCTGCGGCCTGCGCCGATGAGCTCGGTCGCGCGCAAATTGCGGCCATCTCGGGGTCCGAACGGCTTCAGATATTTGCCTTCGGCAAACTGCTGGAGACGGGTGCGGCCCCCCGCTCAGCCGTTTTGCGGATGAAGCAAAGCATGATCGCACAGGGCTTTTACTACGAGCCAGGCCAAAGCCATGTGATCGCCTCCGGGGCCTGGGTTGCGCCGATCCTCAGCTACGACGGCAATATCAACGGCGGGGCGCTGCAGGACAGTTTCAGCCTCAACGGTTCTGTGTTTGAGGCCGACCCGGCCTTTCGCGCCAAAGCGGGAATGGTGATGGGCCTTTCTGGCGGCGGCGTGGCCCGCTTGGCTTGGGCGAACGGCCGCTATGTTGAGGGGCGTTTGCGCGGCGAGGCCGTGTGGTCACCCGAATATCAGATCGGCCGCAGCAACGCCGAACTTGGCCTGTGCAGCCGCAATCATGTGTCTGGCTGGGATTTCGTTGATCTGTGCCAGACGGTTTCGGCATCGCAGCGCGAGCTGGGATCAAGCGTATCCCAGGAAACCGCACTCACCGCGTCTCGGCTATTTCGGACGACGGCGGCCTATCACGAGGTCAGCGCCGAATTCGCCCAATCCAGTTATGATACCGGAGATCAGCCGTCGGTCACGCTGTCATGGGCGGCTGTCTGGGACAAAGCTGCAACAAACCTGTCGCTGACCAAGGCCGCCCCTATTAAGGGGGAAACCGCCTTGGCCAACCGGATTGCAGTTGGGGTGCAATGGCTGTCGCACGGGCGCGCTCTGGGGGTCGGGCTCTGGCACCAAGACGCTGGCGGCGGGAGTTTTCTCGGCACAGCGCGCGAGGACCAAGCCACAGGCATCAGCATATCTTATGAACTTCGCCCCGGACTCACCGCGCAAATCGGCTACAGCGTCAATCAGTCAAGTGTCGATTTGTTCGACTACAGCCAGGTGTCGCTGAACTTACGCTTTGACGCGCTGGACTGGTGATCAATCCTGCCTGCCGGCGACGGCTGCAAGCCCTCGGCGGCTCTCAGGGGTTGCCAGCTGATCGTTCAAGGTCTGAAACTGCAGCTGGGCGTTGCTGACATTGCCGCTGTTCAGATAGGCATAGCCGCGCAAAATCGCCAGATCGCGCCGCAGGTGGCCCGATACCTGCTCCAACGCGTTGAAATAGCCGATTGCCTTGCCGTACTGCTGCTTCTTGTAAGCCAGCACCCCGCGCTGGTCGAGGATGATGGATTCGGTGTCAACCCGTTGCTGCTGTGTCAGCTGGGTGGAGGCCGCAATGCGCGAGGCTTCCTCCGTCATGTTCATCTTCAGATAGGACAGCGCCATGCCAAAGCGGGCATCACGCTTTTGCGCGCCATTCAGTTTGGCTTCTGCCGCCTGAAAGGCAGCCAGGGCCACCATCGGCTGGTCGAGATTATAGGCGCACCAACCACGGTCCGCCAGCCGTGGCGCCGATGTCGCACCCGTGGTTGCCGCCAGACATCCGGGTCCGGAGCTTGCAGGCGACGCCGCCCGCGTCGGCGCGTTCGCCGCCACTTCAGGCGCTTTCGCCGCGACCTCAGGCTTGGGTGCGGCCGGTTTCTCAACTGGGCGCGGTTTGGGCTTTATGTCCGGGCTGATCGTGATGGTCGCAGGGTTTGCCCCGCGCCCGGCCATCAACTTCGCTTGCACTGTGGCAAGTTCCGCCGTCCTGTCTGGAAACTTCGCGCGGACGGTATCGAAAAATGCCGTCAATTCGGCATCGGTCGTGACGCTGTCTGATTTCTCCAAAGTGGCGACAACCGCGGGGAAATCCGAGCAGGCGCCGATGATGGCGGTATAGGTGGCAACCGCAGCGGTCGCTGCCTGCTGGTTTTCTTGCGCCTTGGCGATGCGCCAGGCATTGTTGATCCGATCGCAGCGTAAGAGCGTGTCCGAGTTCACGGCAATCGTCAGCGCCTCATTGGCGTTCCCGGCATCGAGCGCCGCATCAAGTTTCACTTGACCCTCTGCGGTTTCCAGCAGCCTGAGCATATCTGGCGCAGGTGTCCAGCCCGAATAAGCGGCTTGGGTCGAGGCGATTGTTGCCCGGGCCTCTGCAAGTTGACCTGCCGCAATCTGGCGGTAGATCGTGTCAATCTCAGTCGAGGGCTGCGTGATGCTCAGTTTCGTCAGATCCGCAGGCGGCACCCAGCCCGGAAACTTCGCGCGTAAGCGGCGCAGTTCGGCGGTGACTGAGGGTTGGTCCTTTTGTTGGACGTAAAACGCCAAGGCCTGAAGCTCGGCTGCGGTCGGCACCGTTGCGGTTTTGGTGACGGCAATCGAAGGGTCGGTCGGCGAAGGGCTGGTCTGCGCAGGGTTAGCCGGCGCAAGCGCAGTCTGGGCCAGTATGGCACCGGGTGCCAAAGCCAACAGCAGAGATGCAGTTATCAGGACATGTCGGGTCATATTGGAACGCATTGTGGATACATCTCGACCTGAGCGACAAGTGCCATAAGGTGCAACGTTGCCGGATAATAGGGCTGTCGGACGGAAAAGGCAGGCATGCTTGCCCCCGCGCTGCCGGATTGCGCGCAAGACAACAGGCCAACAATGGCACGATAGCCCGGATGTGGGCTGCGTTCCAGTGCGGCACCGGTCACACGATTGAACACAGTGGTGGCACTCGCCCCGTCGCTGGTGGCCTCGGCTGCCGCCACGTAGCGAAGGGCAGCGGCAGATGCGGCATCTTCGGACCATGCCGCGAACAAGGGCACCCGCATGGCCTCATAGCCTGCATTGACCGAGAAGCGTTCTGGCGGTGCGGCCCAGCCCGTGCTGTCGACAGCGGCCCAATCCGGCACCAATCCGGTTTGCGCCATCTGATCCATCAAGACCAGACCATCAGCCGCTACTTTGCCCAGCACCTCCACCCCGGTCTGCGCTGCCACATCCTGCATGGCGCGCGGCATGTAGTAGGAGGGGTTGATGATAAATCCGGTGTCGGTCTCAAAGCCCTTGGCAGCTGGCAGGAGAAGCTGGCTGCCGTTGCCGTTCGGGTGCGGCTTCACACACAAGGCAACCAGATCAGTCGCAATCTTGCGCGCCCGTGCGCCGAGGTCCGCGCGGTCATGTCGAACCGCCATCGCAGACAACGCCCAGGCATAGAAAAGATCGCCGTCGCTGGCGTTGTTCTTGTCGGGGACATGCGCGGCCTGATCATGTTTCCAACGCCAAGCCAGCAGAGCATCTTCGCGGACCCCCAGATTTTCCTCTGTCCAGGTGTGGATCAGGTCGAACGCGGCAATATCATCAAAGGCTGCTGCCAGCGTCAGGCCGTAGCTTTGCCCCTCGGAATGACTGTCCGAGTTTTGAAAGCCGTCAACGATGCGGCCCTCGGGGGTCAGGCAAAGCATCTTCCATGCCTGCCATGATGCTTGCAGCGGATGCGAAGGCGCAATCGCGCCGGCGATGGATTTCGGAACCTGCCCCCATGCCTTCTGCGGCAAGCTGGCTGCCACCGCTGCCCCACCGACTGCTGCGATGAATGTGCGGCGTTTCATGTGCGGCTTCCTGACCGGCGGGTCATCAGAACGAAGAACAGCGCTGGAATGACCGATACCAAGGCCAGCAGCAAGGTCAACACCGTGAAGATCAAGGGCGACCACGATGCATAGTTGCCCAACACCGCGCGCAGATTGGACGGGGTGAGCGGCTCCAGCAATTCGGGGCGGCGTTTTTCCGACCATGTGACCCAACTGCCGTCGCTGAGCAACAAGGCCGCCTGACCATGCGCCTCGCCACGTCCTTCGCGGCGGAAGTTATCCACCTGGCTGGCAAGATCGCTCATCGAGATATCCGGCCCGGCGATCAGCCAGATGTCATCGGGGGTGTTAGGGTCCAGTTGCAACAGCAACGCCACGCCAGACTTATTCTCCAGCCAGTTGACCAGCGTCACGGTCCCCGGCAGCGACATGTCGCGGACGCCGCCGACTTCGCGGAACATCCACCCCTCGGGAGAGAAGAAGTATCTGACGGCTTCCCAATAGGAGTGGTCGACCGGGGCGGATGCCGGCTCGACCTCAACCGTTTTGCCGTCCGCATTGGCAAAGTTGAACGCAGGTTGCGGGGTTGCGGCCGCAGCTTCGGGTGCAGCGGGGACCTCTGCCGCGGGGTAAACCGCGTTTTGCAGCATCCGCCGCGTGGCACCGGTGCCGCCCGTCGGCACCAGCCCCACGCCATTCAGTCCGACAACATGCAGCCGCGCCTTGATGCCGTCGCTCACCAGTGGCCGGAACAAGGCGCCAAAGGCCAAGAGCGTGGCTGTGTCACGCGCAGGGTCCGCCACTTCGGCGGGCACCGTCACGTCGTTGCCATCCAGCCGCGCCAGACTGCGCGACATGTCGGTCTGGCGCATCTTCGGCGAGGGCGGCACATTGAGCGAGCTGTCGCCCAGGACCACAAGCATGTCGGTGGTGCGCGGGGTGCAGGGCAGATCGGGCGGATCGCCGGGCACCGACATCTCGAAGGTCAGGGTATTGATGCCGGGGTTCAACCGGTTGGCCCGGAAGACGATCGGCAGCGGCGGCTGCACCTTGCCGCCGTCGTGGTCCAGCGGCAACAGGCGGATGGTCTGGTCGTTCACCTTGACCAGCAACAACGCGCCTTCCGGCAGATCCGCCGAAAACCCGTAGTGCACGACCAGATCCACCTTCTGCGAGGCCAAGAGCAACCAATCTTCCGGCAGCAGGAAATCCACGTCCTGCCGGAAATAGTGGGTGTTCGCCGGGATATTGACGGTCCCAAGCTCGGCCAGAGTTGTCACACGGCCGGGCGTTAATGCCGCGATCTTCTGCGCGGGAGGACGCGCAGGCAGGATCGTGGAC
This sequence comes from Rhodobacter sp. P1_C2, assembly GCF_056406375.1. Lineage (NCBI taxonomy): Bacteria > Pseudomonadati > Pseudomonadota > Alphaproteobacteria > Rhodobacterales > Rhodobacter > Rhodobacter sp. P1_C2. Next base: position 11,948 of record NZ_JBFUAG010000024.1, read on the forward strand.
AAATCGGGCATCGCCCCCTCGGCATGTTCAATCTGCAGCACTACGGCCCCATCCACGCCCCGCCTGAAGCTGGATTTCGCGGTGGCAGAGCTGATCAAGGCTATGCGCGCGCGGGCATTCTGTTGCGTTTCCATCGAATAGAACGGCACGACCTTGATCCTGGGTGCGCCCCCCACGGCGTCGGTGATCCGTCTGGCAACGTCACGGAACATCGTCATATCGGTTGAGGCATCCACCAGAATTTCGATCGCACCATCGCGTGCGATCTGCGACTGAGCGGCGGCCAGAAAGCCTTGCGTATCCAGCTGCAAGAGCGCCGGGTCGATCATGACGCCGCTATGTCCCAGCGCAATCTCGGTCCACACCGCGAAGGATGCTTCGGGGCCGCAGAAAATGCGGTGGGTCTGCGCGGCGTTCAAGGTGATGCGGTTCACGCCCGGGATCAGGGCTGCGGTGGGCAGGTGGATCGCTGCAAAGTCGCCGATGTTGTCCAGGGCGATTTTCCCGGCCTCGGTTCCGTTGATCAAAACCGTCAGATGCGAGGTATCGGGCAGCACATTGACGCTGGAACGCAGGGACAGCACCAGCTCTTTCGGGACGGGCACATCTTCTGGCAAGGTCAGCACGAAATCCGCGCTGGCGATCTCGCCGCTCAGACGAAACTGGCCGGGCGCCGGCATGCTGCCACCGATCCGCGTCTTGGTCGGCACATCTTGCGCCGCAGGGACCATCGCCAGCATCCAATCTTCGGTTGCGGCCACAGGCTGTGCGCCGACATCCCGATCCACCTGCAGTGCCGGGGCGGCTTCGGAGTCTGCGGTATCCGTAGCAGCCTCCGGTGCAAGATTGATCTTTGGCGCTTCCACGACTGCCGGCTGCTGCCCGGTTCCGGTCGCTGCTGTATCCGCCTGAGGCATGGGGGGTGCCAGATTAATCTTTGGTTCTGCGACGGCCGGGGATTGCGGAGCAGCCTCCACAGGCGGCGCCACAACCGCGGGCGGGACCGGTTGCAGTTGTATCAACGGGGCTTGGGCCGTCTGTGCGCCGGCAAATCCCGGCAGCAGGGTCAGAACCGCAATTGTGCGCAGAAGCCTCATCGGGACGCCTCCCCGAAGAAAGCCGATCCCGAGAGCGTGCTGGGATCTTTGTCATCCGCATTTTCAATGAAGTCGGCGCCAAAGGCCACCAAATGCGCCGGTTTGCGTTGATGAGACTCCATCAATGCGGTGCGGCGGCGGCGTGCAGGCTCGCGCATGAAATCGCCAAGGGTGCGCGGCAATGAGCTCACGCTAAGCCACACAACATAGCAAATTCCCGCAAGCAAACCTTTCTTTTTGCGCGTCGCCTGCCGCATCCTCAGCCAGTTGTCACTGGACCCAAAGATTAGGAATGCCACGGCTTCACGCACATCCAACGCCTGATCGCGCAGAAACAGCACCCCCAGAACCGGGCCTTCCGGCGTCTCGAAAATCTGCCGGACCACCGCCTTGACCGGACGCTCCAAATGAGTTGCATCGGAAAAGCGCGGGCGGAACTGGATCGTCTCGCCCTTGGTGACCATCCGCAGTCCCTTTGTCCCACTCGGCGGAGCGCCAATGCGCAGCCGCGCGCCACTGGTCGAGGCATCCAGCACAACCCCCGCCAAGGGCGCTTCGCCTGAGCCTTCCCACCACATCGTCGTCGGGTTCTGCATTTCCACCCGAGGCGAGCTGCGGCGCTGCTGTTTTTCGGACACCGCGCGCAAGGACAGCGAAACCAGCAGGAAGTTGATGACAGCCCAGGTGCCCACCACGCCCAGAACACTGCGGTCGCCCGGATAAGCAATCCAGCGCACAAGCAGCGCCAGGATCCCGGCAAGCATCAACAAGAACAGCATCAGCAGCGGGCCATAGATCGGCGAAATATAATCTTCCGCCAGCGTCTCGTCCTTGGCCGTTACGTTGAATTTGGCGGCGCGCGGGCGCAAGATCGTGCGGAAGATCGCCATTGCCAGATAGGGCGCCTGCGCCACCTCGTAGACTTCGGAAATCAACGGCCAGCGATACCGCGCGAACATCGCGTTCTGGATCAGGAAACTGACCGCCATATAGCTGAGCGTGTAGACCATCGCATCGCGAAAGGTCGAAACGAAGATCTCCACACCGAAAAACAGATAGCTGAGGGGTGCCAGCAGATAGGCCAGACGGATGATAGGAAATAACCAGAACGACATTGAGTTGATGTAGCAAAGCCGTTGCAGAAAACCCAAACCGCTCCGGAACAGCGGGTTTTTCAGCATCAGCATCTGCATCATGCCCGACGCCCAGCGGCCGCGCTGCTGGATGAACGAGGCAAAGGTCTCCGGTTGCAATCCAGCGATCATCGCCCGATCAAGATAGAGGCTGCGCCACCCTTTGGAGTGGATGTCCAACGCCGTTTCCGCATCTTCGGTGATGGTCTCACCCGCAAACCCACCCACCGAATCCAATGCCTTACGCCGCAGCACCGCCGCAGAACCGCAGAAGAACGCCCCACCCCACCGGTCCAGGCCGCGGTGGATCAGCGAATAGAACATCTCATTTTCAGGCGGGCATTTCAGACCAAGATTACGTTCGATCGGGTCCTTGTTGATGAAGAAGTGCGGCGTTTGTACCAGAAACAACTTCGGATCATCGACGAAATACCCGACCGTGCGGGCCAGAAAATCCTCTGACGGCACATGGTCTGCATCGAACACCACGACAAGATCACCGTCGAGCTTGGCCAAAGCCGCGCTCATGTTCCCGGCCTTGGCATGTTCATTGCGCGCGCGGGTCGAATACATCACCCCAAGGTCAGCGCAAAGCTGTTGCAGCTCGGCCCGACGCTCCTGCGACTTGCGGGCAAGTTCGGGATTGGCCGAATTGCAGCGCTGATCGGTGCCGCCATCGTCACACAGGACCACAACACGCTTGTCACGCGGATAAATCATGTTCTTTGCCGCGGAGAGCGTCACGCTTAGCATCTCGGTCGGTTCGTTGTAAGACGGCACCAGAATGTTGACGGTCGGCAGCTTGTCCACGGCCACTTTCGGCGGCAAGGCGCGCTCGGTCGGATCGGCGGAGATGAAAGCGTTCAGAAAGAACACCATGATCGAATAGGTTTCGATCGCAAACAGGATCACGGCCAGGATGAAGGACGGCGTAAAACCCGTCTCTGGCAGTGTGTCAGTCAGCCGCCACAGCCAGTAACGCAGCACGATCACGCTGCCGACGGCCAACAAGCCAAACCGCGCCACGGTGTTGGATGCGAAGGGCTTCAGTGCCAGGATCACAATGATCGCTGCCAGTCCAAGCAACCCCTGCGCCGCTGTCGAAGACGGGACCGACGCCAGAATCAGCGTCGGCAGCATCATGATCACCCAGATCAAGAGCAGCCCGAAACTGCCAATCTTTTGCTTTGTCACCGCGTAGTTCCTTCTGGTCCAATCCGTGCCGGCCTCGCCCAATGCACTCTTGACCGAATAATTCAAATAAATGCGTCATTATCATGGAGTTGGTCCGGCAAGAGGTGACAGCATTTGGATGCCTTGCGCTGTCGGGGCAGCCCCTGCTGCTGCAATGTTAGCGATGGTGGTGGCCATCATGGGTGCCAGCGCCTGTTCGACAGTGCCGTTGACACAATTGCGCATCAACATATCAACTACGTTCGTCCCACCGGGCATCTGCTCCATCCCGGTGTCAAGACGGCGCAAGCCCAGCACGCAGATCGTGTTCGCCCCGCTTCGGCTTTCGGCCCAGAGATAGGTGCCCAGCTCGTCTTCGCCCGTCGACAGATCACCGGATTTCAATGCCGTAAAGGGAACGGGGAGCCCGCCCACCCTGCGGAGAAATTCCTCATACCGGAACCGACCCAGCATCTGCCCCTGCAGCGCACGTGCGCGCAGGGTGATCATATTGTCGCCGGGAATGGTGGTCTGGTTCGCGAGGCCGATGCGTTGCTCCATGCTGTCGACCAGCCCGCGCTCGGTTACAACCACGGCTCCTGGGGCATGCACCCAAGACTGCCGCAGCGGCACCGTGACGAACTGGGTCGTTTCCTCGGCCTCGCTCAGAGAGGGGGAGAGTTCCGACGTAGTAAGATTGCAGGCCCCCACCATCAACAGACTGGCAAACAGTGCGGCCAGACGCGGCCGCGCAAAGGTATGGTTACATCTGTTGTTCGGCATGGTTGATCCTGTACTCAGCTCGATTAAAAATTTTTTTGCGGCGAAATACAAACGTTATCACTCCGTCAAGGCATTGATTCCCAACACGGTGCCGAAGAAGTCACAGGGGGGAGCGGTTTCCCTTTTGGTAGACCTGCGCCGTTCGGCGTCGGGTTGTTCGACGCAGAACGGCGCAGGTGCCGGACCCGGTTTTCATCTCCCCATAGCCAAAAATCTGGGCAGTCTAACCAAGGTTTTGGCGGCCATCGTCGGGATGAAGCGAGACCGCATCCCTGCTATGCTGCGGTAGAGGGTCCGCGCCATGCCGACGATTGTCTCGGGGTCGGCGCCGCGTTGTTGCAGAGCGGGGCATCGGGTCGGTCTCGATTTGGGATGACGTTTCGTCTAAACGCTCGGATGCGGGTGGATTGCCAAGCCGCCCATCCTCGGATGGGGTGGGATCGGCCTTAGGTTGGAAGCTTGTCGTCAACCGAGACGTGCTCATCCGCCCTCACCTCGCGCAACATCTCGGACGTCAGCAGTATGCTAAAGAACCTGGAACAGGCAGCTATCCGTAGTTCAGAATGCCTTTTTCTGGAGAACCTCTATGAAAGGGATGGGGCGCGACATCAGAAAGCCCTGAATTTTATCAATGCCAAGCTCGCTCAACGTTCTCAAAATTTCGGCACTGTCCACGTGTTCGGCGACGACAATCAGGTCGAGTGCGCGCGCAACCCCCACGATTGCATTCACAATCGCGCGATCCGTGCTGGTTTCATCGGCAACATTGCCGACGAAGGCACCGTCAATCTTGATACAATCCACCGGGAAGCTCCGAAGGTAGGCAAAACTGGACAAACCCGAACCAAAATCGTCCAACGCCACCTTGCAGCCAAGCGCGCGCGCGGACTGCACGAATCTCAACGCCACCGACATATCGGAGATCGCGGAAGTTTCGGTGATCTCAAACTGAATTCGGTTTGCATCCAGACCAGATTGCTCGAACAAGGCTGTGACGAAGGGCCACAGGCCATCGTCGCCCAGCGATTGTCCGGACAGGTTCAAGGACAAGGTGACATCAGGATTACGCATCAACAATTCGGCGTTGTCGACAAGTGCGGCCTTCAACACCCATCGATCGAGCTCACGGATAAAACCATGCCGTTCGGCGGCAGGAATGAGTGCCGAAGGGGGGAACTCGGTGCCATTGGTGTCGACCATATGGACGAGCAGTTCAAACTCCACAGCTCGGCCCGAAGCTGATGAAAGATCGAAAATTTCCTGAGCGTAAAGCCGCAACCTGTTATCCGAAATGGCGCTTTGCAGGCCCAACAAAATGCGGGCGTCGCGGTGATATTCGTCCCAAGGCAGTTTTGAGGGATCTGCCACGACGATGCTCCCGCGGCCCTGGCCCTTGGCGATGCCGCAGGCTGACGTCGCGGCATTCAGGCTGAATTCAACACTGTCGCAATCCAGTATCGATGCAAGCCCAGCACTTGCCGAAAATTTGAAGATTCTTCCAAGCCATTCAAGCTGATAGTCAGATACTGCATCAATCATGGCTTTTGTCTTGCAGGATGCTTCTGCCAAGCTCATTTCAGTCATCAGCACAGCAAACTCGTCGTCCCCAATGCGACCGAGCATATCACTTGGCGCGAGGTTTTTTCGCAGTATTGTAGCAATCCGTTGCAACACAAAATCAGCGACCTGCGCGCCTGCAACCGCGTTCAAGAAACGAAATTTATCAATATCCAACAGACACAGCACGGCCATTTCGCTGTGTTCTGCCATGTGCGCTGACAAATCGGCGATAAATCTATCACGTGCAGGAAGGCCCGTGAGTCTGTCCGTGCCATCGCCGTTCCATGTGCCGCCCACGCTTTCACCGATTTCTGTCACAGATATGCCTCTCGTGACCCGTAGGCATATGATGCGGCCGCTTCAAGAGAGATCATCTACACGCGGCCCATGTTTCCGGCGTCAGGCTACGAACATTTTTTCGTCACCACAAGGGCAACATTTTTATCTTAGCAGGCAGGTGAAGAAGTCGGCCCTCGACCCGGATTGGCCGACGACGGCACTGGGTAGCGCAACACGCTCGCGCCTCGCCGAAGACTTGGAAATCGATGGTGACGTCAGTTCCAGCGGTCCGGTCGATATCCCCGGCAGGATCACAGGCACGGTGAGGGCGCCGGATGTTCTCGTATCGACGAGCGGACGTGTTGCGGGCCAGGTCATGGCCCTGAACCTTTCGGTGCTCGGCACCATTGAAGGAGCAATTGTCGCGAAGTCGGTGTCCTTGTCCGGTTCTTCTCGCGTCCAGGCGGACATCAACCATGAGACGATCACGATTGAAACCGGCGCGCAATTCGAGGGAAGCCTGAAGCGGAAATCCTGATTGCCCGCAGGTTCCGGCAAACTCCTGCCCTAAACAGCGAGGTTTTCCGGGCTCTTTCCTGCATCGATGGCGGCGATGAACCAGAGCGGCTTGCGACCCCGTCCGGACCAGGTGAGTCCCGGGTTCTCAGGATGACGGTATTTCGCCGTGGCCGGCGCGCGGGTAGCTTTGACACCGTCGGCGCCCATTAGGTCGGTCAAGCTGAAGCCCAGTTCTTTAGCAAATACCTCGACTTTGGCGCGGGCGTCGGCCTTCTGGCGGTCCTCAAAGGTGGCGATGGCCTTCGCCAGATCCTTCTGCAGGCTCTTCAGGTCTTTCAGCGACAGCGTGTTCAGGTCGATGGCAATCATTCCGGTGGGTCCTTTATCCATGGTTTGCAGAGGCCTTAAGTCTCGCGGGGGCATGCGGCAAGGGTTCCGAAAGCGCATCGCGGGTCTTGCGCGCAGAGTGGGGTGATCTCGTCCTCTCTATCTTTCCGGGTCTGCTGCCCCCGGGGTCTGACACTGCCGTCTGATCATCTGAGCGGTTCTGTATTGGCGCTCCCGCGTGCCCCGGCTCAGTCACCTCCCTTCGACGGACAATCCCCTAAGCCTGTTCGGCCTCTGGCTCGCAACCCCGCTCGGGGCCGGGCCGTGTTGGCTGCTCTGGCAGCCTGCCCGCACCACCCCGGCCCCTCGGGGGTTTCCGGCTGATCAAAGGGCTCAGCCGTGCAAGCCTCAGCCGACAGGCTTTTTCCGGGTCTTGTCGAAGGGATGGTCCCTCGAACCAGATACGGAGCTCTCAAATGCAGAACATCGTCATCCTCGCCGGCAACATCGGTCAGGCCCCGGAAGTCCGCACCACGCAAGGTGGGACAAAGATCACCCACTTCACCCTGGCCACCTCGCGCCCGCGTTTGTCGGAAGGCCGTGCTGTCCGCGACGAGAAAGGCTTCCGCGTCATGGACACAGAATGGCACCGGATCACCTGCTTCAACGGCCTGGGCAAGACCGTCGCCGAGCACTGCGAGAAGGGCATGAAGGTCATGGTCCACGGCCGCATCCACTACACAAAATGGACCGACACGGCCGGCACCGACCGCGTCGGTTGCGAGATTATCGCAGAGAAGGTCGACTTCCTGAGCCGCGCGAAATCGGCAGAAGGCGAGAACCCCGAACTCGTCGACCGCGACGATGAGATACCGTTCTGAGAAGAACAGGCCTCACCAAAAGGCCCGGCGGGGAAACTCGCTGGGTCATGACGCTCTCAGCCCACAGTTGCCAGTCGAACTCGCTTCATGCTGTGGGGCTGCATTCCCAAAAGCTGCCGCTCACACAGCGCTGCTGAAAACACTGCGCCCCTCGTTGCGGTCCACAGGTCGATGCGTGACATGCGACGGGTGATTGGCACAGGTCGGCTTCATCCCAGGGTGACGCCAGCCGTCGAGCACCAGAGCGGCGGAGCCTCCCCGCAGATGCTGCGGCTCACGCACGATTGCCAGACTTCTAATGCTTGCCCCGGAGCAATCTGTCGCGCACCGAACTCTGGCAGATCGAGGCAGAACTGCCGGACGTGGCGCAATTCCATCAGATGCTCGGAATCGGCAATTCAGCCGATGCTGACAGATGGATTGAAGCGGCATCCGGGCCACTGACCGCCTTGGTGTGAGGGATCATCGCCAACAGGGCTCCGGTGGCCGCCGCATGCGCTAGCCCATGGTCGAATGGCCAAACCGAAGGGCAGGTCAACAAGCTGAAACTGGTCAAACACCAGATGTATAGCCGCGCAAACCTCGATCTCTTGCTCTTCAGTCTGGGGTAGCGCGAACACATGACCGTAAACCACTTGGCTGGACGTGAAGGCCGAGGTGCAGTCAACCAATGCTGCCTTCGGCTGCCCTGCCCAAGCGTTTCTCAAGTTGATGAAGCCAAGGTCGACACTCTGGCGCAGGATGCGCTCGCAGAAGGCCAGAGGTCTTGAGGCAGGCGAATGATGTCGTAGCCGGCCGCTCGCCGAACGGCACTTCATTGCACAATTATTGCACAAACCATTGCCTAGGCGTAAGATAGTTGCCCGAGATGTTCGTTGGGCGAATGATAAAACCCAAGGAACGTGGGGACTGCCTTTCTTGCTTCATCAATGCAATTTATGAGAGGTGCAAAATGGCCACGTTTTTCGGATCAAGTGCAAATGAAATCATCACCCCCGGGGGAGTTTCCGGTACCGTGACCGCCGTGCCGGGGGGCTCGTTTCCCAGTACGGCGGCGGACCAGCTGTTCGGCGGCGACGGCAACGACACCCTGAACGGAGGCGGCGGGGCGGATTCCCAGTTTGGCGGCAACGGCAACGACTACATCTTTGCCGTCATCGGCATCGACATTGCGGATGGGGGATCGGGGACCGACACGCTGGATACCTCCCTCTTTTCCGGCAACTACGTGGTGAACCTGTCGACCGGGCTGACCAACTTCTCCGGCGAAAGCTATGTCAACTTTGAAAATCTGATCTCGGGCGCGGGTAGCGACTCCCTGACCGGCACCTCCGGCGCCAATTTCATCAGTGGTGGCGACGGCAATGACACGATGATCGGCGGCGGCGGGGCGGATTCCCAGTTCGGCGGCAACGGCAACGACTATATCTTTGCCTCGCTGGGGATCGACATCGCCGATGGCGGCGCGGGGACCGACACGCTCGATACCTCGCTCTTTTCCGGCAACTACGTGGTGAACCTGTCGACCGGGCTGACCAACTTTTTCGGCGAAAGCTATGTCAACTTCGAGAATCTGATCTCGGGCGCGGGCGACGATTCCTTGACCGGCACGTCAGGCGCCAATTCAATCTTCGGCGGCGACGGCAACGATACGATCAACGGCGGAGGCGGCGCGGATTCCTCGTTTGGTGGAAACGGCAACGACTACATCTTCGCGGTGCTGGGCACACCGGAGTCGATTGACGGCGGCGCCGGTACCGACACCTTGGACACCACCCCTTTCAGCGGCAACTATGTGGTGAACCTGTCCACCGGCTTGACCAACTTCGCCGGTGAAAGCTTCACGAATATGGAAAACCTGACCTCCGGTGCTGGAAGCGACTCGCTCACCGGGACGTCAGGCGCCAATTCAATCTTCGGTGGCGACGGCAACGATACGATCAACGGCGGAGGCGGCGCGGATTCCTCGTTTGGTGGTAACGGCAACGACTACATCTTCGCCGTGCTGGGCACACCGGAGTCGATTGACGGCGGCGCCGGTACCGACACCTTGGACACCACCCCTTTCAGCGGCAACTACGTGGTGAACCTGTCGACTGGGCTGACCAACTTCGCCGGTGAAAGCTTCACGAACATGGAGAACTTGATCTCCGGTGCTGGAAGCGACTCGCTGACTGGTACGTCTGGCGCCAACTCAATCTTCGGCGGCGATGGCAACGATACGATCAACGGCGGGGGCGGCGCGGATTCATCCTTCGGCGGCAATGGCAACGACTATATCTTCGCCGTGCTGGGCACACCGGAATCCATCGACGGTGGTGCCGGAACCGATACGCTGGATACAACGGCCTTTACTGGCAACTACTTGGTAAATCTGACGACCGGCCTGACCAATTTCGCCGGCGAGAGTTTCACGAACATGGAGAACCTGATCTCGGGCTCCGGAGATGACACGCTGACCGGAACCAGCTCGGCCAATTCCATCAACGGCGGCGCCGGAAACGACATCCTTTTCGGCGGGGATGGCAACGACACGCTTAACGGCGGGGGCGGTGCGGATTCCTCGTTCGGTGGCAACGGTGACGACTACATCCTCGCTGTGATTGGCACTCCGGAATCCATCGAGGGCGGAGCGGGGACCGACACGCTCGATACCTCCCTCTTTTCGGGCAACTATGTGGTGAACCTGTCCACCGGCCTGACCAACTTCGCTGGCGAGAGCTTCACGAACATGGAGAACCTGATCTCCGGTAGTGGCAGCGACTCGCTGACCGGGACGAGCGGGGCCAATTCGATCAGCGGCGGCGACGGCAACGATACGATCAACGGCGGAGGCGGCGCGGATTCATCCTTTGGCGGCAATGGAAATGACTACATCTTCGCCGTGCTGGGCACACCGGAGTCGATCGACGGTGGTGCTGGAACCGACACCTTGGACACCACCCCCTTCAGCGGCAACTATGTGGTGAATCTGTCCACTGGCCTGACCAACTTCGCTGGCGAGAGCTTCACGAACATGGAGAACCTGATCTCCGGCATCGGCAGCGACTCGCTCACCGGTACATCAGGCGCCAACTCAATCTTCGGCGGCGACGGCAACGATACGATCAACGGCGGGGGCGGCGCGGATTCGTCCTTTGGTGGCAACGGCAATGACTACATCTTCGCCGTGCTGGGCACGCCGGAGTCGATCGACGGTGGTGCTGGAACCGACACCTTGGACACCACCCCCTTCAGCGGCAACTATGTGGTGAACCTGTCCACTGGCCTGACCAACTTCGCTGGCGAGAGCTTCACGAACATGGAGAACCTGATCTCCGGAATCGGCAGCGACTCGCTCACCGGTACATCAGGCGCCAACTCAATCTTCGGCGGCGACGGCAACGATACGATCAACGGCGGGGGCGGCGCGGATTCGTCCTTTGGTGGCAACGGCAATGACTACATCTTCGCCGTGCTGGGCACACCGGAGTCGATCAACGGTGGTGCTGGAACCGACACCTTGGACACCACCCCTTTCAGCGGCAACTATGTGGTGAACCTGTCCACTGGCCTGACCAACTTCGCTGGCGAGAGCTTCACGAACATGGAGAACCTGATCTCCGGCATCGGCAGCGACTCTCTCACCGGGACGAGCGGGGCCAATTCGATCAGCGGCGGCGACGGCAATGACACTGTCAACGGCGGAAGTGGCGCCGATGTGCTGACAGGGGGTACCGGTGCCGACAAACTGCAGGGTGGCGCTGGACAGGACGACCTGATCGGCGGTCTTGGCAACGACGTCTTTATCTTCAAGTTCGCCGGTCATTCGGTCGGCGCGAATGCGGACGTCATTCAGGCCGGCGGCGGTGCAATCGCTTTCGAGGGCGCCGGTGCCGCGGCGGGCGACAAGATCAACCTGTCGGCCATCGATGCCGACACCACCCTGGCCGGGCACCAGCATTTCGTTCTGGGCAGCGGTGGCAAGGGGACGATCGAACTCATCACGGTCGGGACTGATACGGTGATTCTGGGCAATACCGACAATGACGGGGCGTTCGAATTCCGTTTGGTCATTCAGGACGGCGCCGTGCTGTCAAGCACCTACACGCTGAACGACTTCATACTCTGACTTTGCGCGGGCCGGACAGAGGGCCGGCCCGCGAGGAAGTGCGCACCGCTGTCGCGCAGAGTGAGGAGGAAGGCGGCGTTGCGGGAGAGACGGTCGAGCTTGGCGATGACGAGGGTCGCGCCGGTCTGGCGGGCCAGCTGGATGGCGGATGTCAGTTGCGGGTGGCTGAGGGTCTTGCGGCTCTGGACCTCGGTGGAGCGGGTGAGGACTTCGGCACACCGGGGAGTGGCGAATGCTTCGATGGCTTGGCGTTGCACTTCCAGCCCGAGGCCGCTGGCGCCCTGCTGTGCGCCCAAGCCGAGGCAACGTTCAATAAGCCCTCGAGCGAAGGTTAGAGCGCCCAGAGAGTTTTCATGAGCGATGTACTCGGAGATCGCTTCGAGATTGACTTCTGTGGCTGCGGAAAAGTCAACGGTCGAGTGCCGTCTTGGCCCTTGGCTTGGTACCTGATCTCAAGCCGAGCTAGGACCCCAGAGGCGGGCCACACGCGTCCCGCTTCTGCTTCGCCAAGTACCTGCGCAAGTGCCTGATCGAGCAGCGCCAACCGCATCTCGCGTTCCTGGATCGGACGGATGCCTTCGCGCAGGGCTTCTCTCTTGGAATTGTAGCGCCCGGTCTCGATGATCTTGGGGACACGGCTTTCAAGTTAAGGGCCAAGGTCCGCGCTTGTCATGGCCGACTCCGTTGGGTAAACTGGAAGCGTGTCACTCTTTATAACTGTTGTCCCATCCCGGCAATGCAGGAAGCGACCTGTGTTCCCTCAGTTCGGCCTGCGATACCCCCGCCGTTCCTTCGCGTGGATGAGCTTGAAAGCCGCCTCTTCCGCAGAACGAGTCGATGGGTAAGAGACCGCTCGGCTTTGCCCCCTGCACCCGATGCGGCCCCATGTGCGTTCCAGGATCGCCTGACCGAAGAGATCCGTCGAGACCACAATGCGGTAAAACCGGGCCATGGTGAGGCTCGGATCGCGGCGGAACATGCAGTGGGGTGCGAGTAGGCGGTCGGGAACCATGCTACACGATGCACCTGCCCGGATTCCCGGTCCAATGAATATTCGGAATCAAAGGGCCGGCCACGATTCAATTCTGTGATGCGCTGCAGGTGACTTCGGGTTCGTCCGGCATAGCCAACAGCGTCGTCACAGGTTTCCCGCGCCGAGCGAAAGCCTCCTCGAGAAATCCGCCGAAATGCGGCGACAGAAATCTGGCAAGAACGGTCGATCGCAGTTCAAAAGGTCCGCTCGATGAAGCCGAGATAATCTTGCCGACCAGTTCGTCTGACAGCCGGATATCGATGCGGTAGGGCACGGGATCAGCCATCGCGAAAGCGGGCATCGGGTATGGCAGTGTGGCGAGGATCGAATTCCGAAAGCCCTGCACGATCGCGCGCTTCGCCGTTGATTTCGAAGCCGGATCAAGGGACGCCAGCGATGTATCGACGCGATGCAGCAGAGCGGGGTCGAGCTTCAGGATCAGTGTGTAGCGCTTGGTCAGGTGGGTCGGCGTGGTGTGCGATACGGCTTGGGGAGGGAGGCCAGGTCCCTCGGTTGGTTGCTGTCCTCTCCGGGTCAAGCTGTGTTCAATCGATTCAATGGGTGCCGGCTCTTCTATAGGACTCGCGACCTGACGGTTGGGCAGATCGCTGGGGATCGGGTCTTTGTGATTGCCCAAGGGGCTGAACATAGGTCGCGTGAGCAAGCCCCGGTTTTTCATGATGTCATGCCTCCACTTGGATCAAGCTGTCGACTTCGCCAAGGAGGGATTGGCAGTCAGCCAGGGCCTCGCGCAGGCGTTTGACTTCGGCTTTCTGCAGGCCTTTGGCTTCGCGTTCGTAGGCTGCAAGGCTGCGCCCCAGGAGGCCGCGCATGACGAGGTCGCCCAGAATGGCGGTCTCGCGGATCTGGTTGTCGAGGTGCGGAAAACCTTGCAGGATGTCGCTAATGTACTGGCGCTGCGCGACCGTCATCTTGGCGCGCATCTTGGTCAGGACAACCCTGGCTTCGCCAACCTCACCGCCTTGAGACAACTGGCGGACAACATCGAGGGCGCCCGGCAATTCCATGAGGTCCAGAGCCGAAGGCGCGAACGGCATCAAGGTGACCTCGGCGTAGCGCAGGACATGGCGGTTGAAGGGATGGTCGACACCCGCAAGGTTCAGCAGACAATAGTCGAAGCGACCGCTTTGGTGGGCATCAAGGAGGGCATCTTCGAGGTCCAGCAAGCGGGTCGCTTCATAGTGCAGGAAGCGAACGGTGAACTTGTCGGACCAGAATTCCGGCCCCGCCTGCTGGCTATAGGTCTGGTAGGCTTTGAATGACTGATGCGGATCGCAGTCGACCAGAAGAGCGGATTTGCCAGCGGCATCGATTGCGGAGGCCAGCATCAGGAGGACCGTGGTTTTGCCAGTGCCGCCTTTGTGGCTGTAGGCGGTGATGACGCGCATGGGGATTTCTCCTTCGGGGTGGAATTGGACTTGACGGGTGAACGGGGTCCGGGAACCGCTTCGGCGGGTCTGGCGGGTCTGGCGGGTCTGGCGGGTCTGGCGGGTCTGGCGGGTCTGGCGGGTCTGGCGGGTCTGGCGGGTCTGGCGGGTCTGGCGGGTCTGGCGGGTCTGGCGGGTCTGGCGGGTCTGGCGGGTCTGGCGGGTCTGGCGGGTCTGGCGGGTCTGGCG
>NZ_JBFUAG010000025.1:0-26293 GCF_056406375.1 Rhodobacter sp. P1_C2
ATTGTTCGGCGCACCAGAGGGCCATCCGCTGGCGCAGGAGGCCGAGAAACCGGTTGACGGTGTTGCGGTTCAGACCCGAAACCTGAGCGATCTGGGAGGCCGTCAAATCAGCCGCGACGAGCCGAATGAAGGCCCGAAATTGGGCCTCAGAAAGTTTCGAACTTTTTGCGTAACGATTCCTCAGCTCTTTCATAGCATTAGGCCACTTTCATGGACCTCTGCTAGTCAAGACCCTTCGCAGAAAATTCGAATCAGCGGAAGGCCGGACCATGCGACCAGAGGGTGAGGGACCAGCGCGTGCCTTCGGTGACGGGTGTCACCCGGTGCAGGACGAAGCTGGGGAACAGGATCGCCGTGCCCCGGCTGCGCGGGGCCTCACGGATGTTGCTGTCGGGGCGCAGCTCCAGCGTGCCGCCTGCGTAATCCTCGGGCGGGGAGAGCTGGACCACGATGGTCAGCTTGCGCCTTGCGGCGAGGGCGCCGGAGCCGATGTCGGTATGCCAGTCGAAATGCGCCTCGCGCTCGGCGCCATAGCGGGCGACCTGCGGGCTTTCGGCAAATTCGTCCAGCGCGAAGCCGAAGCTTTCGCGGTTGGCCTCGGCCACCAGGCGGATCATGCGGTCCATCACCCAGGCGGCTTCGGGCAGATCGTCGAGCCAGGACAGTTCGGCCCGGCGGATCTGGTGCGCCGTGGTCTGGCGCACCAATCCGGCGTCGCGCAAGGGCCCCGACGCACAAAGATCCACCAGGGCCGTGCATTCGGCGTCGCTCAGGGCCTGCGGTATCAGGTGAAACGGGGTCATGGCGTCCTACTGCGAAGCGTCGTGCGAGGCCGCGTCATGCGCGGTGGGCGCCTCGCCGGGGTCTGCGACCCGCTTGTTGTCGACCGGCAGGGTCACCGTGACCTCGCCCGCGTTCTTGAAGGTCAGGACCAGCGTGACCATGTCCCCGGCCTTGATCTTGTGGGTCAGGCCCATCAGCATGACATGGCTGCCGGAACTGCCCAGAACCAGCTCGTCCTGGGCCTTGACGGCAAAGCCCTCGGGCTGGTCCTTCATCTGCATCACGCCATTGGCGTCGGGGGCGGAATGCATCAGCATCACCATCCCGGCATCGGGGCTGGTGGCCGATAGCAGGACCTCGTCCTGGGTCTCTTTGTTCATCAGGCGGAAATAGGCGGCACCCGAGGGGCCGATCACCCGGGCATAGGGGTCGATGATATGGACGCCGTCCTGGGCGGCGGCAGGCAGGGCGAGGCTGGCAAGGGCCAGGGCCAGGGTGGCAAGGCGAAGCGGGTTCATTTTGTCCTCATGAGCTGAAAAGGGGATGTTTCAGATGAGGTCGCGTGGCGGCCCCCGCGCCATCGGCCGCGTCAGGGGGTGAAAGCGGGTCTGCGCCCGGGTTTCGGGGCGCAGCGTCTCGAACCGGGCCGGGGCTTGCGGCACCAGCACCGGGCCCGCCGCTTCGGCCATGGCAGCCGAGGCGGCAAGGCAATGGGTGCAGGGATGCGACGCGATCCGGTGGCCGCTGGCATCCAGCGTCACCGTCACCGCGCCGAAGCCGCTGCACAGCACCTGGTCGCGGGCGCCGGCCATTTCAGACCGGGCGACAGCCTCGGTCTGGCTGGCAAGGGCCAGCACAAGCGAAAGGACAAGGGCGAAAAGCGCGCGCATGGCGATGACCTAGCCGCAACGCTGCGCCCTGTCCAGATCGCTCCCCTGCCCGGGGCCATTTGCCGCAAAAGCGAAAACCCCGGCGCCGTGACGGCACCGGGGCTTCAAACCTTCACGGCTCGGAAATCAGGCGGCGACTTGCGCCTTCACGACTTCTTTCTTGATGGCGAGCGCGTCCGAGGACAGCTCCTCATCCTTGGCCTTCAGCAGGAAAGCGTCCAGGCCACCGCGGTGGTCGACCGAGCGCAGCGCCGCGGCCGAAATCCGCAGCTGGAAGCTGCGACCCAGGCTGTCCGAAATCAGGGTGACTTCGTTCAGGTTCGGCAGAAAGCGCCGACGGGTCTTGTTGTTCGCATGGCTGATCTTGTTGCCAGACATCGGGCCCTTGCCCGAGAGTTCGCAGACGCGCGACATTGTGGTGTTCCTTCGTGTGTCAAGACGACAGAGCACCGCCAAAGGGGCGGCGTCCGAATTCGATTGCTGGCGTGTAAGGCGCTTTCCGGGCGGCGTCAAGCGATTCACCCCGGATAATCTAGGCCAAAGCCTGCGCAGGATGACGCTTTTGCGACGCAAGGGCCAATTCTCCGATATGGGAGCGCCGCGCGCGCAGGAATCCGGCCAGGAGTTCAGGATAATCCTCGCCAACCGCCGCCGCAACCGAGGGTCGCGCGGCCAGCGCGCGCTGCCAGGCGGCCAGGCGCGGCAGGTCCGGCATCACCTCGGGCAGGCCGAGGGCCGAAAACACCGCGAAATAGCGGAAGACCGGGGCGAAAGCGGCATCGACGAGGCTGAAGCTGCCGTCAAAGAAGGGGCCGCGGATCTCCGCCTCCAGCCGGGTGAGCCTTGCGGTCAGGCGCGCCCTCCGGTCGGCAAAGCGCGCCTCATCGGCGGAATAGAGCGCCGCGATATCGGCCAGCGTCGCCGAGGCATATTCGATCCAGCCGCGGTGGCGCGCCCGTTCCAGCGGCGTGGCGGGGTGCAGGGGCTGGGGCGTCGTCTCCTCCAGATATTCCAGAATCACCGCGGATTCGAAGATGGCGCGGCCTTCGGCCACCAGCACCGGGGTCTTGCCCAGGGGCGAGAGGGTCAAAAACCAGTCCGGCTTGGCGGCAAGGTCGATGTCGCGGCGGGTGAACGGCAGGCCCTTCTCGATCAGGGCGATGGCGGCGCGCTGCACATAGGGGCAGAGCCTGTGGCTGATCAGGGTCAGGGATTGCGGGTGCGGCTGGGTCATGGTGGCTCCGATTCTACATGCAATTGCATCTATATTGCCGCAAAGGGCTGCGGAGTCAATCTTGATGCAGTTGCATCTATATGCTATCGGGATGCATGACCGAGCTTTCCGCCACCACCACCGCCGTCTGGACCCGCCTCAACCGTGCCACCTCTGCCGTCACCGGGGCGGTCGAGGCGGCCTTGCGGGCGGCGGATCTGCCGCCGCTCGGCTGGTACGACGTGCTATGGGAGATCGAGAAGGCGCCCGGCGGCATCAGGCCCCTGGTCCTGCAGGATCGGCTCTTGCTGCCGCAATATGCCCTGTCGCGGCTGGTCGACCGGCTGGTCAAGGCGGGCTATGTCGCCCGCGAGGCCTGCGAGAGCGACGGGCGCGGCCAGGTCCTGATCCTGACGGCAGAGGGGCGTGCGGTCCGGGCGCGGATGTGGCCGGTCTATGCGGCGGCGCTGCAGGCGGGGGTCGAGGCGCGGCTGACCCGGGCGGAGGCGGCGACGCTGGCCGGGTTGCTGGCGCGGCTTTCAGCGCCCGAGAAGGTGTAAAAGCGCCGCCGCCGCCGCCTCGGGCGTGCGGGCGCCCTGGGCCACCTCGTCGCCCAAGCTTTGCATCAGGCCCTTGGCCGGCTCGCGGGTGAGGGCGGCGAGGAGGCCCTGACGCACCTCCTCGGCGAACCAGTGGCGGGATTGTTCGGCGCGGGTGCGGGCGAAATGGCCCTCGGCGCGGCGCCAGTCGGTCAGCTGGCGGATCGCGGCCCAGGTCTCCTCCAGACCGCGGTTTTCCAAGGCCGAGACGGTGAGGGCGGCGGGATAACCCTCCGGGTCCTGCGGGCGGTGGCGCAAGAGGCGGAGGGCGCCGGCATATTCGGCCAGCGTCCGGTTGGCGGTGGGCAGAAGCGCGCCATCGGCCTTGTTGATGAGGAGGAGGTCGGCCATCTCCATGATGCCGCGCTTGACGCCTTGCAACTCGTCGCCGCCCGCCGGGGCGAGGAGCAGCAGGAAGACATCGCAGAGCTGCGCCACCACGGTTTCGGATTGGCCGACGCCGACGGTTTCGATCAGGATGACGTCGAAGCCCGCCGCCTCGCACAGCGCCACAGCCTCGCGGGTGCGGCGGGCGACGCCGCCCAGTTCGGTCCGGCTCGGGCTGGGGCGGATGAAGGCGCGGGGGTCGCGCGACAGGCGCTCCATCCTTGTCTTGTCGCCGAGGATGGAACCGCCGGTGCGCGCCGAGGAAGGGTCGACGGCCAGAACCGCGACCTTCAGCCCCTGCCCCGTCAGCATCAGGCCGAAGCTTTCGATGAAAGAGGATTTGCCGACGCCCGGCGTGCCGGAAAGCCCGAGGCGCAGCGCCTGCCGGCCGCTTCCCAATGCCCCGATCAGCTCCAGCGCCTGCGCACGGTGATCTGCCCGCCCGCTTTCGACGAGGGTGATGGCCCGCGCCAGCGCCCGCCTGTCGCCCGCCTTGACCGATCCTGCCAGTTCCTGCACGTCCATGAGCGCCTCCTGTGCCACGACCTTGCCCCAGGGGCGCGCGATTGGCCAGAGGCGCGGCGCGCCCCCGTTGTCGCAGCCTTTTGCCGCCGGGCTTGGGCCTGCGGCCGCCGGGGCCCCCCTCCCTGGCCCTCCCCGCAAGCGGGGCGGGGACGCAAGTTGCGGGACCTGCGGGCGGTTTGCCCCCTTGCGCGGGCGGCGGGGGCAGAAGCCTCCGGCGGGAGTATTTGGGCAAGGAGCAAGGGCAAGGTGGCCGTTTCCCCTTGCGCTTTGTGCAAATACTCCACGGGAGGTCCGGAGGGTGTGAAACCCTCCGGCCTTGGCGGCCGCAGGCCAGAGCTTGGGGGGTTGAGGTGCTGCGTCGGGGCGGGGATAAGGGACGGATGAGCGCAGCCCCCCTTGCCTTGCCGATCGATGATGTCCTGCCGCAGGTCCGCGCGGCCCTGGCTTCGCGCGGCATGGTGGTGCTGCAGGCGCCGCCGGGGGCCGGCAAGACGACGCGGGTGCCGCTGGATCTGCTCGCCTCGGGGCTGATCGCGGGCAAGATCCTGATGCTGGAACCGAGGCGGCTGGCGGCGCGGGCGGCGGCGGAGCGGATGGCCGAGACTTTGGGCGAGGCGGTGGGCGGCACTGTCGGCTACCGGATCCGGGGCGAGGCCAAGGTCTCGGCCGGTACGCGGATCGAGGTGGTGACCGAGGGCATCCTCACAAGGATGATCCAGTCCGACCCGGAGCTTGCGGGCATCGGGGCGGTGATCTTCGACGAATTCCATGAGCGAAGTTTGCAGGCCGATCTGGGCCTTGCGCTGTGCCTGGAGATCCGCGGCGCCCTGCGTGAGGATCTGGCCCTGGTCGTCATGTCGGCGACGCTGGATGCCGAACCGGTCGCCAGGCTGATGGGAGAGGCGCCGGTGGTGACCTCGGCCGGGCGGGCCTTTGGCGTGGAGACGCGCTGGCTCGGGCGCAGCCCCGATGCAACCACCCGGTTCGAGGCCCTTATGGCGGGGCAGATCCTGACCGCGCTGGAGGAGGTGCCCGAGGGCGGGCTTCTGGCCTTCTTGCCGGGCGAGGGCGAGATCCGGCGGGTCGAGGCGGCCTTGGCGGGAAGAGTGCCGGGCTGTGTGGTCCTTCCCCTCTTCGGGGCGATGGAATTTGCGGCCCAGCGGGCGGCTTTGGGGCCGGTGGCGGGGCGGCGGGTGGTGCTGGCGACCGCCATCGCGGAAACCTCGCTGACGCTGCCCGATATCCGCATCGTCGTCGATGGCGGGCGGGCGCGACGGGCGCGGTTCGATGCGGCCTCGGGCATGTCGCGGCTGGTGACCGAGAGGGTCACCAAGGCCGAGGCCGAGCAGCGCCGGGGCCGGGCCGGGCGGGTGGCGGAGGGGGTTTGCTACAGGCTTTGGACCCGGGGCGAGGAAGGCGGGCTGGCGAGCCATCCCCCGGCCGAGATCGAGGCGGCGGATCTGACCGGCCTTGCCCTGGAGCTGGCGCTCTGGGGCGGCGATGATCTGCCCTTTCTGACCCCGCCACCCGCCGGACCGATGGCGGAAGCGCGGGCCTTGCTGGAGGGTTTGGGGGCGCTGGAGGGTGGGCGGATCACGGGCCATGGCCGGGCCTTGGCCGCCCTGCCCCTACATCCGCGGCTGGCCCATATGCTGATGCGGAGCGGGCCCGAGGCGGCCGATCTCGCGGCTTTGCTGGAGGAGCGCGATCCCTTGCGCGGCGCGCCGGCCGATCTTTCCTTGCGGATCAAGGCGCTGCGCGATCTGCGGGGCTATGAGGCGGATCACCCCTGGCCCGCCTCGCGCCCCGTGCTGGACCGCATCCGGCAGGAGGCGCGGCGGCTGGTCAAGGCCTTGCCACAGGCGCGCAATGCTGGGCTGACGCTCGGCCAGATGGCGGCGCTGGCCTATCCGGACCGGATCGGGCTTCGGCGCAAGGGCGAGGCGCCGCGCTGGATTCTGTCGGGGGGCAAGGGGGCGGCGATGGCGCCGGGGACGCCGCTTTCGGGCGCAAGGTTGATCGTGGCCACCGATCTGGACGGCGACCCGCGCGAGGCCCTGGTGCGGCAGGCGGTGGCGCTTTCGGAGGCCGAATTGCGGGTGGTGCAGGGCGAGGCGATCCGCTGGCGCGAGGTCTGCGAATGGTCGCGCCGGGACGGCAGAGTGCTGGCCCGGCGGCAGGAGGTTCTGGGCGCCCTGGTGCTGGACGAGCGGCCCTGGGAGGCGACGCCGGAAGCGCTGGCCCTCGCGGCGTTTGACGGCCTGCGCCAGATGGGCCTGCCCTGGACACCAGCGGCGCGGCGTCTGCGGGCGCGGATCGCGCTGGCGCGGGGCGAGGGCTGGCCGGAGGTGAGCGACGCGGCCTTGCTGGCGGAGGGCGGCTGGCTCTTGCCTTACCTGACCAAGGCGCGCAGCGAGGCCGATCTGAAGGCGCTGGACCTGACCGAGGCGCTGAAGGCGCGGCTGAGCTGGGAGCAACAGGCCGAGATGGACCGGCTGGCACCGGCGAGTTTCGCAACACCCCTGGGGCGCAAGGTGCCGATCGATTACGAGGGCGAGGTGCCGGGGATCGAGATCCGCCTGCAGGAGATGTTCGGGGTCACCACCCATCCGGTGGTGGGGGCGCGGCAGATGCCGCTGCGGGTGACGCTGCTTTCGCCCGGGCAGAAGCCGATCCAGGTGACGCGGGACATTCCGGGCTTCTGGCGCTCCTCTTACAGCGATGTGCGCAAGGACATGCGCGGGCAATATCCGCGCCACCCCTGGCCGGAGGACCCGACCCAGGCCGAGCCGACCCTGCGGGCCAAGCCGCGCGGCACCTGAAACCTGCGGAGCGCCTGCGGCGCAGGTCTGATCCTCGCCTCTGGCCTACGGCCAACCGGCTCAGGCGCGTTGAGTATTGCGGCAAAGCGCAAGGCATAGGGCCAGAGCGGCTGCGCCGGCAAGGCCAGCGCAGGGGGCGGCTTGTCGCGCGCGCCGGGCTTATGTAACAGATTTGCGACAGAGGCGACCTGAGGCAGATGGCCTGGCGCTTTGCCCTCGGGTCCTTGGAGTGTGCTTTGAGCCTGACCATCCTGCTGGCCGTTCTGGGATCGGCGCTGCTGCATGCCCTGTGGAATTCGCTGATCAAGACCGGGACCTCGCGGTTGGGGGCGACGGTGATCCTGTCGCTGGGCGAGGTGCCGATCGGCCTCGCGGTGGCCTCCTTCTGCAAGCTGCCGAGCTGGGAGGTGATGCCCTGGGTGATCGCCTCGGGCCTTACCCACTTCTTCTACAAGCTTTTTCTGACCTTTGCCTATGCGCGCGGCGATCTGAGCCGGGTCTATCCGCTGGCGCGGGGGGCGGCGCCGCTGATCGTGGGTGTCGTCTCGACCGCCTTTCTGGCCGAGCCTTTGACGCCGATGCAGTTTGGCGGGGTCATGGTGCTGGGCTTCGGCATCCTGTTGATGGCGGGCGGGGTGCTTTGGGGCGGCGAGAACCGCAGGCTGATCCCCTTCGCGCTCGGCTCGGCCTGTGCGACGGCGCTTTACACGCTGATCGACGGGCATGGCGCGCGGGTGGCGGGCGATCCGGTGGCCTATGTCGCCTGGGTCTTCATCGCCGATGGCGGGTTTTTCGCCGGGATGATTCTGGCCTGGAAGGGCTTTGCGATCCTGCCCCGGACGCGAAGGCCCTGGGGCGCGGGGCTGGTCGCAGCGGCGGCGTCTTACGCGGCCTATGGCATCTCGGTCTGGGCGATGACGGTGGCGCCGATTGCGCTGGTCGCGGCGTTGCGCGAGACCTCGATCCTCTTTGCGGTCGGGATCGGCTGGCTGTTCTTTCACGAAAGGATCAGCGGCACCAAGGCCATGGCGGCCCTGGTCATCGTGGCGGGCGTGATGATGACGCGGCTCTGACCGCTCAGGCGATGCGGTCCGAGGTCTTTTCGGGGAAGATCTGCTGCGCGATGCCGGCGAAGGTCAGGTAAAGCGAGGACAGGATCAGGCCCCAGTGGACGAAAAGCCCCTCGTTGAAGTTGACCCAGGCGGCTTGCGCGGCGAAGGCCAGCCAGAGGATCGCGGCGGCGAGGTTGACCCGGTGCCAGCGCGGCGTCCGGGTCGGGTGGATGAACTTGAGGTTCAGGAACATCGCCACGGTCAGGGCGATGACGATGAAGAGGACCACCATCTGCGGCGGATCGACGGCAAACAGCACCAGAACCACCATGTTCCAGCAGGCCGGGAAGCCGGAAAAGCTCTTGTCCTTGGTCTTCATCCGCGTGTCGGCGAAATAGATCACCGAGCCATAGGTGATGACCAGAATGGCGATCCAGCCGGTCCAGCCGGGCAGAAGCCCCTTGGTGAACAGCGCATAGGCCGGGATGAAGACGTAAGTCAGGTAATCGACGATCAGATCGAGCAGGACCCCGTCGTACAGCGGCCAGTTCTTGCGCGTGTCATAGCGCCGCGCCAGGGGGCCGTCGATGCCATCGACGATCAGCGCCACGACGAGCCAGAGGAACATCAGGCTCCACTTGCCATCGACAGCGGCCAGCATGGCCAACATCGACAGGACCGATCCCGTCGCGGTGAGAAGGTGGACAGCCAGGGCTTTGAAGCGAATGTTCATGGCCCGTTGATGGCCGAAATGACCCGATCTTGCAAGCGCGTGGTGGCCCAGGGCTTGCGGGAGGGGGGGCAAAAAGCGCGGTCAGGCCGCGATTTGCGCGGCGTAGCGCCCCCTTTCCCCCGGCCGGATGCCGGTCAGCATGGCGCTGGTCTGGTCCTCTGACCGGGCCAGAGCCTCGAAGAGAGACTGGGAGAAGGACCGCGCAACGGGGCCGCTGGCAGGCGGCGGCGCGGCCGTGGCGGCGTCCGGCGCGACGTCTTCCGCGGGATCAGCGGCGAGGTCTTGCAGGGTCTGGACGGCGGATTGCATCTCTGCCGGGCTGAGGCTGCTGTCGCCATTACTGTCGATGGAGGACAGCAGGGTGGCGAGCATCGCGGCGGGCGATTCGGGGCCGGAGCTGGCGGGCGCGACCGGGGCGGCATCGGTGCCGGTGGTGGCCACCGAGCCCGGGTCCTTGTCGGCGTTCAGCGCCGCCATCATGGCCGCGATCAGGGCCTGCATCGACATGCCATTGCCGCCCGGCGTCGTGGGCGGCGGGCGGGACCTGGTTTCGGCGGGGGACGTGGTCCCCTGCCCTTGCGATGTGTCCCGCTTCGGGGCGAACAGGGCAATCAGACTGGTGGCAGCACCGCTGCCGGAGAGGGCGTTGAACATCCCATGTTCCTTCTGGAGCAGGTCCGGGATCGGGCCACCCTCAGATTGGCCGCAACTCCTTGCCAAACCCTTTAGATCCGACCGCAGGCCTTGGAAAATGCGCGGCTTTTTAGTGATCGCGCCCCATGGCGCTCAGGCGCGGGGATGGGCCGCGTCGTAAACCTCCATCAGGCGGGCGGCGTCGACGGCGGTATAGGCCTGGGTCGTCGACAGCGAGGCATGGCCCAGAAGCTCCTGAATGGCGCGCAGATCGCCGCCTGCGGCCAGAAGATGGGTCGCGAAGGAATGGCGCAGGGCATGGGGCGTGGCGGTGGCGGGCAGGCCAAGGCGCATCCGCGCCTGCTCCATCGCGCGGGCGATCAGGCGGGGGTTGAGCGCACCGCCGCGCGCGCCGCGAAAGAGGGGGGCGTCGCGTTCGACCGGATAGGGGCAGAGGCGCAGGTATTCTGCCACGGCTTCCTTGGCCACGGGCAGGACGGGGACAAGCCGGTCCTTGTCGCCCTTGCCGCGGATGCGCAGCACATCGGGCAGGGGATGGACGGCGCCGGTGAGGTTCAAAGCCTCGGAAATCCGCAATCCGCAGGCGTAAAGCAGGGTCGCCACGGCGATATCGCGCGCGCCGATCCAGTCCTGCGAGGCAAAGGCGCCGATGTCGGCGATGACCTCGCGCGCGCCGTCCAGGGTCAGGGGGCGCGGCAGTTTGCGGCGGTATTTCGGGCCGCGCGCCGACAGGACCGTGGTCGCATCAAAGCCGCGCTGCTCGGCCAGCCAGCCGAGAAAGTTCTTCACGGCCGAGAGCGACCGCGCCAGAGAGCGCGCCGAGAGGCCCCTGCCCCGCTCTGCCGCCATCCAGGCGCGAAGATCGGTTTGTGGCAAGGAATCCAGCGAGGATAGCCCGCCCTCCCCGCCATGATGTTCGGAAATGAAAAGGAGGAAACCGCGCAGATCGCGGGAATAGGCCTCCAGCGTCTTGGGCGAGGCGCCCTTGATCGCGCGCAGATGGTCCAGCCAGCGCGCCAGGGCATCGGCCAGCGCGGGCGAAAAGGCGGTTACCCCAGCCATTTGCGCATCACGCGTTCGAAGACGCCGGCGAAGAAGGCCAGAAGGTCGGTGCCATGGGTCGGCTTGAACTGATGCGGGTCCTCGGCCCCCAGGGCCAGAAGCCCGGGCAGACGGCCGGGGCCAAGGTCGAGCTTCAACAGCGCCTCGGACTGGATCCAGCCGGCACGGTCGCCATAAAGCGCCTCGGAGGCCGGTTGGACCTGGCGCAGCAGCACCGATTTGGTCGGCGTGCCGCGCCCGCCCGAAAGGTAATCGGCGACGAATCCCGCCGGGGCGAGGTGGATCACCCCCGACAGGCGGCTGATCGCGGCATCGCCCTCGGCCTTGGTTTCAAGGACAAGGCGGATCTTTTCGACGCGCAGGGTGGCGGCGATCGGCCCTTCCAGCGCGGTCAGGAAGCCGGGGAAGTCTGCCGGGTCAAGGACTTGCAGGATGGCGCGGTGGACCTGGTTGGTGCCGGCAAGGTTCTCGTAGGCCGCGGCGATGACGGTGCGGTGGGTGTCTTCCAGCCGGTCGAGCCGCTGCTCCAGCCGCTCCATCGCGATGCCGCGCAGATCGACGATATTGGAGCCCATCGCCCGCTCATTGGCACCAATCAGCGCCTGCATCACGGCAATATCGTCCAGCAAAGCCTCGGGCTCTGCCAGAATGCGGTCGCGCGTATCCGGGTCGATCATCAGGTGCTGCTCCGCCCTGTTTCTTGTTTTGTACGCAAGTATAGCCGATTTTCGCCGCTGTCGCCCCGCCAAATGCGCAAAGGGGCTGAGGTGAGTCCGGCGGGACACAGTGCTGCCGCATGCCTGCCCCTTGCGCTTTGCCCAAATACTCGCCTTGGGACGCCGGGGCTTGCGGGCCGGGGGGGCGGGGGTTACCTCAGACCCGTGCAGCGGGGGTGTGGCGTGGTCGAGCGGGTCTATGAGGCGGGGGAGCGGATCGGGGTCTTGACCTGCGAGCCGATCGGTCGTGTGCTGGACTATCTCGCCCCCGAAGGCGGCTGCGGCGATGGCGATTATGTCGAGGTGCCGCTCGGCCCGCGCCGGGTTCTGGGCGTGGTCTGGGGCAAGGGCGAGGGCAGTTTTGACCTGGCCAAGCTCAGGGCGGCCTATCATGTGCTTGACGCCGCCCCCATGCGGGCCGAGATGCGGCAATTCCTGTCGCGCGCCGCCGATTACACCCTGACCCCCCTGCCCGCCATGCTGCGGCTGGCGACACGGGCGCCGGGCCTTGGCCTGCCACCGGCGATGCGGCGCACCTATCGGCTGGCCGGTGCGGTGCCGAACCGCTTGACCGAGGCGCGGCACAAGGTGGTGGAGGCTTTGCGCGGGCTTGGCACCGCGCCGGTGACCCTGGGCGAATTGGCCGAACTGGCCGATGTCAGCACCAGCGTGGTCAAGGGTCTGGTCAAGATCGGCGTTCTGGCCGAGGAAGAGGCGCCGAAGGATCTGCCCTATCCGATCTTGGACCCTTCGCGTCCGGCGCGGCTGGCGGGGGATCAGGTGACGGCCGGGGCGACTTTGGACGCTTTGGTCGCCAAGGGCGGCTATTCGACCACGCTTCTGAAGGGCGTCACAGGCTCCGGCAAGACCGAGGTCTATCTGGAGGCGGTGGCGGCGGCGCTTCGCCGCGGGCAGCAGGCTTTGGTTCTGTTGCCGGAGATTTCGCTGACCGGGGATTTCCTCGCCCGGGTCGAGGCGCGCTTTGGCGCGCGGCCGGGGGAGTGGCATTCCGGCATGACCGCGACCGAGCGGCGGCGGCTGTGGCGGATGACCGGCGAAGGCGGAGTGCAGCTGGTGGTGGGGGCGAGGTCGGCGCTGTTCCTGCCCTTCCGCGACCTTGGGCTGATCGTCGTCGATGAGGAACACGACACCGCCTATAAACAGGAGGAGGGTGTGCTGTACCATGCCCGCGACATGGCGGTGCTGCGCGCCTCGATCCTCGGCTGTCCGGTGGTGCTGTCGTCGGCGACGCCGTCGCTCGAAAGCTGGGCCAATGCGGCGGCGGGGAAATACGGGCGGATCGACCTTGGCGCACGTTATGGCGCGGCGGAGCTGCCGCAGATGCATGCGATCGACATGCGCGAGGTCAAGCTGCCGGGGGACCGCTGGATCTCGGAAGCGCTGGCGCAGGCGGTGGGACGGCGGATCGAGAAGAGCGAGCAGAGCCTGTTGTTCCTCAACCGCCGCGGCTTTGCGCCGGTCACGATCTGCCGGGCCTGCGGCCATCAGGTCGGCTGCGACCAATGTGATGCGCGGATGGTGGAGCATCGGTTCCTCAAGCGCCTCGTCTGCCATCAATGCGGGGCGACCAAGCCGATTCCGGTCGAATGCCCGCAGTGCAAGGTGGTGGGCCGGATGGCGCCGGTCGGTCCGGGGGTGGAGCGGCTGGCCGAAGAGGTGAAGGAGCGCTTCCCTGAGGCGCGGCTGGCGGTCTTGTCCTCGGACCTCTTCACCTCGGCCCGGGCCCTGAAGGAGGAGATCGTCAAGATCGCGGAGGGGGCCGCCGATATCATCATCGGCACGCAGATCGTGGCCAAGGGGCACAACTTCCCCCTGCTGACGCTGGTGGGCGTGATCGACGCCGATCTGGGGCTGCAGGGGTCGGACCTGCGGGCGGCGGAGCGGACCTTTCAGCTGATCCGCCAGGTGGCAGGCCGCGCGGGGCGGGCAGAGAAGCGCGGGGCGGCAGTCCTGCAGACCTATCAGCCCGACCACCCGGTGATTGCCGCGATCCTCGGCGGCGATGAAGAGGCCTTCTGGGCCGCCGAAGCCGAGGAGCGGCGGCGCGCCGGGGTGCCGCCCTACGGGCGGATGGCGGGGATCATCCTGTCCTCGCCCGATGTGGCGCAGGTCTTTGACTTCGGGGCGGAACTCGCCCGGCTGGACGCACCGCTCAGGCGGATCGGGGCCACGGTCTATGGGCCCGCCCCCGCCCCGGTGGCCAGGGTGCGCGGGCGGCACCGGGTGCGGCTGCTGGTCAAGGCCGAGAAATCGGCGCCCCTGCAGGCGGCGCTGGCCGAATGGGTGGGGCAGCTGAAACGCCCCAACAATCTGCGTCTGTCCATCGACATCGACCCGCAGAGTTTCTACTGAACGCCCCGGCAACGGGCGCCGCGCTGGCCGGTAGGATGGGCAATTTGCCCATCTTCGGGACCGGCAGAGGAAGATGGGCAGATTGCCCATCCTACCGGTCAAGGTCAGATCAGTTTGCGGTCGCGGGCGATCATCGCGGCATGGGTGCGGTTCTTTGCCCCGAGCTTGCGGCTCATCGTTTTGACATGCAGCTTGACCGTGACCTCTTGCAGGTCGTGGTCGCGGGCGATTTCCTTGTTCGACTTGCCCTCGCCGATGCCACGCAGCACATCGAGCTCGCGCGACGAGAGCAACCCCTCTTCCGAAGGCTCCGGCTTCGGGATCAGGCTCAAGGGCGCGAAGATCTCGCCCTCCATCATCAGCCGCACCGCCGCCACCAGCGCGCGCGAGCCGAGCGTCTTGGGCACGAAGCCCACCGCCCCCGCCTCCAGCGCCTGTTCGGCCAGTTCCACCGACATCGCCCCCGAGATCAGCGCCACCCTGCCGCCGGTATTGGCGACCATGATCCGGCTGAGGCCCTTCAGCCCCTCCATCCCCGGCATGTTGTAATCGACCAGCACCAGGTCGAACCGTCCGGTCGCGTTGATCAGCGCCATGGCCTCGGGCACGTCCGAGCTGATCTTGACCTCTCCAAGGCCCTCGGCCTCGAGATAGGCGGCGAGCGTTTCGCGAACCAGATCGTGATCATCTGCCAGCAGAATGCGCGCCATTCACACGTCCTTCAGGGCCAAGCCCGCCATGGTTCTTCCCCGGCAAATCTGGGACAAGCGGACTCTACGCCATACCTATCCTTCCGAATAGGGTGTTTTCCGTCGCCTGCACCGCTTCGCCTTGCTACACCACCGCCATCCGCCAGAAAAAGAGGACAGAACGGTCCGATCGATGATTTTTGCCAAGCGCCTGTTCTGCCTCGCCGGGATTTGCCCGCTTTTCCACCGCCTTGGTCTTCTGGGGATGGTGCTTTTGGCCCTGGCACAACCGGGGCGAGCGGACGTGACCGCGGTCGATGCGCCGGCGGTTCCGGCGACGGCTGCGGCGGCCTCTCCGGCGCTGCCGGGGCTTGGGGACCTGCCGCCGCTGCAGGGGCCGGTCATCCTGACCGTGACCGGGCTGGACCCTGAACTCTTTCCCGGCGGGAGCCTCGCCTTCGATGGGGCGATGCTGCGCGCCCTTGGCACCGAGACCATCACCACCAGCTCGATCTGGACCGATGGCAAGCACAGCTTCACCGGCGTGCCCTTGGCGCGGATGACGGCATTCCTGCATGCCGAAGGCGCGCGGCTGAGCCTCCATGCGCTCAACGACTACGTCATCGAATTCCCCGCGCCCCTGCCCGGCGCCAGGCCGGATGCGACGGCGCCGGAATCCGATCTCGCCCCGATCCTCGCCTTCGAGATGGATGGCGCGCCGATGCCGGTGCGCGACAAGGGGCCGGTCTGGATCATCTATCCCTATGACGACAATGCGATCTATCGCACCGATACGGTCTATGCCCGCAGCGTCTGGCAACTCGACCGGATCGACGTGCTGCGCTAGGCTGAAGCGGAACGCGCCTCCGGAGTTTCCTCGTGCCGCCATCCGATCGCCCCGGGCTCTTGTCCCTCGGCCGCCTGCGCTTTGCGCTGACGGTTCTGGTGGCCTTGGCCAGCGGGCTTGGCATTGCTGTCCTCGGCGCCGATGTCGCCCGCCAGATCGACACGCAAAGCTCCACCAGCATCGACAATGTGCAATGGGCGCTGAGCCAGGTCGATGTCGAGCTTCTGCATCTGGAGATGAGCCTCGATGATGCGATGCACAATCCGGCCAACCTTGCGGAAATGCGTCTGCGTTATGACGTCTTCTACAGCCGGATCAAGACCTTGCAGCAGGGCAGCGTCTTTGCCAACCTGCGCAAATCCCCCGATTTCGCCGCCGATTTCGACCAGATGAAGGCCTTCACCGAGGAGACTGCCCCCCTCCTCGACGGCGATGACGCCACCCTGCGCGCCTATGTGCCCGAGCTGCGGCTGCGGGTCCGGGCCCTGATCCCGAGCGCGCATAGCATCGCGCTGACCGGGGTCAGCCTCTTTGCCCTTGAATCGGATGCCGCGCGGGAGGCGGTCAAGCTGACCCTGGTGCAGGTCATGCTGCTGATGCTGGTGCTGATCACGGCGCTGGTCGCCCTGCTGACCATGGTCCTGCGGCTGGACCGCGGCAACCGCACCAAGGCGCAGGAGAATGCCGAGACCCTGGCCCGGCTTGACGCGGTGGTTGCGACCTCGCTGGATGCGGTGATCACGCTGGATGACGCGGGCCGGATCGTCGATTTCAACCCGGCGGCCCAGGCCACCTTCGGCTATGACCAGGCCGATGCGGTCGGCTGCGACCTGGGGCTTCTGGTGCCGCTCTACCGCCAGGGCGGCATCGGCGAGGGTCTGGCCAGCGCCTCGGCCCTGCCCGGCACCGGGCGGCGCCTGCGGGTCACCGCGCGCCACCGCGACGGCCACGATTTCCCGGCCGAAATCTCGCTGACCCTGGCCCAGGCCGGGGCGCGCGCGCTTCGGGTGGTGTTCCTGCGCGACCTTTCGCAGCAGGTCGCGGCCGAACAGGCGCTGGTCTCGGCCCGCGACGAGGCGCTGGCGGGCGAGAAGGCCAAGGCCGATCTTCTGGTGGTGATGAGCCACGAGATCCGCACCCCGCTCAACGGGATGATCGGCACGATCGATCTTCTGGAGACCACGAACCTCGCCCCGCATCAGCGCGAGTACCTGCGGATCATGGCCGCCTCGGGTCGGCTTTTGATGCACCATGTCAATGACGTGCTCGACATCGCCCGGCTCGACAGCGGCAAGGCCCCGCTGAGCATGACGCCGGTCGATCTGGCGGTTCTCGTCCGCGAGGTGATCGAGAACCAGAGCCCGGCCAGCTTGATCAACGGCAACCGCCTGTCGGCCGCACCGCAGCAGACCCCGCTCCGCCCGGTGCTGGCGGATGCGGCGCAGCTGCGCCAGGTCCTGCTGAACCTCGTCGGCAATGCGGTGAAATTCACCCATGACGGCGAGATCCAGGTCGAGATCGCCCAGGATGCCAGCCGCTCCGCCACCGAGATCGTGGTAAGCGACACCGGCATCGGGATCGAGCGCGAGAACCTCGGCCGGATCTTCGACGATTTCGTCACCCTCGACCCTTCCTATGCCCGGCATGCCACCGGCACCGGCCTTGGCCTTGGCATCGTGCGGCGGATCGTCACCCGGATGGGCGGCAAGATCAGCGTGAAAAGCCAGAAGGGGCGCGGCACCACCTTCCGGGTCAGCCTGCCGCTGGCCATCCTCGACACCGCGGTGCCGGCAGCGCTGCCCAGCCCGACGGCGGTGGTACGGGGCCTCGATCTTCTGGTGGTCGAGGACAATGATTTCAACCGGTTGATCGTGCGCGACATGCTGATGCAGGAGGGTCACCGCGTCACCGAGGCGCATGACGGGCTGGAAGGCGTGGCCCTGGCTGCGGCGCGGCGCTTTGACGTGATCCTGATGGACATTTCGATGCCCGGCATCGACGGCTTGCAGGCGGCCGAGCGGATCCGCAGCCAGGGCGGCGCCTCGGCCAGCACACCCATCGTCGCCCTGACCGCCCATGCCCTGCAGGAAGAGCGCGAAAGCTTCCGGGCCGGGGGGATGCAGGATATCCTGATCAAGCCGATCACCCGCGAGGCCCTGCGCCACCTGCTGGGGCGGCTGGACCTCGGGCCGGACCGGGGCCCCGCCGCGCCCGCAGAGATGGCGGGTGAAACGGTCACAGCGGTAGCAGATCAGCCTCAGGCCGAAGCCACGGACCCGGAGCTTGTCGATGACGCGGTTCTGGCCGAACTGCGCGAAAGCCTCGGCGCGGCCAAGGTGGCGCATCTGGTCACCCGGTTTATCGACGAGACAGAGGCCAGCATCGCCAAAGTGCTGTCGATGGCGGGCGATCCGGACTGCGAGGATCTGGTGATCCGCGACATCCACCAGATGAGCGGGGCCGCGGCCCTGTTCGGCGCCACGGCGCTTCACAGCCTGCTGCAGCAGCTGGAAGAGCTGTGCAAACGCGGCAAGAAGGACGAGGCGCGAAGCCTTGTGCCGGAAATGGGCCCGCTCTGGGCGCGCACCGCCGCCGCCTATGAGGCGCGCCAGGGCATGCCAGCCTGACGCGACTCCTAGGGAGTTTCGGGCGTTTTGCCCCAGACCTCGAGCTTGCGGTAGAGCGTGGAGGGTGAGAGGTCCAGCACCCGCGCCGCCTTGGGGACCGAGCCACCGTGACGTTCGAGCGTGGCCTTGACCACGATGCGCTCGATCTCGGCCAGCGAGCGGCCGACGAGGTCGTCGATGCGGATGCAGTCCTGCGCCGGGGCGGCCTCTGGCGGCGGGGCGGAAGGTTCCTCCACCTTGCGGATCATGTCTTCGGGCAGCATCCGCAGCGTCACCGGCCCGCCCTCGTTCAGGACGACGACATTGCGGATCACGTTGAGCACCTGGCGCACATTGCCCGGCCAGGGCAGGCGGCGGAAAAGATCGCGCACCTCGGGCGAGAGGCCGTCGAAGCGGCGGCCCTCCTCCTCGGCAAAGCGGTTGAGGGCGGTCTCGGCAATCTCGATCACGTCATCGCCCCGCTCGCGCAGGGGCGGCATGTGGATCGGCACGACGAACAGCCGGTAATAGAGGTCCTCGCGGAAGAGACCGGCGCGCACCGCCTCCAAAGGGTCGCGGTTGGTGGCGCAGATGATGCGGACATTGACCTTGATCGGCCGGGTGGCGCCGACCGGAACCACGGTCGAGGTCTGCAGAAAGCGCAGAAGCTTGGTCTGCAGGGCCGGGGCCATCTCGCAGATTTCGTCCAGGAACAGCGTGCCGCCATCCGCCGCCGTGGCCGCCCCCGGCTTGTCGGAAATCGCCCCGGTGAAAGAGCCCTTCACATGGCCGAAGACCTCGGATTCCAGCAAATCATGCGGGATGGCCCCGCAGTTGAGCGCGATGAAGGGCCCCTTGGCGCGGTTCGAGGTGCCATGGACCGCCTGGGCGCAAAGCTCCTTTCCGGTGCCGCTTTCGCCGGTGATGAAGACCGTCGCCATCGAGGGCGCGACCGAGGCGATGGTGGCATGGATCCGCGCCATGGCGCCCGAAGAGCCGATGAATTCGCTGACCGGCGTCGGCCGCGCCAGAAGCCGGCGCGTCGGCACCGTCTGCACCGCATTGCTGACCGCGCCGAGAAAGCGCGCCTCGTCGACCGGCTTGACCAGAAACTCATGCGCGCCGGCGCGCATCGCCTCCACCGCCTTGTTGATCGAGCCATTGGCGGTGATGATGATGACCCGGGTTTCGGGCCTGAGGCGCAAAAGCTCTTCCATCAGGTCCAGCCCGTCGCGGTCCGGCAGGCCAAGGTCCAAGAGCACGACCTGGACGTTATGCGCGGTGAAATGGGCCAGCCCCTCGCGGGCGGAGCCTGCGATCTTCACCTCGTGCCCGGCGCTGGTCAGCACCGAGCGATAGACCAGTTGCAGGGCCGGCGTATCCTCGATCAGCAGAAGGGTGAAGGGCTTCAGGCGGGACAATGGCATGACCTTCACCCTTCAGCCCGGCGCAGCACGTGAACCACGGCCCTGCGCGGACACGACATCCCGCCCCCGCGGCCCGGACCCGCCGGGGTCAAGGGAACTGAGAGCTTCCAACCTGCGACCAAACGTCTGTGCTCCTAAGCTTGCGGGCTCTTCAATTGCATCCCGCCCCTGCCCCGAAGGGCAAGGACGGCAAGCCCTTATCATCAAGCCTAGGCCAATGGTTGGCAATGTCCAGCAGCAGGTGGCGAAATCCTAACCGTAGTAGGCGACCGGCGCCCCGGCGAGGGCCGAGACGTTGAGCAGACCGCGCACCGTGATCGAGGGGGTGACGATATGCGCGCGGTTCCCCATGCCCATCAGGATCGGCCCGACTTCCAGCCCGCCAGCCTTCATTTTCAACATGTTACGCGCTGCGTTGGCCGCATCGGTATAGCCGAAGATCAGGATATTCGCCGCGCCTTTCAGCCGCGAATGCGGGAACATCCGCTCGCGCAGGTCGGGGTCGAGTGCGGCATCGAGGCTCATCTCGCCTTCGTATTCGAAGTCGCCTTCCTGCGCGTCGATGATCTCCATCGCGGCCCGCATTCGGCGCCCCGAGTCGCTGTCGAGGTTGCCGAAGTTGGAATGCGAGCAGAGCGCCACCTTGGGCACCACGCCAAAGCGCCGGGCATGACGCACCGCGCCGATCGCCGCGGCGGCGATCTGTTCGGGCGTGGGGATCGGGTTGACCTGGGTATCGGCCACGAAGAGCGGGCCATCTTCGAGGATCATCAGCGACAGCGCGCCCAGGGGATGCTTGCCGCCGCGCGCCAGAACCTGGCGGACATAGTTGAGGTGCCAGAGATATTGTCCGAAGGCGCCGCAGATCATGCTGTCGGCATCGCCCCGGTGCACGGCGATGGCCGCAATCGCGGTGGAATTGGTGCGCAGCACGGCACGGGCGGTGTCGGGGGTGACGCCCTGACGCTCCATCAGCTGGTGATAGCTGCCCCAATAATCGCGGTAGCGATGGTCGCTTTCGGGGTTGATGATCTCGAAATCGCGGTCGGGGCGGATCTTCAGACCGAACCTTTCGCAGCGCGCGGCCATGACATCGGGACGGCCGATCAGGATCGGCTTGATCGTCATCTCCTCCAGCATCGCATCGGCGGCGCGCAGCACGCGCTCATCCTCGCCCTCGGCAAAGATGATCCGGCGGCTGGACTGGCGGGCCACTTCATAGACCGGCTTCATGATCAGCGCAGATTTGAAGACCGAGCTGTCGAGCTTGTGGCGGTATGCCTCCATATCCGCGATGGGCCGCGTGGCCACGCCCGTCTCCATCGCGGCCTTGGCCACGGCCGAGGCCACGACGCCGATCAGACGCGGGTCGAAGGGCTTGGGGATCAGGTAATCCGGCCCGAAGGTCAGCTTTTCCTCGGCATAGGCGGCGGCGGCCTCGGCGCTGGTGGTGGCGCGGGCCAGGGCTGCGATCCCTTCGATACAGGCGATCTTCATCTCGTCATTGATCGTGGTGGCGCCGACATCGAGGGCGCCGCGGAAGATGAAGGGGAAGCAGAGGACGTTGTTGACCTGATTGGGAAAATCCGAACGCCCGGTCGCGATGATCGCATCGGGGGCCACGGCGCGGGCGAGGTCAGGCAGGATTTCCGGCGAGGGGTTGGCGAGGGCAAAGACGATGGGCTGGCTCGACATGGATTTCACCATGTCCTGGGTCAGAACCCCGGGGCCCGACAGGCCAAGGAACAGATCGGCGCCGACAATCACATCGGCGAGGGTCTTGGGCTCGCTCCCTTGCGCATATTCGGCCTTCTGGTCGGTCATCTGCTCGGTGCGGCCGTGGTAGACGAGGCCCGCCAGATCGCAGAGGAAGACATTCTCGCGCTTGACACCCAGTTTCAGCAGCATGTTGAGGCAGGCAATCCCCGCCGCCCCGCCGCCGGTTGAGACGACCTTGATCTCGCTGAACTTCTTGCCCGTCACATGCATCGCATTGGTGGCGGCAGCGCCGACGACGATGGCCGTGCCATGCTGGTCATCGTGGAAGACCGGGATCTTCATCCGCTCGCGGCAGAGCTTTTCGACGATGAAGCAATCGGGGGCCTTGATGTCCTCGAGGTTGATCGCACCAAAGGTCGGCTCCAGCGCGCAGACGATCTCGGCCAGTTTCACCGGGTCGGGTTCGTTCAGCTCGATGTCGAAACAGTCGATATTGGCGAATTTCTTGAAGAGGACGGCCTTGCCCTCCATCACGGGCTTCGACGCCAGCGCGCCGATATTGCCGAGGCCCAGCACCGCCGTGCCGTTGGAGACGACGCCAACCAGGTTCCCGCGCGAGGTATAGCGGCTGGCGGTGGCGGGATCGGCCTTGATCTCGAGGCAGGCCTCGGCCACGCCGGGCGAATAGGCGCGGGCCAGGTCACGGCCATTGGCCAGGGGTTTGGTCGCGCGGATCTCAAGTTTTCCGGGCTTCGGGAATTCGTGATAATCCAGCGCCGCTTGCCGGGCGTTGTCCTGCCGCGTGTCGGTCATGTCCGTCTCCTCCGTTCACCCGGGCAGGATGCCCCGGAACGGGGGACAGCACCAAGACTCGGGTTTCCACAATCACCTGTCGGCACTTCTTGCAAATCGCCGGGTCGAAGGCCACCATGGCCGAAATGATGCGAGAATGCCATGCCCGAAACCATGCCCAAGCCCTCCGAAATGCCCAAAAACCCGGCCGCCGAGATCGGGGCCGAGATCCGGGCCGAGATCCTCTTGCCCACCAAGGATCTGCGCGGCGACCTGCCCTTCTTCACCAAGGTGCTGAAGATGCGGCTCGACATGATCTATCCGGCGGATAATCCCGCGGTGGCGGTGATCTCCGGCCACGGGATGCGGCTGCGGCTGGATGCCGAGGCATCCGAGGCGCCGGGCCATATCCGCATCCTCAGCGACGACTGGGCCGATCTGGCGGGGGGCGAGGCCAGCCTCACCTCGCCCGGTGGCACCAAGGTCACGCTGGACGAG
This sequence comes from Rhodobacter sp. P1_C2, assembly GCF_056406375.1. Classification (NCBI taxonomy): domain Bacteria; kingdom Pseudomonadati; phylum Pseudomonadota; class Alphaproteobacteria; order Rhodobacterales; genus Rhodobacter; species Rhodobacter sp. P1_C2. Next base: position 22,388 of record NZ_JBFUAG010000025.1, read on the forward strand.
CTGAACCCGCCCCTCGTCATGCCAAAGACCGAACATGCCTTCGTGGTCCGCCGCCTGGCCGATCAGGCGCCTTGGGTGATCGGGCGGGCGGGCATGATGTACCGTGACCTCGTCCCCACACGGCTGGGCGGCGCGATGATCGCCAGCCACATCCGGGTGCCCGATGGCAAGGTCCCCGACATGGTGCATTTCCACAAGGTCGGCTTCCAGCTGATCTTCTGCGTCAAGGGCTGGGTCGATGTGCTGTATGAAGACCAGGGCGGCATCCGCCGCCTCCATGCCGGGGATTGCTTCATCCAGCCGCCCGGCATCCGCCACCGCGTGCTGGAATCCGGCGAGGGCATCGAGGTGATCGAGATCGGCGTTCCCGCCGATCACATCACCGAGATCGACCACGAGATGACCCTGCCCAATGCCACGGTCAACCCCGACCGCGAATGGCAGGGCCAGCGCTTCGTCCACAATGTCGGCGCCACCGGCCACTTCGCCCCCTTCCGCATCCCGGGCTTCGAAGCGCGCGACACCACGATCAACCAGGGCACCAAGGGCGTGGCCTCCGTCATGGTCGCCCGCCCGACAGGCCAACCGGCACCCTGGACGAAACACGAAGGCGACATCCTCTTCACCTTCGTCATGTCCGGCGCAATGACCCTCGAAGGCGAGGGCAAGGACCCCTACCGCCTCACCGCCGGCGACGCCTTCGTCATCCCCCCCGGCATGGCCACCCGCTACGCCGAGACGACGCAAGACCTGCAACTCCTCGAAGTCTCCCTCCCCGGCACCTTCCGGACTACCCCGATCTGACCCCTTCATTGGTCCATAAATATCCCACGGGGGTGCGGGGGTGTGAAACCCCCGCGGCTTGGGCCAAGCGCCCCGCTTGCAAGCCCGCGCCATTCGGCTCACACTTCCTGACCCGATGGTCAAAGGAGGCCCCATGCTCTTGCAACTCGCCACAGAGGTGCGCAAACGCGCCTATGCGCCCTATTCCCGCTTTCAGGTGGGGGCCGCGATCCGTGCCACCTCTGGCGCCACCCATGTCGGCTGCAATGTCGAGAATGTCGCCTATCCCGAAGGCACCTGCGCCGAGGCGGGGGCGATTGCCGCGATGATCGCCGCGGGCGATACCGAGATTGCCGAGATCCTTGTGATCGCCGACAGCCCTGCCCCGGTGCCGCCCTGCGGCGGCTGCCGGCAGAAGATCGCCGAGTTTGCCAAGCCCGAGGTGAAGGTCACCCTCTGCACCACCGACGGCGCCAGCCGGGTGATGAGTGTGGCCGAACTGCTGCCCGGCCTCTTCACCGCCGCCCATATGGCCAAGGTCTGATGGACGCCCGCGCCGTCATCACCCGCATCCGCGACGGCCAGGTCCCCTCGGCCGAGGAGCTGCGCTGGTTCGCCGCGGGCCTCGCCTCGGGTGCGGTCAGCGATGCCCAGGCCGGGGCCTTCGCGATGGCGGTGCTGCTCAAGGGCCTCGGCGAGGCCGGGCGCGTCGCGCTGACGACCGCGATGCGCGACAGCGGCCATGTGCTGGACTGGGACCTGCCCGGCCCGGTGATCGACAAGCACTCGACCGGCGGCGTCGGCGACTGCATCTCCTTGCTGCTCGCCCCGGCGCTGGCGGCCTGCGGCGCCTATGTGCCGATGATTTCGGGCCGGGGTCTCGGCCATACCGGCGGCACGCTCGACAAGCTCGAGGCGATCCCCGGCCTGCGCACCGGGGTGACCGAGGATCACCTGCGCCGCCAGCTGCGCGAGATCCGCTGCGCCATCGTGTCGGCCAGCGCCGAGATCGCCCCCGCCGACCGCCGCCTTTATGCGATCCGCGATGTGACGGGCACGGTCGAAAGCATCGACCTGATCACCGCCTCGATCCTGTCCAAGAAGCTGGCCGCCGGCCTTGAAACCCTTGTTCTGGATGTGAAATGCGGCTCAGGCGCCTTCATGAAAACCTTGGCCCAGGCCGAGGCCCTGGCCCGCGCCCTCGTCTCCACCGCGCAAGGTTCCGGCTGCATGACCTCGGCGCTGATCACCGACATGAGCCAACCGCTCGCCACCGCCGCCGGCAATGCGCTGGAGGTGACCGAGGTGATGGAGACCTTGACCGGCACCTCGGTCAACACCGCCCTCTGGGATCTGACCGTGGCCCTCGGGGGCGAGGCGCTGGCCCTTGGCGGCATCGCCGATGATGCGCTGGATGGCGAGGCCCGGATCACCCAGGCGCTGGAATCGGGGGCTGCCGCCGATGCCTTCGGGCGGATGATCACCGCGCAGGGCGGGCCGGCCGATTTCGTCGACCGCTGGCCCGACCGGCTGCCCGCCGCCACCGTGATCCGCGAAGTGCCCTGCCTGATGCCGGGCTATGTCACCCGGATCGACACCGAGGCTTTGGGCCTGACCGTGGTCCGCCTCGGCGGCGGGCGCCAGCGCGAGGGCGACAAGATCAACCCCTCGGTCGGCCTGTCCGACCTCGCCGGCATCGGCGAGGATATCGGGCGCGGCGATCCCCTTTGCATGGTCCATGCCGCCACCGAAACCCAGGCGGAGGAGGCGATTGCCGCCATCCAGACCGCCTATGCCCTGGGCGATCTGATGCCCGAGGAAAGCCCGCTCATCCTGAAAAGGATCGCCTGATGCAGCAGAGCCAGAACCGCGCCTTCCTGATCGTGATGGATTCCGTCGGCTGCGGCGGTGCGCCGGATGCGGCGGCCTTCGGCGATGCCGGGTCCAACACCTTGGGCCATATCGCGCGCGCCTGCGCCGAAGGCCGCGCCGATCAGGGCCGCAGCGGGCCCTTGAAGATGCCCCATCTCGACGGCCTCGGCCTCGGCGCCGCGATCCGTCTGGCTTCTGGCCTCGAAACCTCGCTCACCGCCACCCCGCAAGGCCGCTGGGGTGCCGCGGAAGAGATCAGCCGTGGCAAGGACACCCCCTCGGGTCACTGGGAGCTGGCCGGCGTGCCGGTGCCCTGGGACTGGACCTATTTCCCCGACACGCGGCCCGCCTTCCCGCCCGACCTGATGGCACTGGTCTGCCAGCTGGCCGGCACCGCGGGGACGCTCGGCAACTGCCATGCCTCCGGCGTGCCGGTGATCGAGGAATACGGGCCCGAACACCTGCGCAGCCTCTGGCCGATCTGCTACACCTCCGCCGACAGCGTGTTCCAGATCGCGGCGCATGAAGAGGCTTTCGGCCTCGACCGCCTGCTGAAGCTCTGCGCCGACCTCGCCCCGCATCTGCATGCGATGAAGGTCGGACGTGTCATCGCCCGCCCCTTCACCGGTACCCCCGGCTCTTTCACCCGCACCGCCAACCGCCACGACTATGCCATCGACCCACCGGCGCCGACGCTCCTCGATTGGGCCACGACGGCCGGGCGCGCCACCCATGCCGTGGGCAAGATCGGCGACATCTTCTCGATGCACGGCGTGGGCAAGCTCTGGAAGGGCAAGAATGACCTTGACCTTTTCCATCATCTGGACCGCCTGGGGGCCGAGGCGGAGCCCGGTTCCTTGACCTTTGCCAACTTTGTCGAGTTCGACAGCCTCTATGGCCACCGCCGCGACGTGGCGGGCTATGCAAGGGCGCTGGAATGGTTCGACACCCGCGCCGGCGCCTTCCTGTCGCGCCTCAAGCCCGGTGACCTCGCGCTTTTCACCGCCGACCATGGCAACGACCCGACCTGGGCTGGCACCGACCACACCCGCGAGCGCGTGCCGGTCCTCTGCGCCGGTGCAGGCTTTGGCCCCATCGGCATCCGCGCCTTCACCGATGTCGCAGCCTCCATCGCAGCCCACCTCGGCCTGCCATCGCAAGGCCCGGGAAAGTCGTTCCTCTGAGCCCCCCCCGTTCTCCTGGCCCCGCCCCCCTTGCCCTCTGCCGCAATACTCGCGGGGGGTCTGGGGG
>NZ_JBFUAG010000026.1:0-25365 GCF_056406375.1 Rhodobacter sp. P1_C2
CGGCGTGGCCGGGGCAGTCGACGTGGGCGTAGTGACGGCTCTCGGTCTCGTATTCGACGTGGGCGGTCGAGATGGTGATGCCGCGGGCCCGCTCTTCCGGCGCGCCGTCGATCTGGTCGTAAGCGCGGAATTCGCCGAAATACTTGGTGATCGCAGCGGTCAGCGTCGTCTTGCCGTGGTCAACGTGGCCGATCGTGCCGATGTTGACGTGCGGCTTGTTCCGTTCAAACTTTGCCTTACCCATTTGGGTGCTCCTATGTCGTTCGGTTGCGGTGGGGTGGACCCCACCCTACGGGGTGGTAGGGCGGGGTAACCCCCGCCACACCGGTTAAGCGTATTTCTTCTGGATCTCGTCCGAGATGTTCTGCGGCACGGCGTCGTAATGGTCGAAGGACATCGAGAACACGGCCCGGCCCGAGGTCATCGAACGCAGCGTGTTGATGTAGCCGAACATGTTGGCCAGCGGAACCATGGCGGCGATGACGTTCGCGTTGCCGCGGCTGTCCTGGCCGTTGATCATGCCCCGACGCGAGGTCAGGTCGCCGATGACGCCGCCGGTGTATTCCTCCGGGGTGACGACTTCGACTTTCATGATCGGTTCCAAGAGCTTGGCACCGGCCTTCTTCATGCCTTCACGCATCCCGGCACGCGCCGCGATTTCGAAGGCGAGGACCGAGGAGTCGACGTCGTGGAACGCACCGTCAACCAGCGCCACCTTGAAGTCGATCACCGGGAAGCCAGCCAGGGGACCTGAGTCCATCACGGACTTGATGCCCTTTTCGACACCGGGGATATATTCCTTCGGCACCGCACCGCCAACGATCTTGGATTCGAAGGAGTAACCTTCGCCCGGCTCGGTGGGGGTGATGATCAGCTTGATGCGGGCGAACTGGCCCGTACCACCGGTTTGCTTCTTGTGGGTATAGTCGATTTCGGCTTCGCGCGAGATGGTCTCGCGGTAGGCCACCTGCGGGGCACCGATGTTCGCCTCGACCTTGAACTCGCGACGCATGCGGTCGACGAGGATGTCGAGGTGAAGTTCGCCCATGCCCTTCATGATCGTCTGACCGGATTCGAGGTCGGTCTCGACGCGGAAGGACGGGTCTTCGGCAGCCAGGCGCGCGAGGGCGATGCCCATCTTTTCCTGGTCGGCCTTGGACTTCGGTTCCACGGCGATTTCGATCACGGGGGTCGGGAAGGTCATGGTTTCCAGAACCACCGGATGGGCCGGATCACACAGCGTGTCACCCGTGGTGGTTTCCTTCAGGCCAGCCAGCGCCATGATATCGCCGGCGAAAGCCTCGGCGATTTCTTCCTGCTTGTTGGCATGCATCATGACCATGCGGCCGACGCGTTCCTTGCGGCCCTTGGTCGAGTTCATCAGCTGGTCGCCCTTCTTCACCTGACCGGAGTAGATCCGGGTGAAGGTCAGCGTGCCCATGAAGGGGTCGTTCATGATCTTGAAGGCCAGACCGGAGAAGGGCTGCGCATCATCCGCCGAACGGGAGATGTTGCGGGTTTCCGTCTCGTCGCCCGGCTCGAAGCCCAGGTAGGGCGGCACGTCGAGCGGGTCGGGCAGGAAGTCGATCACGGCGTTGAGCATGGGCTGGACGCCCTTGTTCTTGAACGCGGAGCCGGCGAGGATCGGCACGAATTCGATCGCAAGGGTGCCCTTGCGGATCAGCTTGCGCAGCGTCGCTTCGTCGGGCTCGTTGCCCTCGAGATAGGCTTCCATGGCTTCGTCGTCCTGGCCGACGGCCAGTTCGAGCATGTTGTAGCGCCATTTGTCAGCGTCAGCCTTCAGGCTGTCGCGGATCGGTTGACGCACCCAGGAAGCGCCGAGGTCTTCGCCCTGATAGACCCATTCTTCCATGGTGATCAGGTCAATGATGCCTTCCAGCTTGTCTTCGGCACCGATCGGCAGTTGGATCGGCATCGGGACAGCGCCGGTACGGTCGGCGATCATCTTGACGCAGTTCATGAAATCCGCGCCGGTCTTGTCCATCTTGTTGACGAACACGATCCGCGGAACCTTGTAGCGGTCAGCCTGACGCCACACGGTTTCGGTCTGGGGCTCCACGCCGGCGTTGCCGTCGAGCAGAACCACGGCACCGTCGAGCACGGCCAGCGAACGTTCGACTTCGATGGTGAAGTCGACGTGGCCGGGGGTGTCGATGATGTTGAAGCGGTACTTGTCGTCCGACGAGTGGTTGGCGGAGTCGATCTGGCGCTGCCAGAAGGTCGTGGTGGCAGCCGAGGTGATCGTGATGCCACGCTCTTGCTCTTGCTCCATCCAGTCCATGGTGGCGGCGCCATCGTGGACTTCCCCGATCTTGTGGGTCTTGCCGGTGTAGTAGAGGATCCGCTCGGTCGTCGTGGTCTTACCCGCGTCGATGTGAGCGATGATGCCGAAGTTACGATAGCGATTAAGCGGGTATTCGCGCGCCATGATAACCCCTTACCAGCGGTAATGGCTGAACGCTTTGTTTGCGTCGGCCATCTTGTGGGTGTCTTCACGCTTCTTCACGGCCGTGCCGCGGTTGTTCACCGCGTCGGACAGTTCAGCAGCCAGACGTTCTTCCATCGTGTTTTCGTTGCGCTTGCGGGCAGCGGTGATGACCCAACGGATCGCCAGGGCTTCGCGACGCTCGGACCGGACTTCAACCGGAACCTGGTAGGTTGCACCACCGACGCGGCGCGAACGCACTTCGACGGAGGGTTTCACATTGTCCAGGGCTTCGTGGAAAGCCTGGATCGGCTCGCGCTTCAGACGGGTCTGAACGCGGTCAAGGGCGCCATAAACGATGCCTTCAGCGACCGACTTCTTGCCGTCGAGCATCAGGTTGTTCATGAACTTGGTCAGGACCCGATCACCATACTTGGCGTCGGGCAGAATTTCGCGCTTCTCAGCGGCGTGACGACGGGACATGCTTTATCTCCTCACTTCGGACGCTTGGCGCCATACTTCGAACGACGCTGACGGCGTTCCTTGACGCCTTGCGTGTCGAGAACGCCGCGGAGGATGTGGTAACGCACGCCGGGCAAGTCCTTGATACGGCCGCCGCGGATCAGAACAACCGAGTGTTCTTGCAGGTTGTGCTTTTCGCCGGGGATGTAGCAGATGACTTCGAAGCTGTTGGTCAGACGCACTTTGGCGACTTTCCGCATAGCGGAGTTCGGCTTCTTCGGGGTCGTCGTGTAAACGCGGGTGCAGACGCCGCGCTTCTGGGGGCAGGATTCCAAGTGCTGGGACTTGGACTTCCGGACTGGTGCCTCCCGCGGTTTGCGGATCAGCTGTTGAATAGTCGGCATGCACGTTCCTCGTGTTGCTCTGTCAATACTCGCACCGAACCTCGATGCGCCACTTCTCGACATGTCATCTTGCGCCTATCGCAAAATGCCAAAACCGCAGTCGCCCCCAACGCGGGTGCGGTGCGGCGGAATTCCAGAGGATCGGGGTTTGGTGACCCGGATCGTGACCAGTTCCAATGTCTTGACCTCCGCCAGGGCGGACCCGTGGCTGAGGTAGGCGGCTGATAGGGGGAATCGCTTGGGAAGTCAACAGCGCTTGGGGCTTTGGCCCCTGGCCGTGGCGTCAGGTCCGCCCTGCGCCCGGGTCAGTCCTCGTCGGGCGCGTGAACCTCGCGCGCGCAATCGGCGGTGACGAGGTAGGCTGCGAGCGTGGTCTTGCGATAGGCGGTGCCGGAAAGCGTCAGCGGCAGGGCTTCGGTCGCGCAGGTCGGTTTGGTCTGGGTCACCAGAAGGACCGGGCCGGTCAGATCTGCGGGCAAGGGGTAGGTCTGTTCGTAATGGGTGCGCGGCTTGCCCAGCGGCGGGGTCGAGAAGAAGCGCAGATCCTGGCCGCGCCCGGTGTAGAAGAGGTCGGCCAGCACATCGCGGTTGTCGGTGACGATGGGGGCAGAGCCGGACTGGCGCGACAGTGCCATGATCTCGGCGCTCATCGCGGCGCGGCCGATGTAGCGTTGCAGCAGGGGCTTGCCGTTCGGGCCAAGGCTCGGGAAGACGGTCAGCACCGGCAGGGCCAGGCAGAGGGCGCCATTGGTCAGGACCGAGGCGAGCCGCCAGCGCGGGAAACGGTCGAGCACCAGGACCGCCAGCACGGTGCCGGCGAAATAGGTGGTGATCGCCCAGTTCGCCAGCGCCTGGTCCATCATGGCCTGGACCGAGACCACGACGATCGGCGTGAAGGCAAAGGCGACGAGGAAGGCGTTCCTGCGGAATCGCCTTATGCCCAGAAGGAAGGCGCCGAACATGATCGGACCGACCACGCCAAGCTGGGTGCCCCAGAACTCGAACAGGTCATCGAGCCCGAATTCGTCGAAGAGGTCGCCATGCTCGATCCAGTTGATGTTCTGGCCGGTGTGGTTCAGGGTCGAGAGCCCGTTGGTCAGGTTCCAGATCAGGTTGGGCGCCACGATGGCCGCCCAGGCCAGCAGGATCAGCGTGAGCTCCTTCATGCGCGGCCGCAGGTCGCGGTCGCAGACCGCCGCCACCGCGATGCCGGCCAGAAGATAGACCCCGGCATATTTGGCGAGACAAGCGATCCCTGCCATCACCCCCACCAGAAGCGCATCGCGCAAGCGATGCTCGGCCATCAGGCGGTGGTAGAAGAACAGGCCCGCGGCGAAGAAAGGGGCCAGCACCGTGTCGGTGGAGATGAGCAGGCTGCCAAGGGCCACCATAGGCAGCGTCACATAGGCCGCCGCCACCCAGACCGCGACCTGCCGCCCGCCGATCCGCGCCCCAAGGGCCGCAAGGATCAGCGCCGTCGCGCCATGCAGGATGGCGCCCGGCATCCGGACCCAGAAGACGGCATCGGACTGCGCCAGCGTCGTCACCCCGCCGATCAGCCAGGCGATCAGCGGCGGTTTGGAAAAATAGCCGAAGGCGAAGTGCTGGCCCCAGAGCCAATATTGCGCCTCGTCCACGAAAAGGTCGGTGCGGTCGAAGGCCAGAAGCAGCAGCCGCAGCGCCGTGATGATCCCGACGATGGCAAGGGATCGCGGCAGCCAGGCCTTCTCCTCAACCGACAACACTGCGCCTTTCCTTGTAGATCAGCCAAAGATTGCGCGAATAGATGATGGTGCCCGGCAGCTGGCCGAGGATGATCACCGGATCAAGCTTGCGCAGCCCGTAGGCCAGCACGATCAGCCCGCCGAGGATGCTGAAATACCAGAAGGCCACCGGAACGACCGAGCGCCCGGCTTTCTCGGAGGCGAGCCACTGGACGATGAAGCGCCCGGTGAACATCAGCTGGCCCAAGAGACCCACGATCACCCAAAGCGCATCCGCCGAGGTTTCGACATGCATCAGCGACAGGATTGTGTGCATCACCGCTCCTCGGGCAGGGCTTTCGCCTTCTTGCGGCGGCGCAGCAGCCAGGCAACGCCCAGCAGATCCACGGCGCCGACCAGGGCCCGTTGCAGGTTGGAATAATTCGACGCCCCGGCCACGCGGGCGCGGTGGCTGACATCGACATGGGCGACCTGCCAGCCATCGCGCGCAAACAGCGCCGGAAGATAGCGGTGCATGTGGTCGAAGTAGGGGAGTGCGAGGAAAGGCTCGCGCCGGAAGGCTTTCAGGCCACAGCCGGTGTCGCGGGTGCCGTCCTTCAGAAGCCAGCCGCGCAGACCATTGGCCAGACGCGAGGCGATCTTCTTCGACCAGGTGTCCTGCCGCTTGACCCTTTGGCCGGCGACCAGACCGACATTCCCCGCCAGATCCGCCAGCAGCGGTGCGACCAGACGCGGCAGCTCTTCCGGAGGGTTCTGGCCGTCGCCGTCCAGCGTGCAGATCACCGGGGCGGTGGCGGCCATCACACCTGTGTGAACCGCAGCACTCTGCCCGGCCGAAGTGGCATGGCGCAACAGGCGGACATGGGGAATGCCCAAGCCATGGACCGCCGCGGCGGTGCCGTCGGTCGAGCCGTCATCGACGACGATGATCTCGATCGGCGCATGGGATTTCAGGGCCGCATCAATGGCTTGCACCAAAGAGCCGATGTTCTCGGCCTCGTTGCGGGCCGGAATGACGACAGATATGTTGGTCATGATCCTTGCCCCTGTTGCCTGCCATATAGAGCAGGTGTTAGCGCCTTGCAATTCATGCCCTGCGCACATGTCGCGCTTTGCGTTCCCGCAGGATGACATAGATGCCGGAAATCACCACCACCGCGCCGCCGATCAGGGTCAGCGCATCGGGCAAAGTGCCAAACAGCGCCCAGCCGAGCAGGATCGCCCAGAGCAGCGAGGTATAGCGGAAGGGCGCCACCAGCGCCAGATCCCCGACCCGCATCACCGAAATCGCGCAGAGATAGCCGATGATCAGGAAGCCCGCCGCCGCCGTGGTCTGGGCCAGCTGGGTCACGGTGACCGGCTGCCACCCTTCCACCGCGACGCCCAGAATGCCCATCAGGGTCACGGCACAGGCGGCCCAGATCGCCCCGGTGGTCGAGGGCAGCTTGGCCGAAAACCCCTTGGTCGACAGATCGCGCAGCACCACGCAGGCCACCGAGGCGAGGCCGAGGATCGACCAGCGGTCGAAATCGGCGGCGCCGGGGCGGATGATCAGGAGGACGCCGACGAAACCCACCATGATCGCGCTGAGCCGCCGCCAGCCGATCGGCATCTTGAAGAGCACGGCCGCCGACAGCGTCACCGCCAGCGGCAGCGACTGCATGATGGCCGAAAGGTTGGCGAGCTGCATATGGGTCAGTGCGACCAGAAAGGTCAGCGTGGAGGAAATCTCGCCCACCGTGCGCAAGGACAGGAGGATGCGGTCCCTGCCCTGCGGCAAGAGGTTGAAACCGCCCGGCGTGCGGGCGGCGATGACCAGAAGCCCCGCCGTCGCCAGAAGGCCGCGCAGAAGGATGGTCTGGAACAGCGGCAGGCCGCCCCCCGTCACCGCTTTGACGAGCGTGTCGTTCAGCGTGAAGGCCAGCATCGAGGCGCACATCAGAAGGATGCCGCGGGAATTGTCGGAGAGTGTCATGCGAGGCCGCCACAAGGAAAAGCCCCCCACCTTCGCAGGCAGGGGGCCCGTGTTTTCAGACCGGACGGCTTATTCGCCGCGGCTTTCGATCGTGTCGACCAGACCCGAGTCGCGGTCGTCGCCCAGGTCCATCACCGCGAGCGGGGCTGCCAGGGCAGCGGCCGCCTCGGCCTCGGACTTGCGGGCTTCGATCACGGTCTGGTCGCGGTCGGTCGCGATCTTCTTCACGCGGCTGGTGGCACCACCGGTACCGGCCGGGATCAGACGACCCACGATGACGTTCTCTTTCAGGCCGACGAGCTTGTCGCGCTTGCCCTGAACCGAAGCCTCGGTCAGCACCCGCGTGGTCTCCTGGAACGAGGCCGCCGAGATGAAGCTGCGGGTCTGCAGCGACGCCTTGGTGATCCCGAGCAGGATCGGCTCGGCCACGGCAGCGCGCAGACCGCGTGCATTGGCCTTGTCGTTGGCTTCGTCCAGTTCGGCCTTGTCGACGTTCTCGCCCTTCAGCAGCGTCGTCTCGCCCGAGTCCAGAATCTCGAACTTCTGGAGCATCTGGCGCACGATCACTTCGATGTGCTTGTCGTTGATCTTCACGCCTTGCAGACGATAGACGTCCTGCACTTCGTCGATCATGTAGTTGGCAAGCGCCTCGACCCCCAGGATCCGCAGAATGTCGTGCGGAGCCGGGTTGCCGTCCATGATGTAATCCCCCTTCTGGACGAAGTCGCCTTCCTGAACCGGAATGTGCTTGCCCTTCGGGATCATGTATTCGACCGCCGTCAGCGTCTCATCGACCGGCTCAACGGTGATGCGGCGCTTGTTCTTGTAGTCCTTGCCGAAGCGGACATAGCCATCGGTTTCCGCGATGATCGCGTGATCCTTCGGGCGACGGGCTTCGAACAGTTCGGCCACGCGGGGAAGACCCCCGGTGATGTCCTTGGTCTTGGCACCTTCGCGCGGAATACGCGCCACAACGTCGCCGGGGCGGATTTCCTGACCGTCTTCGACGGACAGAATGGCGTCCACCGACATCGGGTAGGAGATCGGGTTGCCGGTTTCCGAACGCACGGGCTCGCCCGTGGCCGGGTCCATGACGATCACTTCCGGCTTCAGCTCGTTGCCCTTGGGGGCCGAGCGCCAGTCGGAGACGATCTTCTGGGTCATGCCGGTCGCTTCGTCGGTATCCTCGCGGACGGAGATGCCCGAGATGAGGTCCTTGAACCGCGCCACACCGGTCTTTTCGGCGATGATCGGCAGGGTATAGGGGTCCCATTCGAACAGCTTGTTGCCGCGTTTGACCATCTGGCCGTCCTTGACGTGCAGCTTGGCACCATAGGTCAGCTTGTGCACCGCCCGGTCCGCACCCGCCTCGTCGAGGATCGCGATCGACATGTTCCGGCCGACGACAATCTGCTCGCCCGAGACGTTGGACAGGAGGTTGGCGTTGCGGAACTCGATCTTGCCCTCTTGGGAGGCTTCGAGGAAGGACTGTTGACCGCCCTGCGCGATGCCGCCGATGTGGAAAGTCCGCATCGTCAGCTGCGTGCCGGGTTCGCCGATCGACTGTGCGGCGATGATGCCGACAGCTTCACCCTGGTTGACCAGCGTACCGCGTGCAAGGTCACGGCCATAGCACATGGCGCAGACGCCCTCTTCGGCCTCGCAGGTCAGCGGCGAACGGATGCGCGCGGTCACGATGCCCGCCTGATGGATCAGGTCGGCACGGCGTTCGTCGATCAGTTCACCCTTGCCTACCACGACCTCACCGGTCGCCGGGATGATGATGTCATCGGCAGCCACCCGGCCCAGCACACGCTCGGCCAGCGATTGCACGACTTCACCGTCATTGACGGCCACATCGGCGGTGATCGCACGCTCGGTGCCGCAATCGTGCGACCGCACGATGCAGTCCTGCGCCACGTCCACCAGACGGCGGGTCAGGTAACCCGAGTTCGCCGTCTTCAGCGCGGTATCGGCCAGACCCTTCCGGGCGCCGTGGGTGGAGTTGAAGTACTCCAACACGGTCAGACCTTCCTTGAAGTTCGAGATGATCGGCGTCTCGATGATCTCGCCCGAAGGCTTGGCCATCAGACCGCGCATCCCGCCCAGCTGCTTCATCTGCGCTGGCGAACCCCGGGCCCCGGAGTGCGACATCATGTAAACCGAGTTCGGTTCCATTTCGGCGCCGGCCTGGTCGTATTTCACGGCCGAGATCGCGGACATCATGTCAGCCGCGACCTTGTCCGAGCACTTGGACCAGGCGTCGACGACCTTGTTGTACTTTTCGCCCTGGGTGATCAGGCCGTCCATGTACTGCTGTTCGAACTCTTTCACCTGATCGCGGACTTCGTTCACGATCGGCCACTTGGAGTCCGGGATCAGCATGTCGTCCTTGCCGAAGGAGATGCCGGCACGGAAGGCTTCCTTGAAGCCCAGACCCATGATCTGGTCACAGAAGATCACCGACTCTTTCTGACCGCAGTAGCGGTAGACGGTGTCGATGACGGACTGCACGTCCTTCTTGCGCAAGAGACGGTTGACCAGATCAAACGGCGCCTTGGCGTTCAGCGGCATGATATTGCCCAGGCGCAGACGGCCGGGGGTCGTATCGAAACGCTTCCAGACGATATTGCCCTCTTCGTCGACCTGACGCAGACGCGCCTTGATCTTGGAATGCAGGTGAACGGCGCCCGAGGCCAGCGCATGTTCGACTTCGTCGATATCGGTGAAGGCCATGCCCTCGCCGACCATGCCTTTGCGCTCCATCGTGACGTAATAGATGCCCAGAACCATGTCCTGCGACGGAACGATGATCGGCGCGCCGTTGGCGGGCGACAGAACGTTGTTCGTCGACATCATCAGAACGCGGGCCTCAAGCTGGGCTTCCAGCGAGAGGGGAACGTGGACAGCCATCTGGTCGCCGTCGAAGTCGGCGTTGAAGGCCGAGCAGACCAGCGGGTGCAGCTGGATCGCCTTGCCTTCGATCAGGATCGGCTCGAAGGCCTGGATGCCAAGACGGTGCAGCGTGGGCGCGCGGTTCAGCAGCACGGGATGTTCGCGGATGACTTCATCCAGGATATCCCAGACCTCGGGACGCTCTTTTTCCACCAGCTTCTTGGCTTGCTTGACGGTCGAAGACAGACCCTTGGCTTCCAGACGCGAGTAGATGAAGGGCTTGAACAGTTCCAAGGCCATCTTCTTCGGGAGACCGCACTGGTGCAGCTTCAGCTCCGGCCCGGTCACGATGACCGAACGACCCGAGAAGTCGACGCGCTTGCCCAGAAGGTTCTGACGGAAGCGGCCCTGCTTGCCTTTCAGCATGTCGGACAGCGACTTCAGCGGACGCTTGTTGGTGCCGGTGATGACGCGGCCACGACGGCCGTTGTCAAAGAGGGCATCGACAGCTTCCTGCAGCATCCGCTTTTCGTTGCGCACGATGATGTCGGGCGCGCGGAGTTCGATCAGCCGCTTCAGACGGTTGTTGCGGTTGATCACGCGGCGGTAAAGGTCGTTGAGGTCGGAGGTCGCAAAGCGGCCGCCATCCAGCGGGACCAGCGGGCGCAGTTCCGGCGGGATGACCGGAAGCACGGTCAGCACCATCCACTCCGGACGGTTGCCGGATTCGAGGAAATGCTCGACGATCTTCAGACGCTTGATGATCTTCTTCGGCTTCAGCTCGCCCGTCGCTTCCTTGAGGTCAGCGCGCAGTTGATCGGCCAGCGACTCGAGGTCGATGCCGACCAGCATTTCGCGGATCGCTTCGGCGCCGATGTTGGCGGTGAAGGCGTCGGCACCATACTGGTCCTGCGCGTCGAGATATTCTTCTTCGGTCAGCATCTGGCAATAGGACAGGTCGGTCAGACCCGGCTCGATCACCACATAGTTTTCGAAGTAGAGGATGCGTTCCAGATCCCGCAGCGTCATGTCCAGCATCAGACCGATGCGCGAGGGCAGCGATTTCAGGAACCAGATATGGGCGACCGGGGCGGCGAGCTCGATATGGCCCATCCGCTCGCGGCGCACCTTTTGCAGGGTGACTTCCACGCCGCACTTTTCGCAGACGACGCCGCGATATTTCATGCGCTTGTATTTGCCGCAAAGGCATTCGTAGTCTTTGATCGGCCCGAAGATCCGGGCGCAGAACAGACCGTCACGCTCGGGTTTGAAGGTCCGGTAGTTGATGGTTTCCGGCTTCTTGATCTCGCCATAGGACCACGAGAGAATCCGCTCCGGCGAAGCCAGAGAGATCTTGATCTCGTCAAAGGTCTTGATCGGAGCAACCGGGTTGAAAGGGTTGGTCGAGAGTTCCTGGTTCATTTCAATTCCTAAGAATGGGGGCGGCGGGGGAGGGATCGGCGGCAAGGTGCGCAATGAATGCGCACCCTACGTAGGGTGTGCCTTCAGGGCGCACCCACCGCGTCATTCCTCCTCCGCATCCAGGAGTTCCATGTTGAGGCCGAGGCCGCGCACTTCCTTGACAAGGACGTTGAACGATTCCGGCACGCCGGCTTCGAAGTTGTCCTCGCCCTTGACGATGCTTTCGTAGACCTTGGTCCGGCCTGCCACGTCGTCCGACTTCACGGTCAGCATTTCCTGCAGGGTATAGGCGGCGCCATAGGCTTCCAGAGCCCAGACTTCCATTTCCCCCAGACGCTGACCACCGAACTGCGCCTTGCCACCCAGCGGCTGCTGCGTGACGAGCGAGTACGGGCCGGTCGAACGGGCGTGCAGCTTGTCGTCCACCAGGTGGTGGAGTTTCAGCATGTATTTCACGCCAACCGTGACCTTGCGGGCGAATTTCTCGCCGGTGCGGCCGTCGAAGACCTCGGATTGACCCGAAGTGTCAAAACCCGCGCGGGTCAGCGCGTCGTTGACATCCAGCTCCTTGGCGCCGTCGAAGACCGGCGAGGCGATCGGAACGCCACGGGTCACATTGCCCGCGAGTTCCAGGAAATCCGCCTCGTTGCGGTCGGCGAAGGCTTCTTCATAGGTCTCGTCGCCGTAAGCCAGACGCATCGCCTCGCGCACCGGGGTCATGTCGCCGTGACGGCGATAGTCCTTCAGCGCCTCGTCGATCTTCAGGCCCAGACCGCGCGCGGCCCAGCCCATATGCGTCTCGAGGATCTGACCCACGTTCATCCGGCTCGGCACGCCGAGCGGGTTGAGCACGAGGTCCACCGCGGTGCCATCGGCGAGGAAAGGCATGTCCTCGACCGGAACCACCTTGGAGATAACCCCCTTGTTGCCGTGACGACCGGCCATCTTGTCGCCCGGTTGCAGCTTGCGCTTCACCGCGACGAAGACCTTGACCATCTTCATCACGCCCGGAGGCAGATCGTCGCCACGACGGACCTTTTCGACCTTGTCCTCGAACCGGTTGTCGAGCGCGCGCTTCTGCGCTTCGAACTGGTCGTGCAGGGCTTCGACGTCCTTGGCATCGGATTCTTCCGCCAGGGCGAGCTGCCACCACTGACCCTTGGACAGGGTGCCGATCAGCTCTTCGTCGATGGTCGAGCCGGCCTTGACACCCTTCGGGCCCTTCACGGCGGTCTTGCCCATGATCAGGGTCTTCAGACGCGAGTAGATGTTGCGCTCCAGGATCGTCAGCTCGTCGTCGCGGTCGCGCGACAGGCGGTCGATCTCTTCCCGCTCGATCTGCACGGCGCGTTCGTCCTTGTCCACGCCATGACGGTTGAAGACGCGGACTTCGACGATCGTGCCATAGGCGCCCGGCGGCAGACGCAGCGAGGTGTCGCGCACGTCAGAGGCCTTTTCGCCGAAGATGGCGCGCAGCAGCTTCTCTTCCGGGGTCATCGGCGATTCACCCTTCGGGGTGATCTTGCCGACCAGGATGTCGCCCGGCTGAACCTCGGCGCCGATGTAGACGATGCCAGCCTCGTCGAGGTTGCGCAGCGCTTCTTCACCGACGTTCGGGATGTCGCGGGTGATCTCCTCCGGCCCGAGCTTCGTATCGCGGGCTGCGACTTCGTATTCTTCGATGTGGATCGAGGTGAACACGTCGTCTTTCAGAATGCGTTCCGAAATCAGGATCGAGTCTTCGTAGTTGTAGCCATTCCACGGCATGAAGGCGACGATGACGTTCCGGCCGAGGGCCAGTTCGCCCATGTCGGTGCAAGGGCCGTCGGCCACCACTTCGCCACGGACCACAACGTCACCCACCTTCACCAGCGGACGCTGGTTGATGCAGGACGACTGGTTCGACCGCTTGAACTTGCGCAGACGGTAGATGTCCACGCCCGGCTCGCCGGGGTCCAGCATCTCGGTGGCGCGCACAACGATACGCGTCGCGTCGACCTGGTCGATCACGCCGGCACGGCGGGCCATGATGGCCGCCCCGGAGTCCCGCGCCACGACCGCTTCAATCCCGGTGCCCACAAACGGAGCATCGGATTGCAGCAGCGGAACCGCCTGACGTTGCATGTTCGAACCCATGAGGGCGCGGTTGGCGTCGTCGTTTTCGAGGAAGGGGATCAGCGAGGCCGCGACCGACACAAGCTGCTTCGGCGAGACGTCGATCAGGTCGATCGCATCCGGCGGGTTCAGCATGAAGTCGCCTGCTTTCCGGCTGGAAATCAGGTCGTCGGTGAAGTGGCCTTCGGCATCCTGCGCCGCGTTCGCCTGGGCGACGGTGTGGCGCATTTCCTCGGTGGCGGACATGTAGACGACCTCGTCGGTCACCTTGTTGTCGATCACCTTGCGGTACGGGGTCTCGATGAAGCCATACTTGTTGACGCGGGCAAAGGTGGCCAGCGAGTTGATCAGACCGATGTTCTGACCTTCGGGCGTCTCGATCGGGCACATCCGGCCATAGTGGGTCGGGTGAACGTCGCGCACTTCGAAGCCGGCACGCTCGCGGGTCAGACCGCCCGGCCCGAGGGCGGAGAGGCGACGCTTGTGCGTGACTTCGGACAGCGGGTTGGTCTGGTCCATGAACTGCGACAGCTGCGAAGAGCCGAAGAATTCACGCACCGCCGCCGCCGCCGGTTTGGCGTTGATCAGGTCCTGCGGCATGATCGTGTCGATCTCGACCGAGGACATGCGTTCCTTGATGGCGCGCTCCATGCGGAGCAGGCCGACGCGGTACTGGTTCTCCATCAGCTCGCCGACCGAGCGGACCCGGCGGTTGCCGAGGTGGTCGATGTCGTCGATCTCGCCCTTGCCGTCGCGCAGTTCGGTCAGGGCCTTGATGCAGGCCACGATGTCCTCGCGGTCGAGCGTGCGCTGGGTGTCGGGCTTGCCGAGGTCCAGGCGCATGTTCATCTTGACCCGGCCAACGGCGGACAGGTCATAGCGTTCCTTGTCGAAGAACAGCGTGTCGAAGAGCTGGCTAGCAGCCTCGACGGTCGGCGGTTCGCCCGGACGCATCACGCGGTAGATGTCCATGAGCGCGGTGTCGCGGCCCATGTTCTTGTCCACGGCCATGGTGTTGCGCATGTAGGGACCGACGTTGACATTGTCGATGTCCAGAACCGGAATCTCGGTAATGCCCTGATCCAGCAGCAGTTTCAGCGAGCCGCCCTTGACGTTGCCGTCACGGTCATACTCCATCGTCAGCTCATCGCCGGCTTCGACCCAGATTTCCCCGGTCTCTTCGTTGATGATGTCTTTCGAGACGTAGCGGCCCACGATCATGTCGAAGGGCAGCAGAAGCTCGGTGATCTTGCCTTCCTTGCCCCAGGTGTTCGCCATCTTCGGCGTGACCTTTTCGCCGGCCTTCAGCATCACCTCACCGGTGGCAGCATCGACCAGGTCATAGGTCGGACGGGTGCCCGACAGACGCTTGGGGAAGAACTTGGAGACCCAGCCCTTGTTCTTGACGTGATTGAACATCACGGTCTCGTAGTAGGCATCCATGATGCCTTCCTGGTCCATGCCCATCGCATAGAGCAGCGTCGTCACCGGCAGTTTGCGGCGGCGGTCGATGCGCGCGAAGACGATGTCCTTGGCGTCGAATTCGAAGTCGAGCCAGGAGCCGCGGTAGGGAATGATCCGGCAGGCGAACAGAAGCTTGCCCGAGGAATGGGTCTTGCCCTTGTCATGGTCGAAGAACACACCCGGCGAGCGGTGCATCTGGGAGACGATGACCCGCTCGGTCCCGTTCACGATGAAGGTGCCGTTCAGCGTCATCAGGGGCATGTCGCCCATGTAGACGTCCTGCTCCTTGATGTCCTTGACCGACCGGGCGCCCGTTGCCTCGTCGACGTCAAACACGATCAGGCGCAGCGTCACCTTCAGCGGTGCTGCGTAGGTCAGGTCGCGCTGCATGCATTCGTCAACGTCGTACTTGGGCTTTTCCAGCTCGTACTTTACGAATTCCAGCACTGCGGTTTCGTTGAAATCCTTGATCGGGAACACCGACTGGAAGGTGCCCTGGATGCCTTCGTCGTCCAGCGGCTTGTCGCTGTCGCCCGAACGCAGGAACAGATCGTAGGAGCTTTTCTGCACCTCGATCAGGTTCGGCATCTCCAGGACTTCGCGGATTTTGCCGTAATACCGGCGGACACGTTTCTGACCAACGTAAGCTTGCGCCATGCTCGTCGTAACCTTTCATCATCAAAGTGCGCGCTTCCGTCGGGCCACGGTCGCGCCACTCGGGCGATAGGGGGTACTGGTTCCATTCATGCCGCCCATCCCTTAGGGCAGCTCCCGAACCATCACCGCGCCTGGAAAGAGGCTTTCGCAAAAGCACCTTTCAAGACGCGCATAGCAGGGCCGGGAAATCTCCCGACCCTGCTTGCAAATCCTGTCCGAGGTTACCCTCGGGATCGGATTACTTCAGCTCGACTTTGGCGCCAGCCTCTTCGAGCTTCTTCTTCATGGCTTCGGCGTCAGCCTTGGAGGCTTGTTCCTTCACCTTGCCGCCGGCCTCGACGAGGTCCTTGGCTTCTTTCAGGCCCAGGCCGGTGATGGCGCGGACTTCCTTGATGACGTTGATCTTGTTCGGACCAGCTTCGGTCAGAACGACGTCAAATTCGGTCTTTTCTTCGACGACTTCGGCAGCAGCAGCCGGAGCCGCAGCCATCATGACGGCGCCACCGGCAGCCGGCTCGATGCCGTACTTGTCTTTCAGGATGGTCTTCAGTTCCACTGCTTGCAGCAGGGTCAGACCAACGATGTCTTCGGCGAGTTTGTTCAGATCGGCCATTTTATGTTCCGTAAGGTTTGAGATGGGGTTCTAACGAGGCGAGGACAATCCACACCCGGTCACCAGTTGCTTCAAGCGGCTTGCCGCTCCTCGATGGTCGAGAGAATGCTTGCGATCGCAGACGCAGGCGCACCAATGGCCCCGGCGATGCTCGACGCGGGCGCACCAAGGCACGCCACGATGGAAGCGATAACTTCCTCACGCGACGGCATGGCTGCCACGGCTTTCACACCGGCAGGGTCCAGAACCGCATCGCCCATTGCCCCGCCGAGAATAACGAACTTGTCGTTGGTCTTGGCATAGGCTTCGCAGACCTTCGCCGCAGCGACGGGGTCTTCCGAATAGGCCATCACGGTCATGCCCGTGAGGAGGTTGCCCATCTTGACGCCGGGCTTCCCTTCAAGGGCGATCTTGGCTAGCTTGTTCTTGGCGACGCGCACCGACCCGTTCACTTCGCGCATTTTGGCGCGCAGGGTCTGCATCTGAGCAACTGTCATACCGGTGTAGTGGGCGACCACGACAACGCCAGAGCTTGCGAAGATCTGGCCGAGTTCCTCGACCACATTCTCTTTCTGGGCTCTATCCACAGTTTTACTCCAAGGTTGGGGGTTGCCCCCCGGCTCATGTTTGCCCCGGGTTTCCCTGGGGCGTCGGGTCCATGATGTCTTCCGAGCCTGCAGACGGCCAAGGCATAAGCCCCGGTGAAATCGGTTCGAACTCCATCTCAGGAGGGAAATTAAGCTTTCTTGCGAAGGCACCCACCGTCTCGGACAAAGCACGTCCCTGCCTCGTGACGAATCACGCGGCAAGGACAGATTATGTCATTACAAGGAACACCGAACGGGCGCAATCAGAGATGCGCCTTCCGTTACGGCTGGGGGTAGGTGTGAACGTCTTGGCACCTAACCTGCCCCTTATATCAGCTTTTTACCCGCATTGCACCCCCGCTTTCGCGCGGCGAGGCGGAGAGATGCCACAATATAAGCGGGAAATCGTATGTGGGCGGCCCGGACGCGGCTTTCAAGCCCCGACCGGCTTGTATCTGCCAAACCCGCCCCGGCAAAAGAAAAGGCCCCCGGCAGCCAGGCTGCCGGGGGCCGATCATTTCAGGTCAAAGGCTCAGCGGGCGCTGGCCGAGGACAGGTCGAGCGAGACGCCCGGGCCCATGGTCGAGGACAGCGAGACCTTCTTGAGGTAGGTGCCCTTGGCCCCGGCCGGCTTGGCGCGGGTCACGGCGTCGACGAAGGCGCGGACGTTTTCGGCCAGCTTCTCGTCCGAGAAGGAGATCTTGCCGATGCCGGCATGGATGACGCCGGCCTTTTCGACCTTGAACTGCACTTCACCACCCTTGGCGGCGGTGACGGCGGTCTTCACGTCCATGGTCACGGTGCCGACCTTCGGGTTCGGCATCAGGTTGCGCGGCCCGAGGATCTTGCCCAGACGGCCGACCAGCGGCATCAGGTCCGGGGTCGCGATGCAACGGTCGAACTCGATCTTGCCGGACTGGATGGTTTCCATCAGGTCTTCGGCGCCGACGATGTCGGCACCAGCAGCGCGGGCTTCGTCAGCCTTGGCGCCACGGGCGAAGACGGCGACGCGCACGGTCTTGCCGGTGCCGTTCGGCAGCTGGCAGACGCCACGGACCATCTGGTCGGCGTGACGCGGGTCAACGCCGAGGTTCATCGCAATCTCCAGCGTCTCGTCGAACTTGGCCGAGGCGGCGGATTTGATCAGGGCGACAGCGGCTTCGACAGCGACGGCCGATTTGCCAACGAAGGCTTCCCGCGCGATGCGGGTACGTTTTCCGAGCTTGGCCATGATTTACCCCTTGATCTCGATGCCGCAGGACCGGGCGGAGCCCAGGATGATGCTCATTGCCGCGTCGATCGAGTTGGCGTTGAGGTCTTTCATCTTGGTTTCAGCGATCTTGCGGATCTGTGCGACCGAGACGGTGCCGGCCACGGTGTGGCCCGGCTTGACCGAACCCTTGGCGCGGTTGCGCTTGCCCACCAGCGGCAGACCGGCAGCCTGCTTGAGCAGGTAAGACGCCGGAGCGGTCTTCAGCTCGAGGCTGAACGACTTGTCCTGGTAGTAGGTGATGATGACCGGGGTCGGGGTGCCGGGGGGCAGATCAGCGGTCTTCGCGTTGAATTCCTTCACGAAGGCCATGATGTTCAGACCGCGCTGACCCAGCGCCGGACCGACCGGCGGGGACGGGTTCGCTTGGCCCGCTTTCACTTGCAGCTTCAGGCTGCCGATAATCTTCTTGGCCATCTGGCCTCTCCTTTTTCACTGCGCCCGCCGCTCATTCGGCAAGGGTCGCGGTTTAGTGGTCCGGTCCGTCACCCGATCAAGGGCGCTCGCCTCCCACGCGATGCACTCAGGCGCCCTTGGACACCTGGGTGAATTCCAGCTCGACAGGGGTCGCCCGTCCGAAGATCGAGACCGAGACTTTCAGGCGGCTGTGCGCCTCGTCCACTTCCTCGACCATGCCATCGAAGCCCTCGAAGGGGCCGTCGGTGACCTTGACCTTCTCGCCGATGTCGTAGCGGATCAGGTTGCGCGGTGCAGCCTCGCCCTCTTCGACGCGGTTCAGGATGCCGTTCACTTCGGAATCGCGCATCGGCATCGGCTTGCCCTGCGGACCGAGGAACCCGGTCACCCGGTTGATCGACGAGATCAGGTGGTAACCCCGGCTCGACATCTCCATCCGCACCAGCACATAGCCGGGCATGAAGCGCCGCTCGGAGGACACTTTCTTGCCGCGCCGCACCTCGATCACCTCTTCGGTGGGCACCAGCACTTCGTCAATCTCTTCTTCCAGACCGGCTTCCGACACGGCGGTCCGGATCTGCTCGGCCACTTTCTTCTCGAAATTCGAGAGAACGGATACCGAATACCAGCGCTTGGCCATGCGTCGCCCACCTTATTCTTGCCCCGGCCCGTGCCGGAGACGTCTTGATTACGCGCGGGAACCCGCGCCAGGGAACAAAAAACAGCGCGCCGCCGAATCGCTGCGCGCCGAATGTCCCTCGAACCTGCGGCGGGATAGCCTTCCGATCACCTTTTTTCAAGGAAAATCGGCCGACCGCAAAACCGCCCGGCGGATTTCAGTGGAAGGCGCTCAGCACATAGGTCAGGCCGAACTTGATCAGCACGTCGATCACGCTGAAGAAGGTGGCCGTCAGCGCCGCCATGACAAAGACCATGACGGTGGTCAGCACCACTTCGCGGCGCGAGGGCCAGGCGACCTTGCCAACCTCGGTACGGACCTGCTGGATGAACTGCATCGGGTTGGTCGTGGCCATCTTCGGGCTCCGCTTTATAAGGACTGGTCGCAGATACGCGGTTGGCCCGCGGAATTCAAGCGCCGCAAATGGCAGAGGGCGACCGGGAAGGGCCGCCCTCTGCAAGGCTCAACGGTCTTCGACCTGGTTCAGGTAGGCGCCATAGCCTTCGGCTTCCATGTCGTCGCGGTGGACAAAGCGCAGCGAGGCCGAGTTGATGCAGTAGCGCAGGCCGCCGCGGTCGCGCGGGCCATCGGGGAAGACATGGCCAAGGTGGCTGTCGCCATGGGCCGAGCGGACCTCGGTGCGAATCATGCCATGGCTCACGTCACGCAGCTCGGCGACATGGGCGGGCTCGATCGGCTTGGTGAAACTGGGCCAGCCACAGCCGCTTTCGAACTTGTCGGACGAGGCAAACAAGGGCTCGCCCGAGACGATGTCGACATAGATCCCCGGTTCGTGGTTATCGAGGTAGATGCCGGTGCCGGGGCGTTCGGTGCCGTTCTGCTGGGTGACGCGGAACTGCTCCGGGGTCAGGGCGGCGATGCGGTCGGGAGATTTGGTATAGGTCATGCGCGTTCTCCTGTGTCTGGCAGGAATATGCGCATTGCGGCCCGGTTTTCCAACCCGCTGGCGCGGTTGTGTTCGACTGAAACAATCAGGTTTGCGGCGCGGGGATCGGGAAGACGGCGGGCCAACCGGCAAGGTTGGCAGGAGTTGGGGGACTCGAACCCACGACCCTCGGTTTTGGAGACCGATGCTCTACCAACTGAGCTAAACTCCTAGGCCTGCGGGCGGGGTAAACCAGCGCGCCGGGCACGTCAAGAGGGCGCGGGCGCAGGTTCAGGGATTCTGGCCGGGTGGCTGGCCTTGGCCGGGGAAAAGCCGGGCGAAAAGCTGCCCCGCCGTGCGGATCGCGGCATCGAGGCCTTCCACATCGATATCGGCGCCGATCTCCTCCTCGATCTCGAGGATGCTTTCCAGAAACGCCACCGACGAAAGGTCGAGCCCGGCGCCGAACAGCACCGTGTTCGGCGCAACTCCGCCGTCCAGCCGCCCTTCGGCCCTTGCGTGGCGCGTCAAAATCGCGGCAAACTTGTTCCAGTCCAAGGTGATATCTCCCAAATTTCCGCTGACCAATGCTTAGCTGAAGCGGCATGAAAGGCCAGACCAAGATGCCAAGCCGCGTATTCCGGCCAAAGACCGCCGAAGCGATCCTTTCCCTGCCGCATGACGACCGGGCGATCCGGGCCGCCCTGGCCGAGGCTTTGGCCCAGCCAGACTTTCCCGGCGAGGCGGCCACCGATCAGGATCTGACCAGGCTTGTGACCCAGGTGGCGCGCAGTTTCCTGGTGCGGCGCGATGTCGGGGCGGCCTGCCGGGTGATCGGTGCGGCGCCGCCGCGGCTGCGCCAGCGGATGCCGCTGCAGATGCTCAAGGCGCAGATCCTCAGCCTGATGGGCGATATCGCCGGGCTGGAGACGACGCTGGCAGGGTTGCTCGAACGCCCGAGGGTGGCCGAGGTGCGCAACGGCATCCTGTCGGCCGCGACCTCGCGTTTCGGCATGGGCTGGTGGCTGGGCGGCGCCTGCGCGCTGAAACCCGCCCTCTGGGGGCCTTTGCCGGACAGCCCGGGCGCGTGGGTCCGCGAGGGCAGCGGCGAATACCTGGCACCGATCGTTCCCGGCCTCTTCAGCGAGGAGATGCTGGCCCCGGTGCTGCGCGTCAGCGGCCTGACCCTGGCCGAGGCGCAGACCCGCCTGATGGCGCAAGAGGCCGCGTCGCGCCGCGCCGCCTGTCTTTACGAGGCCGACATGAAGGCCCGCCTCGCCCCCGAGGGCACGCCGGGCGCGGCGCAGATCATCGCCTATCACGATCGCTTTGTGCGCGAGGAGATCACCGGCGACCTGAGCCCGCTCATCGCCGCGCGGGAGGCGGGGCGCAATGCGATCCTCCTGATGGCCCATGCCGGCTCTGCGATCCGCTTTTCCAAGCTTGCGGCCCTGCCGGGGCCCAAGGCGATCTTTGCCCACAGCTATGTGCCGCGTCCCGACATGCTTTGGGTGCCGACCTTGCGCGATGCGGCCACCGTCAACCTCGGCTTCATGCGGCTGGCCCGCAGCATCCGCAAGGAGCCGCATCTGGTGATCCTCTTGCCCGACGGCATGACCGGCAGCGCCGCCACCGAGGTCGAGGTCGAGGGCACGCGGTTCCGCGTCTCGCTTGGCGGGGCGGCCTTGGCGCGGGTGGCGCCCTCGACGCTGTTCTTTGCCCGCAGCCTGCAGCGCGACGGCAGGCTGGAGGTCGAGATCACCGAGGGCCCGCAGATGGGCCCCGGCATGGACAGCGCCGAATCCGACGCCACCTTCGCCGCCTTTTACGGCGAGGGCCTGGCACGGATCCTGCACAGCCCGATCGAGGATATCGGTCAGTTCGGCTTCATGCGGTCGGCGGTGAGCAGCGGCCTCTCCGACCCGGAAGAGATCGAATGACCCTGCGCCGGGATTTCACCGCCGGCCTGCCGCATCTGGACATCCACACCCTGGCCGAGGAGTGGGCCCTCGCCTTCGCGATGGAGGGGATCTGGAGCCTTCTGGCGGCAAGCCTCGGCACGCCGCCCTCGCTCTGGCGCGATGCGCAGGGGGTGCGGATGTACAATGCGGTGATGGCGCTGGAGACCCGGACCGACCTCGCGCAGCCGGTCTGCGAGGATGACCTCGTAACCACCGAAACCACCCTGACCGCGATCCGCAAGCCGCATGCGATCGGCGTCACGCGCTTTCTGGTCGGCGGCACGGTGCGGCTGGAGGTGCGGCTGCTGACCAGCTTCATCCGGCGCGATACGGCGGGGTCGAACAAGAAATTCTCCAAGGTCCGCGACATCTGGCAGGCCGAGGATCGCGACCCAGAGGCGGTGAACAGCTGGCTTGAGGCGCATCACGCGGCCAAGGCGACGCCGCTGCCCGAGACGCACGCGCTGACCCACGAGGTCAACCGGCTGCAGGATTTCAACGCGGCGGACTTCCTTTATTTCAAGAACTTCGTCCGCATCGCCCGGGCAGCGGAATGGCGGCACGGGCGGGGAGGTGCGCCGCAACTGGCCGCCAGCCGCCAAGCCTTCTACTATGGCAATGTCGAGGATGGCGAAGAAATCGCGGCCGTGATCGCGGCCCGTGCGGGGCAGACCTGCACAGCACTTTGCGACCCGGCAGGGCGCGGCCTGTTCCTCAGCTTTGCCCGGATGCAGGCGGTGGAGATCAAGCCGCGCTGAGGGCTACCCGGTGTCAGCTTTTCTTGACGAACTGGGTCAGGATCACGATGGTCTGGTCATTGACCCGCCCCTCGATCTGGCCCGGATTGTCACGCACCAGCCGGATCGCACGGACGGCGGTGCCGCGCTTGGCCACCATCGAACTGCCCTTGACCGGAAGGTCCTTGATCAGCACCACCGTATCGCCCTGGGCGAGCAGAGCGCCGTTGCTGTCGCGATGCTCCACCGCGGCTTCGGCTTCGGAAAGCCCGGCTTCGGCGCGGGAAAGCACCTCGGGGTCGAGGTAGACGTTTTCCAGGAGCTCCACCGCCCAGGCCTCTTGCGGCAGGGATTTGAGCAGACGCCAGGCGGCGATCTGGGTCGCAGGCTCCGCCGCCCAGATCGCATCGCCAAGGCAGCGCCAGCGCGGGCCGGGGATGATCTGGCCAGCGAGGGCCGCAGCACAGGTCGGGCAGAAGAGCGCCTGATCCGCGCCGGGCGGAAGGGGCACAAGGGTGGCATCGGGGGCGGCGCAAAGGACGCAGGTCATGGATCAGCCTTTCAGGAAGATGGGCAGATTGCCCATCCTACTCACCGCCGCTGGATGCGACGCTGGCGGCGCGGGGGCAAGCGGAAACCGGGCCTGCGCGGCATCGGGTGTTGAAGTTTCGCGCTTCCGCGGGGTTAAGTGGGGAAAGCCCCCAAGGAGAGGTTTCGCCGTGAAGATGCTGCGCCTCGCCCTTTGCCTCTCCCTGGCCCCCTTGCCCGGCGCGGCCGAGCCGGATTGCCTGGCCCAACCGACGCGGGCTTGCGTCTTTCAGCTGGCGCTGCGGCAGGCCGTGGCCGAGGATCGGCCCGTGATCCGCGCTTCCGGCCTGCTCGCGGTCGCCGTCTTGCAGGAGGAAGAGGGGACCGGGGACGCCACCCAAACCCGGGCTGCCCTTCTGGCGCAGCTGCTGAAGGACGCGCCGGAGCCGACCTTCGCCCATCAGGTGCTGCGGTCTGCGGCGACCTTGCTGTGGACATCCGCTGTCCCCCTTGGCGACGCGCCCGACACCGATGCCTGGCTGCAGGCGACGCTGGCCGATCTGTCGCGCATGGCCGGCCTTCCGGTCGAGGACATCTACAGCCCGGCGGAGATTGCGCGCGCCTCGCGCATCCGTGCGCAGGTCGCCTCCACCCCGGCGGACCGGCTGGCCCGGTTCGCCCGGCTGGAGACGGGGCGCGGGCCCGAGATCCCGCGCCAGAATCTGCGGGACGCCGGTTTTTACATGGACATGGACCCGGTGCGCGAAGGCCTTCTGGCCGGTCTTTTTGCCAAGGGGGCGCTCAGCGGCGCGCGGGCCGAGATCGCCAGCTGGACCGATCCCGCAGAAAGGGCCAACGGCTTTGCCGCCCTGGCGCTGGCCTATGCCCGCGCCGGAGACCTCGCCACCGCGCTCGATCTAGCCCGCAGGCCGGACCTGACGGCCACGACCCTGCTGAGCGAGCCGGCCAAGGAGGGTCTGGTCGAGGTCTGGGCCCGCGCCGGCGCCCAAAAGGCTGACGAGATCGCGCCGGAATACGGCCGGGCCACCGCCCTGCCCCCCAATTTTCAGCCGGGCTTTCGGGCCAGAATAACCATCTCGATGGTGATGGGCGACATCACCACGGCGCATGCGCTTCTGATGCAGGTGAGGCACGGGCAGCGCGCCATCGCGGTGATGCAGGCGCTTGATGCGGGGCTTGACCATGATCCCGCCCGCGGCGCGGCCTTCGTCGCCCTCTTCCCGCGGGAGGAGCAGGCAGAGCTGTTCCAACGCCTTGGCGAGGCTCAATTGCAGGTCGGTGACGTTGAGGGCGCGCAGGCCACCCTCGCCCTCATGGAACCGCTTCCCGACGCCCATATCGCCACGATCCTGCTGCGCGAGGCTCTGGCCCCGCTGATGGCCGCGACCGGGCGAGAGGAAGAAGCGGTGCAGCTAGCTGCCGAGATGAAGGATGCCACTGTCACCGCCCTCGTCGCCGCCCGGCTGGAATAGCAAAGGCCGCCCCGAAGGGCGGCCTTTCCCGTAGGATGGGCAATATGCCCATCTAACCGGAGATCACTCGATGATCTTCGAAACCACGCCGGCGACGCCAAGAGTGTCCAAAATCATCATTCGATGATTTTGGAGACGACCCCTGCCCCAACCGTACGGCCGCCTTCACGGATGGCGAAGCGGAGCTTCTCTTCCATGGCGATGGGCGCGATCAGTTCGACGTTGAACTTCAGGTTGTCGCCCGGCATCACCATCTCGGTGCCGGCCGGCAGTTGCACGGTGCCGGTCACGTCGGTGGTGCGGAAGTAGAATTGCGGACGGTAGTTCGCAAAGAACGGCGTGTGACGGCCGCCTTCTTCCTTGGTCAGGATATAGGCCTCGGCTTCGAACTTGGTGTGGGGCGAAACCGACTTCGGCTTGCACAGCACCTGGCCACGTTCCACGCCTTCACGGTCGATGCCGCGCAGCAGGACGCCGACGTTGTCGCCAGCCTCACCGCGATCCAGCAGCTTGCGGAACATTTCCACACCGGTGCAGGTCGACTTCTTGGTGTCGCGGATGCCGACGATTTCGACTTCGTCGCCGACGTTGATCACGCCACGCTCGATACGACCGGTCACAACGGTGCCG
>NZ_JBFUAG010000027.1:0-22335 GCF_056406375.1 Rhodobacter sp. P1_C2
AAACGTCGACACCGATGAAATCCTGTGGCAAAGTCATGGAGGCCTGTCCTTGATCTGCGGGGTCGTCTGTTGGCGCAGCGCCCCAGGCAACTGTTCAGGTTTGAACGCGTAAAAGCAGACGAGCCCCAAGCTACCGAACGGGCTCACGCACCCAAGGATGGAACGGGGTCTCGTCTGCAACCTCCATTATCGCAGATCGCGAAGAGACAAGGATGGGCAATCTGCCCATCTTCCCGGCAAGTTCCGGCGCGGCATGTCCTGCAGGGCGCGGCCCGAAGATGGGCAGATTGCCCATCCTACCTACCGCAACCTGCGAATGAGGCTGGAGGTGTCGTTGCGGTTGCCGCCCATCCGTTGCACATCCTTGTAGAACTGGTCGACCAAAGCCGTCACCGGCAGGCTGGCGCCGATCTGGTTGGCGGTGGCAAGGCAGATGCCGAGGTCCTTTCGCATCCAGTCCACCGCAAAACCATAGTCGAACTTGTCCTCCAGCATGGTCTTGTGGCGGTTGACCATCTGCCAGCTGCCGGCGGCGCCCTGGCTGATCACCTCGACCACCGCCGCGCCATCGAGGCCCGCCTTCTCGCCAAAGGCGAGAGCCTCGGCCAGGCCCTGCACCAGGCCCGCGATGCAGATCTGGTTCATCATCTTGGCCAATTGCCCCGCTCCCGGCCCGCCGAGGCGCTTGCAGATCCGGGCATAGACCTGCATCACCGGCTCGGCCTTGAGGTAATCCTCCTCCGTCCCGCCGCACATGATCGACAGAACCCCGTTTTCGGCCCCGGCCTGACCGCCCGACAGGGGCGCATCGACAAAGCCCAGGCCGCGACCCGCCGCCTCGGCCCCCAGCTCGCGCGTCACTTCCGCCGAGACGGTGGTATGGTCGACGAAGATCGCCCCCGGGTCCATCCCGGCGAAGGCGCCATCCGGCCCCCGGCAGACCGAGCGCAGATCGTCGTCATTGCCGACACAGGCCATGACGAAATCCGCCCCCAAAGCCGCCTCGCGCGGGGTCGCCGCCGATTTGCCGCCATGCTTGGCCACCCAGGCCGCGGCCTTTTCCGGACTGCGGTTATAGACCGTCACCTCATGCCCCTTGGCCATCAGATGCCCGGCCATCGGAAAGCCCATCACGCCCAAGCCCAGAAACGCCACTTTCGCCATCTTCACGACCTCGCCAATTGTGCCCGTTATCAGGATGGACTAGAGGGTTATTCCGCCGACGACGTCAAGGATGCCCCTCAAGATGCTGACCGCCTTCCGCTGGACGCTGCGCGCGTTTCTGGGTCTTCTGGTTCTTGGGGCGCTCTGCCTTGCTGTGCTTTACTATTTCCTGTCGCGCTCACTGCCCGATTACAACGCGACCTGGGCGGTTTCCGGCATCTCGGCCCCGGTCGAGATCGTGCGCAACAATTCGGACGTGCCGCATATCTTCGGCCAGACCGACAATGACGCCTATTACGCGCTTGGCTTTGCCCATGCGCAGGACCGGCTCTGGCAGATGACGCTGCTGCGGCGCACGGCACAGGGCCGCCTGTCCGAGATCTTCGGCGAAAAGACCCTCAAGACCGACGAGCTGATGCGCAGGCTCGACCTCTATACCCTCGCCCTGTCCTCGGTGCCGGCCCAGGACGACTATACCAAGGGCGCGCTGCAGGCCTATGCCGACGGGGTCAATGCCTGGATCGAAGAGGTCAACAAAAAGGCGCTCGGCCGTGGCGCGCCGGAGTTCTTCCTCTTCTCCAGCCAGATCGACGCCTGGGCCCCGGCGGATTCGCTGGCGATCATCAAGCTGATGGCGCTGCAGCTCTCCTCCCACCTCGACAGCGAGGTGTTGCGCGCCGAGATGTCGGACACGATCTCTCCGGCGCGGCTGAAGGATATCCTGCCCGATGCGCCGGGCCCCGCCGTGGCCGCCCTGCCGCAGTATTCCGCGCTGATGCCGGGCGTCCTGCCGGCCGCACCGCGCCGGATGGCCGCGCTGGACCAACCGCTGTCGCCCTTCCCCTCGGCGGGGATGGCCGGGGCCTCGAATGCCTGGGCCGCCGCCCCCAGCCGCTCGGCCGCGGGTGGCTCGCTCCTGGCCAATGACCCGCATCTGAACTTCACCGCCCCCTCGATCTGGTACCTCGCGCGGCTGCACCTCGCCTCGGGCGATGTGATCGGCGCCACGATCCCCGGCATGCCGCTGGTGCTGCTCGGCCGGTCCGAGAAGCTCGGCTGGGGCCTGACCTCCAGCTATCTCGACGATCAGGATGTGGTGATGGAGAAGGTCAATCCCGCCAATCCCGAACAATACATGACGCCGGAGGGCCCGAAGGATTTCACCACCCGCCGCACCATCATCACGGTCAAGGGCCAGCCGCCGGTCACCATCACCCAGCGCTGGTCGCAATCCGGGCCGATCCTGCCCGGCACGCATTATGATCTGAACACCGTGACCCCGCCCGGCGCCGTGCCCGCGCTGGAATGGACGGCCCTCGACGGGGCCGACACCTCGATGAGCGCCGCCATGGGCCTGATGCGCGCCCATTCGGTGGACGAGGCAATCAGCGCCGCCGCCGGCTTCATCGCGCCCTCGCAGAACCTGATGCTGGTCGATGGCAAGAACATCGCGATGCAGATGATCGGGCGGATGCCGAAACGCGACATGGCGAACGAGACGCAGGGCCGGATGCCCGCCCCCGGCTGGCAAGGCAAGAACCGCTGGGAGGGATACTTCCCCTATTCCGACAACCCGGTGGTCAAGAACCCCTCCTCGGGCCTGCTGGGCAATACCAACAACAAGATCACCGACAAGCCCTATCCG
Organism: Rhodobacter sp. P1_C2; assembly: GCF_056406375.1. NCBI lineage: Bacteria > Pseudomonadati > Pseudomonadota > Alphaproteobacteria > Rhodobacterales > Rhodobacter > Rhodobacter sp. P1_C2. The sequence continues at coordinate 2,810 of NZ_JBFUAG010000027.1, forward strand.
CTCAACGTCTCTTTCGACTGGGGCGACACCCAGCGCATCCAGCGCTGGCTGACCCTGATGAAGACGCGCGAGGTCCATACCCGCGATAGCTTCATCGAGGCGCAGCTCGATACCGTCTCCCCCACCGTCCGCACGCTTCTGCCGCTGATCGGCAAGGACCTCTGGTTCACCGGCGAGGCCGCCCCCGCCGGCACCCCGGACCGGATGCGCCAGGACGCGCTTGCGCTGCTCGCCAAGTGGAACGGCGAAGAGAACGAACACCTGCCCGAGCCCCTGATCGCCGAGGCCTGGCTGCGCAGCCTGCAGGACCACCTGACCCGCGACGAGATCGGCCCGCTGGCCGATGTGATGACCCATGTGAACCCGGATTTCATCGAAAGGGTCTATCGCAACACCGATGGCGCATCGGTCTGGTGCGATGTGGTGCAGTCGGTGGCGGTGGAAAGCTGTTCCGACATTGCCCGCATCGCGCTGGACGACGCCCTGCTGCAATTGTCCGAGAAATACGGGCCGAAGATCGAAAGCTGGCGCTGGGGCGATGCGCATGAGGCAACCCATGACCACCCGGTGCTGGGCGCAGTGCCTTTCATCCACTACTTTGTGAACATCCGGCAAAGCACCTCGGGCGGCGATGACACGCTGATGCGCGGGCGGACCAAGGGCCTGGGAGAAAACCCCTATCAGAACGTCCAGGGCGGCGGCTATCGCGGCGTTTATGACTTCGCCGACCCGGAAAGCTCGGTCTTCATCATCGCCACCGGCGAAAGCGGCCATCCGCTGTCGCGCCACTATGACGACCTGTCGGAGCTTTGGCGGCGCGGGGAATATATCCCGATGACGCTCGACCCCGAACTGGCCCGGGCCGGCGCCGTCGGGATCACCCATCTGACCCCCGCGAATTGACCCCGGCACGCCCTGCCCGGGCCGGGGCCTCCGGCGGGAGTATTGCGTCAGAGGGCAAGACAATTTTAGTCAAATGCAATGGGTTCCCCGGCGCTTGGGGCCCCCATTGCTCCTTGCCAAATACTCCCCGCGGAGCGTTCGACGGGTCAGCCGGGCGCGGCCTTACAGGGTAAGGAACCGGGCCTCCTGCCGCGGGGTCCAGCGCAGCTGCATCTGCCAGCCGGTCTCGGTCTGGGTCTCGCGCACCACCACGCCTTCGGCATGGAGCCAGGCGTGCTGGCGGCCCTGGGCGAAGTCCAGCGTCACCTCGGCCTCGGTCTTGGCCTCGTCAAAGGCCGCGCCGATCGCGTCAAGCAGGGCCGGCATCCCCTCGCCGGTCAGGGCCGAGATGGCATAGACTTGGGTGCGATGGGCGAGGCTCGCATCAAGGGCCGCGCGGGATTCGGCGGGCACGAGGTCGAGCTTGTTCCAGACCTCGATCTGCGGCGTGTCGGGTTTGACGCCGAGGGCGGCGAGGATCTCGGCCACATCGGCGGCCTGTTCGGCGGTCTCGGGATGCGAGATGTCGCGGACATGGACGATCAGATCCGCCTCGAGCACCTCTTCCAGCGTGGCGCGGAAGGCCGCGACCAGTTGCGTCGGCAGGTCCGAAATGAAGCCCACGGTATCCGACAGGATGTACTTGCGCCCGGCGGTGCCATCCTTGCCCGGCAGGGTCACGCCGCGCATCGTGGGGTCGAGGGTGGCAAACAGCATGTCCTTGGCCAGAACCTCGGCTCCGGTCATCCGGTTGAACAGAGTGGATTTTCCGGCATTGGTGTAGCCCACCAGCGCCACGATCGGAAACGGCACCTTGCGGCGGGCGGCGCGGTGCAGCTCGCGGGTCTTGACCACCTGGTCGAGCTGCCGCTTCAGCTTGATCACCTCGTCGTCGATCGCCCGACGGTCGCTTTCGATCTGCGTCTCGCCCGGGCCGCCGACAAAGCCGAAACCGCCGCGCTGACGTTCGAGGTGGGTCCAGGCCCGCACGAGGCGCGAGCGCTGATAGGACAGGGCCGCGAGTTCGACCTGCAGCACCCCTTCCCGCGTCCGGGCGCGGTCGGCGAAAATCTCGAGGATCAGACCGGTGCGGTCAAGCAACTTGACCCCCCATTCCTTTTCGAGGTTGCGCTGCTGGACCGGGCCCACGGTGCCATCGACCAGAACAAGGTCGATCGCAGCCTCCTTGAAGCGGGTCTTCAGCTCTTCAACCTTGCCGGTGCCAAACAGCATCCCCGGCGCCACGCGCGACAGGCGCACGACTTCCGAACCCACGACCTCGATCCCCGGCAGGGCGGCGGCCAGCGAGACCGCCTCGGCCAGGCCATGTTCGGCCAGCCGGCGCTTGCGGGTGGATTTCACATCCGGGTGCAGGACATAGGCCCGCGTCGCCACCTCGGCGGTGTCGTGCAGGCCACGCGGGCTGCGGGCTTCGGGCGCGGCTTCGCCGTCTTCGGCAGAGCCACCGTCCTCAGGGTCGCGGATCACTCTTCGCCTTCGTAAAGGTTGATCGGACCGCCCGGCATGATGGTCGAGATCGCATGTTTATACACAAGCTGCGACTGGCCATCGCGGCGCAGCAGCACACAAAAATTGTCAAACCAGGTGATCACACCCTGCAGCTTGACGCCGTTGATCAGGAAAATCGTCACCGGAACCTTGGCCTTGCGCACATGATTCAGGAACGCGTCTTGCAAGTTCTGCTTATCGGCAGCCATTTCTTCAGCCCTTGTTCTTGTCGTTTGTTCTTGTCGTTTTCGAGGGTCTATTGTTGTCGCAAACTGTCCCATGCAGCACAAAGCCGCAACGGCGCGAGTATGGCCGCGCCTTTCGGCAGTTTCCAGAGGTTAATTCATTCCTCGTCCTCGCCCTCGCCCGCAGAGCCCTTGCCCGAGGAGACAACCCCCAAAGACTTGAGCTTACGGTGTAAGGCAGAGCGTTCCATGCCCACAAACCCGGCCGTCCGGCTAATATTGCCGCCAAAACGGTTGATCTGGGTCAGAAGATACTCGCGCTCGAAGACTTCGCGCGCCTCGCGCAGCGGCAAAGTCGCCATGGCACCCCCCATCACCATGCGCTGACCCGAATCGCCCACCGGGTCCGGCCCGGGCAATTCGCGCGGCTCCACCGGGCCGGTGCTGTCGCCGAGGATCAGCACGCGTTCGATCACGTTGCGCAGCTGGCGCACGTTGCCCGGCCAGGCCATGGTCTGCAGGACCGCCTCGGCCTCGGAGGTCAGGCTGCGGACCGGCAGGCCCTGGGTGCGGTGGAACATGTCGATGAAATGCTTGGTCAGCTCGGGGATATCCTCGCGCCGTTCGGCCAAAGAGGGCACCTGGATCGGCACCACGTTCAGCCGGTCGTAAAGCTCCTGCCGGAAGCGGCCCTGGGCGATCTCGTGGCGCAGATCCCGCGAGGTCGAGGAGATCACCCGCAAATCGACGCGCACCTTGTCCGAGCCGCCCTGCCGGGTGAACTGCTGTTCGGTCAGCACGCGCAGGATTTTCGACTGGGTGCCCAAAGGCATGTCGGCCACTTCGTCGAAATAGACCACGCCGCCATGCGCCTGTTCCAGAAGGCCTTTTTCCACCCCACGCTCGGGCGTTTCGCGGCCGAAAAGCACTTCCTCCATCCGCTCCGGCTCGATCGTCGCCGAAGAGACCGAGACGAAGGGCGCGCCGGCGCGGTTGGAATTGACATGGATGAAGCGGGCGGCAAGTTCCTTGCCCGAACCGGCAGGACCGGAGAGCATCACCCGCCCGTTCGACTTGGTGACCTTTTCCAGCTGCGATTTCAATCCCTTGAAGGCCGGACTTGATCCAAGCATCTCAGACGAGGTCACGTCGCGGCGGCGCAGGTCGGCATTCTCGCGCCGCAGCCGCGAGGTTTCCATCGCGCGGCTGACCACCACCATCAGCTGGTCGATGTTGAAGGGCTTCTCGATGAAGTCATAGGCGCCCTGCTTGATCGCCGCGACCGCGATCTCGATATTGCCATGGCCCGAGATGATGACGACCGGCACATCAGGATTGTCGCGCTTGACGGTTTTGAGAATGTCGATCCCGTCCATCCGGCTGTCCTTCAGCCAGATGTCGAGGATCATCAGGCTGGGCAGCTCGGCGTTGATCGCCTCCATGCAATCGTCCGAATTTCCTGCCAGACGAATGGCATAGCCCTCGTCCTTCAGAATGTCCCCGATCAGTTCGCGGATGTCCTTTTCGTCGTCGACGATCAGAATGTTTGTCATGCTCCCCCCTGGGCTTGGCTGCGGCCGGCGACGGATTTGGCGCGGGTGGCGCGGGGCAGACGGATTTCTGCCAGGGCTCCCGCATGGTCGTTGCCGGCGAAGACGGGCGCATCGGTCAGGATGAGCGTGCCGCCATGTTCCTCGATGATCTTCTTGACGATCGGCAGGCCCAATCCGGTGCCCTTTTCGCGCGTCGTCACATAGGGTTCGAACAGCCGCGAACGGTCGGGCGGCAGGCCCGTGCCGTTGTCGGCGATCTTGATGATGGAATGGGTGTCGAAGGCCTGCAAGCTGACGTGGATCTCGGGGCGGAAGGTCGGGTCGGTGGACCTTTCCTTCTTCTCCTCAAGAGCTTCGCCTGCGTTCTTGATGAGGTTTGTCAAGGCTTGCCCGATCATGGTGCTGTCAAGCTCGATCAGATCGGGGCGGTCGGGCAGTTGCGCTTCGAAATGCACGCCCGGCTGGCCGTTTTCCTGCAACATGACGGCGGCCTTGACCAAGGCCGTCAGGTCGGCCTCGCGACGGTCGGGTTCGGGCATGCGGGCGAACTTGGAGAACTCGTCAACAATGCGCCGCAAGTCATTGGTCTGGCGAATGATAATGTCGGTGTACTGTTCCAGGTCCGAGGCATCGGTGACCTGCGTGCGGTATTTGCGGCGGATGCGTTCGGCGGAAAGCTGGATCGGGGTCAGCGGGTTCTTGATCTCATGCGCGATGCGGCGCGCGACATCGCCCCAGGCCGCCATCCGTTGGGCCGAGACGAGCTCGGTCACATCGTCGAAGGCCACGACGAAGCCCTCCACGCTGCCATCCTCGCCCCGCCTTTCGCTGAGGCGGACCAGCAGGCTTTCCAGCTTGCCCCGACGCGAGATGCGGACCTCATCCTGCAGAGCTGATCCAGCATCGGCTTGCAACCGCTCGAAAAGATTACGGAATTCGGGAACAACCTGGGCCAGGGTCTTGTCCGGCCCCGGCTCTGCCGCAAGGTCGAGCATCCGCATCCCGGCCCGGTTGACGAAATCCATCCGGCCCTGCGCATCCAGCCCGATCACCCCGGCGGTCACGTTGGACAGGACCGAGTCGAAAAGCCGCCGCCGCCCCTCGGTCTGTTCGTGGCTTTGCATCAAGGCCTCGCGCTGGCCCTTCAGCTGGCGGGTCATCTGGTTGAAGAGGCGGCCGAGCATTGCGATCTCGTCGTCGCTCTCCTCTTCCTTCACCTGTACGTCCAGATCGCCCTCGCCCACCCGTTGCGCCGCCCCGGCGAGCCGTCCCACCGGACGCGCCAGCCTTTCGGCAAACCAGAGGCCGCCCCAGACGGCGGCAATGATCAGGATCACCGCAAAGCCGAGGTACAAGAGCCCGAAATTGAACAGAATCTTGCCCCGGTCGCTTTCCAGCTGGCGGTAGAGCGCGGCGGTCTGCTGGGTCTCGTCCAACAGCCCGAGGATCTTGCCATCGACCTTGCGCGAGACGTAAAGCAGGCGGTCCGGAAAAGCCGGCAGATTGACCAGGGCGCGCAGCTCCGAGTTCGGCCAATCCTGGATCAGAACGGTCTCTCCCGCCTCGGCGCGCATCAACTGGTCGTCGGTCGGGCGTTCATAATCAAAGAGATAGCTCTTCTCGCCCCTTGTCTTCAGCGTGCCGGTGGCGGTGATCAGATAGACTTCCTTCAGGCCGCGCTGCACCGCCGCCTGGCCCTGGGCCAGGACGGGCCGGATCTCGCCATCATCCACCAGCCCGCCGCGGACCTTGGCTTGAGTCAGGAAATGCGCCAGCGCCTGCACGTCCAGCGTCAGGGTCGAGGTCTGTTCCGCCTCATAGGCCTCTGCCGCCTCGAGCGAGGCGCCAACGACCGAGCGGACCCGGTCGGAGAACCAGCCCTCGAGGCCGATGTTCACCGTAAGAACGCCGAAGACCGCGACCAGAACCGTGGGGATCAGCGCGACGATGGCGAAAACCCCGGTCAGCCGCAGGTGCAGCCGCGATCCGGCCGAGTGGCGGCGGCGGTCCGAGACCATCTGCATCAACCGCCGCAGCACCAGCGTGGCAAGCGCCAGCACATAGACCAGATCGGCCAGCAGGATCAGCCGCAGCCAATCGGAGGAGGCGGACTGATTGAAGGGCCCAAGCGCCAGAAAGGTCAGAACCGCCAGCACCGGGCCCAGAAAGACCAGGCCCAGCGTGATCCCGGTCTGCAGCTGCCGTTGGCGCCGCAGGTGCGACAGCCGCGTCGCCCAGGAGGAAATGCCTGCCTTCCGTCTCAAAATCCCGCCCTTTTCTGGGCCGGACCTGCGTCCCACCCGCCACATCTGGTGTCTTTCGGGTAACGCTTCCCCCAAGACACTCTCGCTGTTGCTTTATTACATCAGCTTGCGGCGGCGTGTCACGCGGATATCGAGGTCGGTGATCTTCTTGCGCAAGGTATTGCGGTTGATCCCCAAAAGGTCGGCACATTTGGCCTGATTTCCCGCCGTGGCATCGAGCGCGATCTCGATCAAAGGCAGCTCGACCTCGCGCAAAATGCGGTCATAGACGCCTGCGGGCGGCAATTGGCCGTTGTGAAGGTCGAAATAGCGCTTCAAATGCCGCGCGACGGATTGCGAGAGCTTTTCGTTCTCGACGGCACCCGCCCGCGCCGGCTCGGCGGTTTGTGGCCCACCGAGGGCGGCTTCGAGTTCCGGCCCGTGGATATCGGGCTCCGACGAGGTGACGAGCAGGCGCTTCAGCACATTCTCCAGCTGGCGGACGTTGCCGGGCCAGGGGAAGGCGCGCAGGATGTTGCGGGCTTCGGGTGTAAGTCTGCGGGTGGTGCCGATTTCCCGCTCGCCCCGCGTCATGAAATGGTCGGCGAGGAGGTTGATATCCTCGACCCTTTCGCGCAGCGGCGGCACGTTGAAGGAGACGCCGCCCAGCCGGTAGAACAGGTCCTTGCGCAGGCGCCCCTCCTCGACCTTTTGCGCCAGATCGGCTTGGCTGGTCGCCAGAATCCGCGGCGCGTGGTCATCGGCCACGTCGAGCATGCGGACCAGGCGGGCCTGGCCGTCCTCGTCGAAATCGGCGACCTCGTCGATCAGCAGGGTGCCGCCGCGCGCTTTGGCGACGAGGCTGGCGATACCGTCCACCCCGCCCAGATCGGCGGCTTGGGCGACGACGAAGGGCTGCGAGCGGCGGTCGGAGAAGTCATGGATCGCCCTTGCGATCAGCGATTTGCCGGTGCCCGATTCGCCGGTGATCAGCACGGGCAGATCGGTGTTCATCACCTTGGCGACCAGCCGGTAGAGCGCCTGCATCGCGGCGGTGCGGCCCACCAGAGGCAGATCATCGCCCGGCTCGCGCGGCGGGTTGACCACGGCGGCGGCGATCCGGCGCTTGCTGTCCAAAGCACGGGCCGACCGCTTCATCAGGTCGGGCAGGTCGAAGGGTTTGGGCAGGTAGTCGAAAGCCTCGGCCTCGGCGGCCTGAATCGCCGTCATGATCGTGTTCTGCGCCGAAATCACGATGACCGGCAGGCCGGGGCGGATGCGGGAGATCCGCGGCAGCGCCTCGAGCCCGTTGCCGTCGGGCATGATCACGTCCGAGATCACGAGGTCGCCCTTGCCCTCTTCGACCCAGCGCATCAGCGTCATCAAGGACGAGGTCGCGTGAACCTTGCAGCCTGCGCGGGTCAAAGCCTGCGTCAGCACCGTGCGGATCGTGCGGTCGTCATCGGCGACCAGTACAGTGCCATCCATGCTATTTCTCCTTCAGTTTTTCTTTCGGCGCGACCGGCAGCGAAATGCGGAACACCGTTCGACCGGGCACCGATTCCACCGAGATCAGACCGCCGTGGTCCGTGATGATCTTCGACACCAGGGCGAGCCCGAGACCGGTGCCGTTTTCGCGGCCGGAGACGAAGGGCTCGAAGATGTCGCTGGCGATGTCGGGCGGGATGCCGGGGCCATCGTCGATGATTTCAATCTGCAGGGGCAGGCTCGCCCCGGTGCCGTCGCGCCGGCGCAGGCGCAGCGAGATGTCGTAGAAGCTGCGCAGGCGGATCGTGCCGCGGTGGTTGTTGGCAGCCTCGGTCGCGTTCTTGATCAGGTTCAGGAAGACCTGCATCAGCTGATCGGGGTCGGCCCAGGTGGCGGGCAGCGAGGGGTCGTAATCCTCGACGATCATCATGTGGCTGGCATAGCCCATCTGGGCCGAGCGGCGGGCGCGGTCCAGGGCGTCATGGATATTGACCGCCCGGCAATCCGGCGGGCGCAGATTGCCGAATTGTTCGACCTGCTCCAGCAGCTTCACGATCCGGCGGGTTTCTTCCACGATCAGATCGGTCATCTCGCGATCTTCGGGTGTAAGGTTCATCGACAGAAGCTGCGCCGCGCCCGAGATCCCGGCGAGCGGGTTCTTGATCTCATGCGCCAGCATCTCGGCCATGCCGATCGCCGATTTCGCGGCCGAGGTCGCGTTGCGGGCGCGGCCGATCCGGTCAGCCATCTCGCGCGGCGAGATCAGCATCAAAAGCTGGTCCTGGGTGTCCTGCAGCGGGGCGATCTGGATCAGGCAGTGCTGGACGACACGTTCGCCCGTGGTGATCTGCACATCGTTGATATTGACCAGCGCCTGATTGCTGCGCGACCGGGTCAGGGCCGAGGTCAGATCGACATCGACCAGAAGCTTGTCGCTGACCTCCTGCTGCAGGACCATCCGGGCCGAGGTGTTGAGGAAGGTCTCCGCCGGCGGGTTCACCGCCAGAATCCGGTTGGTCTTGCCGATCACCAACGCGGGCATCGGCAGCGAGGCCCAGATCGTCTCGAAGGGCGGGGGCGTGGTCATGCGGCCTTCCTCTCGCCCTCGGCGAAGATGCGGTCGATCAGGTGGAGGACCTGTCTGGGGTCGTCGTTGACCAGAAGTGTATCGCGGTGATGCGACAGGTTGGCGGCAGCCAGATACCAGCCGAGGTGCTTGCGGGCGCAACGCAGGCCCAGACTTACACCGTAGAACGACAGCATCGCCTCGTAATGCCCGGCGATCAGCGCGGCGAGGGCGGCGCCCTCGGGGACCTGGGGCGCGGGCGTGCCGTGCAGGGCATGGCCGATCCGGGCGAGCGTCCAGGGCGCGCCCTGTGCACCGCGCCCGATCATCACGCCATCGGCGCCCGATTGCGCCAGCGCCTCTTCTGCCGCCGCCGCATCGGTGATGTCGCCATTGGCGATGACCGGGATCTTGACCGCTTCCTTGACGGCGCGGATCGCCTTCCAGTTGGCCGAACCCTTGTAAAGCTGGCAGCGGGTGCGGCCATGGATGGTGATCATCGCGATGCCGGCCTCCTCGGCCCGCCGGGCCAGTTCGGGCGCGTTCAGCGAGGTATCGTCCCAGCCGAGCCTGGTTTTCAGCGTGACGGGCACCTTGACCGCGCCCACCACCGCCTCGATCAGGCGCAGCGCATGGTCGAGATCGCGCAAGAGGGCCGAGCCGCAGGCGCCGGTGGTCACGCGCTTGGTCGGGCAGCCCATGTTGATGTCGATGATCTGCGCGCCCTGCGCCTCGACGAAACGGGCGGCCTCGGCCATCCAATGCGCCTCGCGGCCGACCAGCTGGACGGCGGTATGCGCCTCGCCGAGGCCGAGTTCGGCAAGGTTGCCGGCGGCACCTTCGCCCCCCAGGGCCGCGCGGGCCCGCATTTCGGGGTGATCGCGCATCACCTCTTCGCAGGCGACCATTTCCGACACCACGAGCCCCGCGCCAAAGCCAGCCACCACCCGCCGCCAGGGCAGGTCGGTGATCCCTGCCATCGGGGCCAGGATCACGGGGGTCTTCAGGGCAAGTTGGACGGCGGTCACGGAGTCTCCTGTTCTGTCTTCAGACGTAGCTAGGCGGTGGGCGCGAAAATCGCAAAGGTTTGCGGGCAGTTTTGTGCCTCAAATTAGGGCAATGATTAATTTTTAGGCGTGGATGACGGGCAACCAACAGAAAGCGGGCTTTGCTGGGCGCGGCGCACCTCTGCCGGATGACGGGGCGGGGCAAGGAAAGGCGGGGGGAGAATTCCCATGGCCCCGCATATAAGCTAGGAGAACGCCAAAGGGCAGGTGACATGACGACAGCCGCAATCATCTTGGCCGCAGGACGCGGCACTCGGGCGAACCAGGCGGGCCAGGCGCCCAAGCAATGGCGGCTGCTGGCCGGGCGTCCGGTGGTGGCCCATGCGCTGGCGGCCTTCGCGGGGATGCGGCGGGTGCTGGTCATCCATCCCGAGGACCGCGCCCTGGCCGAGGCGGTGGCCGGCGATGCGCTGATCGTGGCGGGCGGGGCAAGCCGGTCGGCCTCGGTCCGGGCGGCGCTGGAGGCGCTGGCGGATCTGGGCGTCACGCGGGTGCTGATCCATGACGGGGCGCGGCCCCTCGTCTCGCCCGGACTGATCGGGCGGGTTCTGGCCGGGCTCGAGGCGGCGCCGGGGGCGGCCCCTGCCCTGTCGGTGACCGATGCGCTCTGGACCGGGGCCGAGGGTCTGGTGACCGGCACCCGCGACCGTGGCGGGCTTTACCGGGCGCAAACGCCGCAGGGCTTTGATTTCGCAAGCATCCTCGCCGCCCACCGCGCCCATCGTGGCGAGGCCGCCGATGATGTCGAGGTGGCGCGCGCCGCAGGGCTTGACGTCGTCATGGTCGAGGGCGAGGAAGCCAATCTGAAACTGACCTTTCCCGCCGATTTTCAGCGGGCCGAAACGATGATGGGGGCGCGAGGGGCGATGGGAATGGATGTGCGGATGGGCAACGGCTTTGACGTCCACGCCTTTTGCGAGGGCGACGGGGTCTGGCTCTGCGGGGTGAAGGTGCCGCATTCGAAGGCCCTGCTCGGCCATTCCGACGCCGATGTCGGCATGCATGCCCTGACCGATGCGATCTATGGCGCGCTGGCGGAGGGCGACATCGGCCAGCATTTCCCGCCCTCCGACCCGCAGTGGAAGGGGGCGGAAAGCCGGATCTTCCTGGCCCATGCCGCCGAACTGGCCCGATCGCGCGGATTTTCGATCACCAGCGCCGATGTGACGCTGATTTGCGAGCGTCCGAAGGTCGGCCCGCATGCCTTGGCGATGCGGCAGGCGCTGGCCGCGATCATGGGGCTTGCGGTCGAAAGGGTCTCGGTCAAGGCTACGACATCGGAGCGGCTCGGCTTCACCGGGCGCGAGGAGGGGATTGCGGCGATGGCGACGGCGGTTCTGGTGGCGGCATGACACGGGCCCTGGTGATCTTCTTCGGCGCAGGCCTGTTGCGCCCGGCGCCGGGGACCTGGGGCTCGCTCGTGGCGCTGGTCCTGGGGATGCTGATCCTGCATTTCGCGGGTTTTCCGGTTCTGGTGCTGGCGACGGCCCTGGTGACGGCGCTTGGCTTCTGGGCCTGCCGGGTCGAATTGCAGCCCGGTCAAGACCCGTCCGAGGTGGTGATCGACGAGGTTTCGGGCCAGTGGATCGCCCTGCTGTTCCCGGCGGCGGGTTTCACCTTCGCCCCTGCCGCGCAGGCGGCGCTGGCGGCCAATGGCGGCTGGCTGCCCTGGCCGGCCTGGGTCTTTCCCTTCCTGTTGTTCCGGCTCTTCGACATCTGGAAACCCGGCTGGATCGGCCGGGCGGACCGGTTGGAGGGCCCTGCCGGCGTGATGCTGGATGATGTCGTGGCCGGTCTCTTTGCCGGGATCGCCACGGTGGTCCTGGCCGCCGCCTATCACATCCCCCTGGTTCTGATGGGACATTCATGACCAAACCGGTGCTGACCCCGACCGAGATCCTGACAGCCGCCCGCTACTGGGGCCTGAAGGTCGCCACCGCCGAAAGCTGCACTGGCGGCATGGTCGCGGTGGCACTGACCGATATCGCCGGCTCCTCCGACGTCTTCGAGCGCGGCTTCGTCACCTATTCCAACGCCGCCAAGGTCGAGATGCTGGGGGTCAGCCGCGACACCCTCGCCGCCTTCGGGGCGGTCAGCGAGGAGGTCGCCGCCGAGATGGCCGAAGGCGCCCTTGCCCGCTCCGGCGCGGGGCTCGCCGTGTCGATCACCGGCATCGCCGGGCCCGGCGGGTCGGAGTTCAAGCCCGAGGGGCGGGTCTGCTTCGGCCTCGCCCGCAGGCTCTGGACCACGCGGGTCGGGACGGTGGAATTCGGCGCCCTCGGCCGCGCCAAGGTGCGGCTGGCGGCGCGGGACCATGCGCTGGCCCTGTTGGCGGGGGCCTTGGTCTGAGAGGCCCCGAAGATGGGCAGATTGCCCATCCTACCTGCCAGCCGGTGGTTGGTAGGATGGGCAATCTGCCCATCTGACCGAAGCCGCCCTCACCTTACACCGCAAAGCGCTGCGGCGCGGATTTCGAAGGCAGGCATCTCGCGGGTCGAGACGGTGGAATTCGGCGCCCTCGGCCGCGCCAAGGTGCGGCTGGCGGCGCGGGATCATGCCTTGGCCCTGCTGGCGGGGGCCCTGGTCTGAGAGGTCCCGAAGATGGGCAGATTGCCCATCCTACCTGCCGGCCGGTGGTTGGTAGGATGGGCAATTTGCCCATCTGACCGAAGCCGGCCTCAGGTTGCGCCGTAAAGCGCTGCGGCGCGGGTTTCGAAGGCGCGGACGACGCGGGTCATTGCCTCGTTGAACACGAGGCCGATCACCCCGGCCAGGATCGCGTTGCGGAATTCGAAATCCACGTCGAACACGACCTTGCAGCGCGGCTTGCCGCCTTCGTCCGGCGCTTCGGCGAAACTCCAGACCGATTTCAGGTGCCGGAACGGGCCGTCGAGGTATTCGGTCAGGATCTTGCCCTCGCCCGGCAGCAGGGTCACCCGGCTGCCGAACCGCTCGCGGAAAAGCTTGAAGGAGATCACGAGGTCGGCCTCCATCACCTCATCCCCCGCAGCCCCCCCGGCCAGCGGCTGGCGCGAGCGGATGCGGGCGGCGGCGGTCCAGGGCAGGAATTCGGGATAGCGCGCGACATCGGCCACCAGATCGTACATCTGGCCCGCCCGATAGGGCAGCAGCTTCTCCTCGTGATGGCGCGTCATCTCATGCCCTTCTCTTGGCCGCTTCCGGCCTTTGCCTCTTGCCAGACCTGCCGCCCTGCTTTTGAGTAGCCTTGCGCCAGAAATCAAGAGGGCCCCATGCCGGAACGACCTTATGTGATCGACCAGATGATCAGCGCCAAGGCCATCGCGGCCCGGGTCGAAGAACTGGCGACCGAGATCACCGAATATTTCAAGGGCACCGACAAGCTGGTCGTCGTGGGCCTGCTGCGCGGCTCTTTCGTCTTCATCGCCGACCTCGTGCGCGAGATTGCCCTGCCGGTCGAGGTCGATTTCCTCGAAGCCTCCTCTTACGGCAATGCCACCCATTCCTCGCGCGAGGTGCGGATCCTGAAGGACCTGCGCGGCGAGATTGCCGGCAAGGATGTGCTGGTGGTCGAGGATATCGTCGATACCGGCTATACGCTGACCCATGTCCGCAAGCTTCTGGAGGCGCGCGAGCCGCGACGGCTTGCGATCTGCGCCCTTCTCGACAAGCCTTCGCGGCGCGAGGTCGACATCAAGGCGACCTGGACCGGCTTCGAGATCCCCGATGAATTCGTCGTCGGCTACGGCATCGACTTTGCCCAGAGGAACCGCAACCTGCCCTATATCGGCAAGGTGCGGTTCAGCGAATGAGCCATGGCGCAACTGCTGCCTGACCTTCTGGCCCCGGGCCTGCGCATCCTGTTCTGTGGCACGGCGGCGGGCACCGTCTCGGCCCGGCGCGGGCATTATTACGCTGGGCCGGGCAACCGGTTCTGGGGGCTGCTGGCCGAGGCGGGGATCACGCCGCGCCTGCTTGACCCGCTGGAGGATCATCTGATGCCGGGCTTCGGGCTGGGCCTGACCGATCTGGCCAAGGAAGTGTCTGGCATGGACAAGGCGATCCCCGAAAGCGCCTATCTGCCGCAGAGGCTGGCCGAGGTCGTCGCGCTTTGGCGACCTGCCGCCCTGGCCTTCACCAGCCTCAAGGCGGCGCGGACGGCGCTTGGCCAGAAGGACCTGCGCCCGGGGCGGCTGGCCGAGGCGCCGCAGTGGCCGGGCATGGCGCTGTGGGCCCTGCCCTCGCCCTCGCGCGCCAATGGGCATTTCAGCGCCGGGCCCTGGCTGGAGCTCGGCCGCTGGCACCGCGCGGCGGACCCGGGATGAACCCGCTCTGGCTGATCCGGATGGCGCGGTGGGCGCGGCGGCCGCCGAGCCTGCGCCATGTGATCATCGTCTTGGTGACGCTGGGAATTTGCCTGGCGCTGGTCGGCTTCGAACATCTCTGGGGCTGGCCGGACTGGCTGAAGGTCAATGGCCCGCTGCGGATGCGCCCCTGATCCCCTTGGGCAAGCTTCACGATCGGGTCAGGCCCGGCGCGGAAGCTTGCCCGCCCTGCCGTCCTGTGCAACCTTTGGCCAAACCGGATCAGGAGCCTCCCATGCCCGCCTTGCTGCGCAGTCTTGCCGCCGTCGTCATCGCAGGGGGCGCCTTTGGCTGGTATCTGACCGCACCGGTGCTGCGACCGGCCGAGGCGCTGGCTTCGCTCTCCGGCGACAAGGTCCATGGCGAGACGATCTTCTGGGCCGCGGGCTGCGCCTCCTGCCATATGGCGCCGGAGGCCAAGGGTGCCGATCAGCTGGTGCTGGCCGGGGGCAAGACCTTTCCGACCGCCTTTGGCACCTTTCACGCCCCCAATATCTCGCCCGACCCGAAGGCGGGGATCGGCGGCTGGTCGCTCGCGGCCTTTGCCCATGCGGTGCAGGATGGCGTGACACCGCAGGGCGCGCATGAATATCCCGCGATGCCCTATGTCGCCTATGCCAAGATGACGCCGCAGGATCTGGTCGACCTCAAGGCCTTCATGGACACGCTGCCCGCCTCGCCCGCCGCCAATGCCCCGCATGAGGTGGGCTTTCCCTTCAACATCCGCCGGGCCTTGGGCGGCTGGAAGCTGCTTTTCGGCGGTTCGGGCTATGTGCTGCGCGGCGATCTGACGCCCGAGGTCGAACGCGGCCGCTATATCGCCGAGGCGTTGGCCCATTGCGGCGAATGCCACACGCCGCGCAATGGCCTCGGCGGTCTCGACAAATCGCGCTGGCTGGCGGGCGCAGTCACGCCCGATGGCAAGGGCAAGGTTCCCAACATCACCCCCGGCGCGCTGACCTGGACGGGGGATGAGATCTATACCTACCTCACCACCGGCTTCACCCCGGACTATGATGCCGTGGGGGGCGAGATGGCGCATGTGGTCGAGAACATGGGCCATCTGCCCGAAAGCGACGTGCGGGCGATCGTGGCCTATCTGCAGGCCGTACCGGCGGTGAAATGACCGGCAGGCAAGGCGGCCGGGACGTGAAATATGACGGAGGCGAGCGCAAGCGATGATCCTGATTGGCCAATATGACAGCCCCTTCGTGCGCCGCGTCGGCATCGCGCTCCGGCTTTACGGGCTGGCTTTCGAGCACCGCCCCCTCTCGGCCTTCGGGGATGCGGCCGAGGTCGGGCGGCTCAACCCGCTGATGCGGGTGCCGGCGCTGATCCTGACCGATGGCATGGTGCTGACCGACAGCCATCTGATCCTCGACCACCTCGACTCGCTGGTCGAATCCCCGCTCGCCCCGCGCAAGGAGCCCGAGCGCCGCCAGGTTCTGCGCATCACGGCCCTGGGCACCGGCGTGGCGGAAAAGGCGGTCAGCCTGTTCTACGACCGCGTGCTGCATGACGCGCCCTCACCCGCCTGGCAAAAGCGCTGCACGGCGCAGATCCATTCGGCCCTGGCGGCCCTGCAGGCCGAGCGTTTCCTGCATCATGGGCAATGGTGGTTCGGCCCGGTCCCGACCCATGCCGATATCGCCGTGGCCTGCGCCTGGCGCTTCATCGCCGAGGCGCTGCCCGACCTGGACCGCAGCCCCTATCCCGCCCTCGCCAGCCATGCCGAGGCCTGCGAAGCGCTGCCGGTGTTCCGCGAGATCTCGCAGGCCTTCGTGCCGCCGGCCTGAGGCGGGCCGTGGCCTGCTGCATCAAGGCCGGGGGGGTTCACACCCCCCGGACCCCCCGTGGGATATTTATGGACCAATGAAGGGGGGGTGCGGGGGGGAAGGTGTGGGGGGGGCGGGTCAGGCTCGGCCGAGTTTTTCCAGCCGGTTGCTGCGCAGGCGGGCGAAATCGTCGCCGGCGTGGTAGGAGGACCGGGTCAAGGGCGTGGCCGAGACCATCGAGAAGCCCTTGCCCCAGGCGGCGGTCTCGTAGGATTTGAACTCCTCCGGCGCCACGAAGCGGTCGACGCGGTGGTGTTTCGGGGTCGGTTGCAGATATTGACCGATGGTCAGGAAATCGACATCGGCGGCGCGCATGTCGTCCATCACCTGCAACACGGCCTGACGATCCTCGCCCAGGCCCACCATGATGCCGGATTTGGTGAAGAGGGTCGGGTCAAGCTCCTTGACCTTCTGCAAGAGGCGCAGCGAGTGGAAATAGCGCGCGCCGGGCCGCACCTCGGGGTAGAGGCCGGGGACGGTCTCCAGGTTGTGGTTGAAGACATCGGGGCGCGCCTCGACCACCTTTTCCAAGGCCGAGGGCGGGCATTTCAGGAAATCGGGGGTCAGAACCTCGATCGTGGTGCCGGGCGCGCGGTGGCGGATCGCGCGGATCGTCATGGCGAAATGCTCGGCCCCGCCATCCTCGAGATCGTCACGGTCGACCGAGGTGACGACCACATGTTTCAGCCCGAGTTCCGAGACGGCATGGGCGACGCGCCCCGGCTCGAACGCGTCGAGCGCCTTGGGCTTGCCGGTCGCGATGTTGCAGAAGGAACAGCCGCGGGTGCAGATCTCGCCCATGATCATCATGGTGGCGTGGCCCTGGCTCCAGCATTCGCCGACATTCGGGCAGCCGGCCTCTTCGCAGACCGTGACCAGCTTCTTCTCGCGCAGGATGTCGCGGGTCTGCTTGTAGCCTTCCGAGGTCGGAGCCTTGACGCGGATCCATGCCGGCTTTTTCGGCTGCGGATTGTCGGCCTTGTGGGCCTTCTCGGGGTGGCGCTCTTCGGGCAGCTTCAGGTCGCGTGAGGTCATCGCTTTCTCCTGCCGCGGCTGGGCGGCCATGCCCCAGACATAACCTTTGACGCAGGGGATGAAAAGTTGTTCTCATCCCCGCGTCACCATGAACTTTGCATGGCGGAATTGCAGGGGGGACATTTTGACATGGCCGAAGATTGGGCAAAGGTCGAAACCGAGATCGTCAAACTGCTCGCGAAATCCAAGCCCTATTCCTTCGACGGGGCCAACAAGCTGTTTCACGCGATCCAGAGCCGGGACAAGCAGATCGAGACGCATGAGAAGGCCTTTGAAAAGGCAGTTCTTGCGGCGCATGAGGCGGGGGTCGTGGGCAAGGCCGTGGCGGACTTCGCCAAGAACAAGGGCTTTGTCGATGCCAAGAAGCTTCTGGAGGCGGACCGCAAGGCGCTGGTGGCGGAGTTGAAGGCGCTGGATGTCTATTGCGACGAATGCGACAGCCTCGGCAAGATCGGCGACAAGATGAACGAAGCGGTGCTGAAATCGCTGAAGGCGGCCAAGGTCAGCTCGCCCGCGCAGCGCAAGGTCGACAAGTTGCGCGGCGAGCTTGCGGCCAAGGTCAAGGACCTGTTCGCCGCCGCGGCGCTTGGCTTCAAGCCCGAGAAATTCCTGACCACCTTCAACGCGCAATTCGACAAGCTGATCGACCATTTCCTCGCCGAGGCGCTGAAGAAGGCCAAGCCCTCGAAGGAGGAGGGCGAGATGCCGCGCCCCCTGTCCGATGCCAACAACAACAAGCGCATCAAGGACATGACCGATATGGAAAAGCGGATCGACAAGCTGTGCAAGGAGGCCCTGGCCGCCGCTGCCGACAAGTCGCCGCAAAAGGCGATGAAGGCGCTGGAGGCCGCGCAGTTCCAGCTTGGCGCGATGCAGAAGATCTACGGCGAGTTTGCCAAGCTGGTGTCGAAGTTCAAGAAGGAGATTGCCGCCTCGAAGGATCACGACGACGTCAAGAAGGCGGGGGTCGAGATCAAGAAGCTCGCCGATGACGCCAAGGAGACCTGTACCGCGACCCGCAAGAAGATCGAGGACAAGTTCGCCGACGAGGAAAGCGCCGAGGATTACCTCGGGCTGAACAAGCTGTTCAAGAACTGAAGGATTTGCGCGGCCCCGCCTGTGCGGTTCAGGAAGTGGGACTGATGCTTGGCGCAGGCTTTTCCCCGTGACGGCGCCTGCCGCCCGGCCCAGGCTTTCGATGTGCCGGGCCCGGGGGATGTAACCGGCAAGGGACGGAGTTCAAGACGCGGATAACGCAGACAGAGGGCGGGGGAAACGATGGCGAAGAAGATGATGGCGGAGGCGCTGGGGACTTTGATCCTGGTCCTCTTTGGGTGCGGGGCTGCCGTCCTGATGGGCGCACATATCGGCATGCTGGGGATCGCGCTGGCCTTCGGGCTGGCGATCGTGGCGGCGGCTTATGGCTTGGGGGCAATCTCGGGCGCGCATCTCAACCCGGCGGTGAGCCTGGGCATGGCGCTGGCCGGGCGGATGAGCTTCGCCGACTTTCTGGCCTATGCGGTGGCGCAGATCATCGGGGCGGTGCTGGGCGCGGGGATCCTCTATCTGATCGCCACCGGAAGGGCGGATTATGTGATTGCGGTCAATGGTCTGGGGCAGAACGGCTATGGGCCGGGCTATCTGGGCGAATATGCCCTGTCCTCGGCCCTGATCTTCGAGACGGTGATGACCTTCCTCTTTGTCACCGTCATCCTGGGGGTAACCGAAAAGACCGCGCCCGGGGCCATGGCGGGTCTTGCGATCGGCTTGACCCTGGCCGCGATCCACCTGGTGGGGATCGATGTGACCGGCGTGTCGGTCAACCCGGCGCGCTCGATCGGCCCGGCGCTGTTTGTCGGCGGCACCGCGCTGGCACAGCTTTGGGTCTTCATCCTGGCCCCCCTCGCCGGCGGCGGCGTGGCGGGGCTGGTCTACAAGGCCGGGATCACCCGCGCCTGAGCGTTCCCGAAGATGGGCAGATTGCCCATCCTACCTGTGAGGCGGGCGCAGGGGCCGGTTGGTAGCAACTGTCTTTCAGGCTTTGGTTTGGGCGTAGTCTTTGCCTGTTTTGACCATTGCGTTGAGAATTGTCAGGAGTTTTCTTGCGCAGGCGATGATTGCGACCTTTGTCGGTTTTCCGGCAGCGGCGAGTCTTGCTCTGAAGGCCTTGATGTTCGGATCGTGGCGCGAGGCGATGAAGCCGGCCAGGTAGAGGCTGCGTCTGATGGCGGGTCGCCCGCCCCAGATGTGGCGCCTTCCG
>NZ_JBFUAG010000028.1:0-19105 GCF_056406375.1 Rhodobacter sp. P1_C2
TGCGCGGAAGGCGCCACATCTGGGGCGGGCGACCCGCCATCAGACGCAGCCTCTACCTGGCCGGCTTCATCGCCTCGCGCCACGATCCGAACATCAAGGCCTTCAGAGCAAGACTCGCCGCTGCCGGAAAACCGACAAAGGTCGCAATCATCGCCTGCGCAAGAAAACTCCTGACAATTCTCAACGCAATGGTCAAAACAGGCAAAGACTACGCCCAAACCAAAGCCTGAAAGACAGTTGCTACCAACCTGCGTTACGCCACCAGGGCTTCCGCCCGTTTCAGATCGACGCTGACCAGCTGGCTCACGCCCTGTTCGGCCATGGTCACGCCGAAGAGGCGGTCCATCCGGCTCATCGTCACGGCGTGGTGGGTGATGACGAGGAAGCGCGTCTCGGTCCGGCGGCGCATCTCGTCCATCAGGTCGCAGAAGCGGGTGACATTGGCGTCGTCCAAGGGCGCGTCCACCTCATCCAGCACGCAGATTGGCGCAGGATTGGCAAGGAAGACGCCGAAGATCAGCGCCAGCGCCGTCAGGGTCTGTTCGCCCCCTGACAGCAGCGACAGGGTCGAGAGCCGCTTGCCCGGCGGCTGGCACATGATCTCCAGCCCGGCTTCCAAGGGGTCGTCGCTTTCCACCATGACCAGCCGCGCCTCGCCGCCGCCGAAAAGATGGGTGAAGAGGGTGGCGAAATTGGCGTTGACCTGTTCGAAGGCGGTCAGCAGCCTTTCGCGCCCCTCGCGGTTCAGCCCGGCGATCCCGGCGCGCAGTTTCTTGATCGCCTCTTCGAGGTCGATCTTCTCGGCCGCCAGCGCGTCATGCTCGCCCGCGACGGTCTTGGCATCCTCCTCGGCGCGCAGGTTGACGGCGCCCAGGGCCTCCCTCTGGCGCTTCAGCCGTCCGACATCGGCCTCCAGCGCCTCGGCATCGGGCATCCGGTCGGGGTCGGTCTGCAGCGTGGCGAGAAGCTGGTCTGGCGTTGCCCCGGCCTCTTCCTCGATCCGCCCGGCAGCGAGGCTGGCGGCCTCCCGCGCGGCCTCGAGCCGCGCCTCGGCCCGCGCCCTGGCTTCGCGCGCCTCGCCGGCCAGACGCTCGGCCTCGCGCTCGGCGGCCTGGGCCTGGCGCAGCGCGGCCTCGCCGGCGGCCAGGGCATCGGCCCCGGCCTGGCGCCGCGCCTCGGCCGCCGCCATCGCCTCCGACAGGTCTTCGCGCTTGGCGGCAAGCTCTTCGGGCAGTTCCAGCGCCTCTGCCAGTTCCTCTTCCGTCTCGCTGCGCCGTTCGGTCAGTTCGGCCATCCGCTTGCCCGCGGTTTCCAGCCGGTGCTTCCAGCCGGAAAGCTCCTTGACGGCCTCCTGCCGGCGCTTGATCCGGGCCTCGCCCTCGCGACGCAATTCGTCATGCCCGGCGCGGCGGGTCATCATCGCGATGCGGGCGCCTTCGACGGCGAGCCGCATCTCATCGACCAGGGCGCGGGCGGCATCCAGATCGCCAAGTTCTTCCAGACCGGCCTCGGCCTCCTCCAGCCTTTCTCGGGCCGCGGCCGCCTCGTCGCCATAGCGCGCCACGGCGGCCTCGGCCTGTTCCAGCCGCCCCTCTGCGATTGACCTTTCGCCTTCCGCGCGCGAAGCGGCGCGGTTGGCCTCGGTCACCCTCTGGTCGGCGGCCCGGCGGGCATCGCGCGCCATCTGATCGGCGCGCGACAGCTCGCTCAGCCGGGCGTGGAGCCTGTCATGCGCCTGCGCCGCGCCTTCGGCCTTGGCGGCCACCTCTTCCAGATCGCGTTTCAGCTGCACCAGCCGGTTCAGCTGGCGCAACTGCGCCGCCGCCGCCGATGGGGCATCTTCGGAGGCCGCGCGAAACCCGTCCCAGCGCCAGAGATCGCCCTCGGTGCTGACGATCCTTTGCCCCGGCCGCAAGAGGGCCTGCAGGCGCGGCCCCGTTTCGGCCTCGACGAGGCCGATCTGCGACAGACGCCGTGCCAGCACCTGGGGCGCGATCACATGGGCCGCCAGCAGCGTGCAGCCTTCGGGCAGGTCCGGCGCCGGGGTGAAGGGGTCCAGCTGCACCCAGCCCGAGCGCGCCTCGCCCGTCACCTCGGGCGCGCGCAGATCGTCGGCCATGGCGGCGCCAAGCGCGGCCTCGTAGCCGGGTTCCACCTGCAGCTGGTCCAGCACCTGATGCCCCGCCTGCGCCTCGCGCTGCACCAGCCGGGCGAGGGCCGCAACCTCGGCCCGCAGGGCATTGGCCTCGCCCTCGGCGGCAGAGCGGAGGGCGCGGGCGTCGGCCTCACGGCTTTGCGTGGCGGCACGGGCCTCTTCGGCGGCAATCAGCGCCTCTTCGGCGGCCTCGGCCATGGCCAGCGCCTCTTCCTGCGCCTCGATGGCGGCCTCCTGCTGCGCCCTGGCGGTTTCCAGCGTCTCGCCCGCCGCGATCACGGCCTGCGCGGCGCGGGCCTCTTCGGTGAGGGCGCGGTCGAGCATCCGGCGGTTGTCGGCGGCCAGACGCTCGGCGGATTGGTGGCGGGCGGCCAGACGGGCGGCATCCTCGGTCGCCTGCGACAGGTCGCCCTCGCGGGTGCCCAAGGTGGCCGCGGCGGCGCGGGCAAGCTCTGCGGCCTCGGCCAGCTTGTCCTCGTGGCCTTCGGAGGCGCGCAGAAGCTGGTCGACCTCCCATTCCAGCCGCTCGATCATCTCGCCGGCATCGCGGTTCAGGCCCTGTTCGCGCTCGCCGTCCCGGCCCATCTGCAAGAGGCGCGATTTCAGCGTCTCGATCAGGGCCTTGGCGCGGGTCTCCTCGTTGCCCAGGGCGTCGCGCTGCAGGGTCAGGCGTTGCAGGATGGCGGCGGCCACGGCCTCTTCCTCGCGCAGCGCGGGAAGGGCGCCTTCCGCCGCCTCGCGCGCCTTGCCGGCGGCGCGGGCGGCCAGTTCAGCCTGACCCGCCGCCGACAGGCGCTGGCGCAGGCCGAACTCCGCCTCGGCGCGCGCCACTTCCGCCTCGCGCCAGCGGCGGAACAGCAGCATCCCCTCGGCCCGGCGCAGCTCGACCCCGATCTCGCGATACCGCGCCGCCTGCCGGGCCTGCCGGGTCAGGGTGGACAGCTGCTGCGCCAGCCCCTCCAGCACGTCATCGACGCGCAGCAGGTTCTGCTCGGCCGCCGAAAGCCGCAGCTCCGCCTCGTGCCGGCGCTGGTAGAGGCCGGAGATCCCCGCTGCCTCCTCCAGAATCCGCCGCCGCGCCTTGGGCTTGGCATTGATCAGCTCGGTGATCTGGCCCTGTCGCACCAGCGCGGGCGAATGCGAGCCTGTCGAGGCATCGGCAAACAGCATCTGCACATCGCGGGCGCGGACATCCTTGGCATTGGCCTTGTAGGCCGACCCGGCATCCCGCGTGATCCGGCGCACCACCTCGATCGTGTCCGAATCGTTGAAGCCCGAGGGGGCGAGCCGGTCGGAATTGTCGATGACCAGCGACACCTCGGCAAAGTGCCGCGCGCCCCGCCCGCCCGAGCCGTTGAAGATCACGTCCTCCATCCCGCCGCCCCGCATCGCCGAGGCGCGGTTTTCGCCCATCACCCAGCGCAGCGCCTCCAACAGGTTCGACTTGCCGCAGCCATTCGGGCCGACAACACCGGTCAGCCCCTCCATGATCATCAGATCGGTGGGATCGACAAAGCTTTTGAAGCCGTTGAGGCGCAGCCGGGTCAGGCGCAAGAGTGGTCCTTTCGATTCCCGCGAATGTCACGCCCATGGGCGCCCAAGTCAACCGGGCCACGCCGCCCCTGTCCGAGCCTTGGGTCTTATCCCCAAGATCTTGTGACTTGACCCGCCTGCTGCACAGCAGCAATCTGCCGCCATGACCGAATTCACCCTTCCCTTCGGCGGGCGCTGTCTTTGCGGCGCGGTGCGCTTTGAATGCGATGCCCAGCCCCTCTGGCAGGGCCATTGCCATTGCGAAAGCTGCCGGCGGGCGACCTCCTCCGGCTTTGCCTCGTTCTTCGGGATGGCGGATGGCCATTGGCGCTGGACCGACGAGATCCCGGTGACCTACCAGTCCAGCCCCGGCGTCTGGCGCGAGTTCTGCGGCCGCTGCGGCAGCCCGATGACCTACCGCGCCACCCGCTTTCCCGGCGAGACGCATTTCTACGCCGCCAGCCTGAACGACCCCTCGCTCTTCACCCCCAAGCGCCATTACCACGCGCATGAAAGCCTGCCCTGGGTGCATCTTGCCGACGATCTGCCGCGCTGAGGCGCCCTATGACTGGGTGGCGCTGCGGGCCCTGATCCTGCGCGCCTTCGCCGGGATGGAGGGGCGGATCGACCCGCCTTCCTCGGCCCGCGACCTGACGCCGGAAAGCCTCGCCGCGACCGCCCTCACCTCCGAGATCTGGGTGATAGGCGCCCCGCCGCAGGCCTGCATGATCCTGACGCCCAAGCCGCAAAGCCTGTATCTGGGGAAACTCGCGGTCGATCCCGCGCTGCAGGGCAGGGGCCTTGGCCGCGCCCTCGTCACCTGGGCCGAGGCCCGCGCCCGCGCGCTGAACCTCCCCGCCCTGACCCTGCAAACCCGGGTCGAACTCACCGAAAACCACGCCACCTTCCAGCGCCTCGGCTTCATCGAAACCGGCCGCACCCGCCACGCAGGCTTCACCGCGCCGACCTCGATCACCTACACCAAAACCCTCTGACCCCCTTCATTGGTCCATAAATATCCCACGGGGGTGCAGGGGGTGTGAAACCCCCTGCTTCTGTCTTGGGTGCAGGGGGTGTGAACCCCCCTGCTTGCCGTCGGTCACGAGGCAGAAACTGCCCGCCCGGTCATCACCTTGACCAGATTGGCCCGATAGGCGGCCGAGCCGTGCAGGTCGCTGATCATGTCCGTCGCATCCACCGTCAGCCCCGCCAAAGCCGCGGCGGAGTAGTTGGCCTTCAGCGCCGCTTCCGCCTCGGTCCAGCGGAAGACGCCGTTGTTCGAGGCGCCGGTGATCGCCACCCGCACCGACCCATCGGCGGCTTGGGTGACGAAAGCCCCGGTCAGGGCAAAGCGGCTCGCCGGCTGGTCGAACTTGGCATAGGCGCCGCGCTTCGGGATCGGGAATTCCACCGCCGTCACGATCTCGCCCTCGTCGAGCGCGGTGGAGAACATGCCGGTGAAGTAGTCATCCGCCGCGATCCGCCGTTTGTTGGTGATGACAGTTGCCCCCGATCCAAGAACGGCCGAAGGATAGCAGGCCGCAGGATCGTTGTTGGCGATCGAGCCGCCGATGGTGCCGCGGTTGCGCACCGCCGGATCACCGATGCCGCCGGCCAGCTTGGCCACCGCCGGGAAGATCGCCGCGGCCTCGCGTGCCACCACGGCATGGGGCGTTGCCGCCCCGATCCACAGCAGATTGCCGTTCTGCTTGACGCCCTTCATCTCGGCGATCCCGGTCAGCGAGACGAGGATCTCCGGCGTTGCCAGGCGCTGCTTCATCGTCGGCGTCAGGGTCTGCCCGCCCGACAGGGCCTGCGCCCCCTCGGTGGACAGGGCCTTGACCGCTTCGGCCACGCTGGAAGGCTTCACGAACTCAAAGTTATGCATCTTTCCCTCCCTCAGGCGTTCATTGCCGACCAGACGCGCGACGGCGTCAGGGGCATGTCGATATGGCGCACCGGTTTGCCGGCGCGGGCCAGCGCATCGATCACCGCGTTGACCACGGCGGGCGGCGAGCCGATGGCCCCGGCCTCGCCACAGCCCTTCACGCCCAGGGCGTTGTGGCTGCAGGGTGTGACGCAAGAGTGGTCCACGGTGATGAAGGGCGCATCATCGGCGCGCGGCATGGTGTAATCCATGTAGCTGCCCGACAGAAGCTGACCGTTCTCGTCGTAAACCCCATGCTCCAGCAGGGCCTGGCCGATGCCTTGCACGACACCGCCATGCACCTGGCCGCGCACCACCATCGGGTTCATCACATTGCCGAAGTCATCGGCGCAGGTGAAGGACATGACGTCGACCTTGCCGGTGCCCTCGTCCACCTCGACCTCGCACAGATAGGCGCCGGCCGGATAGGTGAAGTTGGCCGGGTCATAGAAGGCCGTCTCCTCCAGCCCCGGTTCCAGCGTCGCCAACGGGTAGTTGTGCGGCACATAGGCCGAGAAGGCGATCTCGCCGAAGGTCTTGGACCGGTTGGTGCCCGAAACCGCGAACTTGCCGTCCGAGAAGACGATATCGGCCTCGGCGGCCTCCAGCATATGGGCCGCGATCTTCTTGCCCTTGGCGATCACCTTGTCGCAGGCATTGGCCATCGCCTGACCGCAAACAGCAAGGCTGCGCGAACCGTAGGAGCCCATCCCGAACGGGATCTTCGACGTATCGCCATGGACGATGTCAACCGAGGATTCCGGGATGCCGAACATCGCCCCCACGATCTGCGCGAAGACCGTCTCGTGGCTTTGGCCGTGGCTATGCGCGCCGACCATGACCGAGACATTGCCCGTGGGATTCACCCGCACCGTCGCCGCGTCATAAAGGCCGACGCGGGAACCGAGGATGCCCACCAGATGCGAGGGCGCGATGCCGCAGGCCTCGATCCAGGTGGAAAGCCCGATGCCCCGCAGCTTGCCCTTGGCGGCAGAGGCGGCGCGGCGTTTCTCGAAGCCCGCCACATCGGCCAGCTCGATCGCCTTGTCCAGGGTGGCGTGGTAATTGCCCACGTCATAGGGCAGGCCGACCGGGGTGGTATAGGGGAACATGTCGGTGGTGATGAAGTTCTTGCGGCGCACCTCGTAGGGGTCAAGCCCCAGCTCGCGGCACATCACGTCGATCACGCGCTCTAGGCTGTAGGTCGCCTCGGGGCGACCGGCGCCGCGATAGGCGTCGACCGGGGCGGTGTTGGTGAAGACGGTCTTCACGTTCACATAGACATTGGGCACCTTGTAGGGCCCGGCCATCAGCGTGCCATGCAGGAAGGTCGGCGTCGCGGTCGAGAAGTTCGACAGGTAAGCGCCGACATTGGCCATGGTCTCGGTGCGGAAGGCGATGAAAGTGCCGTCCTTTTCGCAGGCCAGTTCGATCTTGGTCACATGGTCACGGCCATGCGCATCCGACAGGAAGCTTTCGGACCGTTCGGCGACCCATTTCACCGGCTTTTTCAGCTTCTTGGCGGCGGCCAGAACCAGTGCCTCTTCGCCGTAGTGATAGATCTTCGACCCGAAGCCGCCGCCCACGTCGGGGGCCACGACCTGCAGCTTGTTCTCCGGAATGCCCATCACGAAGGCCGCGACCAGAAGCCGGGTCAGGTGGGGGTTCTGGCTGGTGGTGGTCAGCTTGTAATCGCCGGTGCCGGCGTTGTATTCGCCGATCGAGGCGCGCGGCTCCATTGCGTTGGGGATCAGGCGGTTGTTGATCAGCTCCAGCGTGGTGACATGCGGCGCGTTCTTGATCGCCTCGTCCACCTTGGCGCGGTTGTCCTCGATCCAGCCCCAGTCGAAGCATTCGTTGTCGGGGATCTCGTCATGGACGCGGTTGGAGCTGTCGGCCAGGGCGGCAGCCATGTCGACGATCGCCGGCAGTTCCTCGAACTCCGAAGCGTCGGCGAGGGCCTGGGCCGCGTCCTTGGCCTGCATGTAGGTCTCGGCGATGACGGCGGCATAGGCGTCGCCGACGTGGCGGACCTTGCCATGCGCCAGAACCGGGCGCTTGGGTTCGCGCATCGGCTCGCCATTGCGCGACTTGATCAGCCAGCCGGCGGGGTTGCCGCCGACGTCCTTGAAATCCTCGCCGGTGAAGACGGCCAGCACGCCGGGCATGCCCTCGGCTGCGGCAACGCCGACCGACTTGATCCGCGCATGGGCCGTGTTGGAGCGGACGAAGACCGCATAGGCCTGGCCATGCACGTTCACATCATGCGTGTAATTTCCCGCCCCGGTCAGAAAGCGGATGTCTTCGCGCCGTTTGACCTCAGCGCCGATCCCGTGATCCTTTGCCATATCCGTCCCCCCTTATTCGGCTGCAACGGCGGTGACATCTTGCCCGGAGGCGGACATCACGGCCTTGACGATGTTGTGGTACCCGGTGCAGCGGCAGATATTGCCTTCCAGGTGGTGGCGGACCTCGGCTTCCGAGGGCTTGGGATTGGTGGCCAGAAGTGCGGCCGAGGACATCACCATGCCGGCGGTGCAAAAGCCGCACTGCAGCCCGTGGTGGTCCTGGAAGGCCTGCTGCAGCACGTTGAGCGAGCCATCCGGATTGGCCATGCCTTCGATCGTGGTGACATTGGCGCCCGCCACGTCTTGCGCAAAGACCGAGCAGCTTTTCACCGCCACGCCGTCGACATGGACGACGCAGGCGCCGCATTGCGAGGTGTCGCAGCCGATATGGGTGCCGGTCAGGCCGAGGCCTTCGCGCAGGAAACCGGACAGCAGGGTGCGCCCCTCCGTCTCGGCCGAGACGGACTTGCCGTTCACGGTCATCGTCACTTTTGTCATAGATTCCTCCCTGGAATGTCGTGAGGTTCAGCCGACGAGGCGGCGGAACCAGCCTTTTTTCGGTGCGCTTTGCGTGCCATCGCCCTCGGCTGTCGGGGGCGGGGCAGCATCCTCTGCGGCCTCTTCTGCGGGGGCCTCGATCGCGTTCTGGAAGCGGTTGAAGAACTCTTCGGCAAGGTTCTTGGCAAAGCCGTCGATGATGCGGCTGCCGAGTTGGGCGATCTTGCCGCCCACCGAGGCATCCACGTCATAGGTCAGCTTGGTGCCAGAGCCCTCGGGCTCCATCGTCACATAGGCGCCGCCCTTGGCAAAGCCGGCCACGCCGCCCTTGCCCTCGCCGGTGATGCGCAGGCTTTTGCCTTCGACGATGTCGGACAGGGTGACCACGCCGGTGAAGCGTGCCTTGACCGGGCCGACCTTCTGCACCACCACGGCCTCGAACCCGTCGGTCGGGTTGCCCGTCAGGCTTTCACAGCCCGGTACACATTGCTTGAGCACTTCTGCGTCCAAGACCGCAGCCCAGACCGTCGCAGGGTCTGCGGCAATATGCCGTTCCTCGGCTAGCTTCATGAAACCCCTCCCGGTTACAGTCTGCCTATATCCGGCCCCCTCTCGCGGAAGCATTCCGTTTCAAATCCCGGGCCGTCAGGGAACTATTCTTGCCCGAAGGAATTTGAGCTGTCGATTGACCAGAATCCAACCTGTCGCAGATCTGAGACAGATTCCCGCCAAAAAGCAAGGATCATGCGCCGATGTCATTGGCCTTTTGCAGCTGCACGGCGTTGATCAGCCAGCCGTCTGGGCCTTTAACCATCTGATAATCAACAAGATAGGCCTGGCCCTGCTGATCGGTGATCCGCACCCGCTGCCAGAGCGCGCCGCCGATCATGCGCAGGTCCATCATCTGCACCTCGGCCGGATGCCAGACCATCGGATAACCGGTCTGGACCATCTGGCTGAAGCTTTGCGCCGTGCCGAACATCTGGTGGATCGTGGGAGAGGCATAGGTGAAGGCGCGGTCCCAGTCATCGGCGCGCATCGCCTCGATCTGGGCCTCGATCGTGGCCTCGATCTGGGGCTGCGGGGCTTCGGTCTGCGCCTGGGAGCGGGCGGTGGTTCCGAGCAGTGTCAGGCAGATGAGAAGGGCGCGCAGCATCCGAACCTCCGGCGGTGACCATGGAGATGATACGCGCGGTTTGTCGGAATGGTTTCAGCGGATGCGCAATATTTTCGGCGCAAGCTTTGCCGTGCGCCGGGGGGCGCTCGGCGGACCCGGCTGGGGGGGCTCCCGCCCCCCCAGACCCCCCGGGGGATATTTAGGGACCGATGAAAGCGGTCAGGCGGCGAGGTCGCCGGCGAGTGCCCGGTCGATCAGGCCGATGGTTTCGGGAACGCCGTAAAGGGCGATGAAGCCGCCGAAGCGCGGGCCTTCGGAGGCGCCCATCAGCACCTCGTAAAGCGCCTTGAACCAGTCGCGGAGCGGGTCGAAGGCGTGGTCCTTGCCCACGGCATAGCAGATGGTCTGCAGGCTTTCGTCATCGGCCGGGCCGTCCCAGGCGACGAGGCGGGCGCGCAGGTCGAGGATGGCTGCGCGTTCCTTGTCGGAGGGCAGGCGGTAGGTGCGGCTGGGCGCGATCTTGTCGTTGAAGTAGCGCAGCGCGAAGCCTGCGGCGGCGTCGAGGTCGGGGTTCTTTTCCGGGCTCGCGTCGGGCGCATATTTGTTGATGAAGCCCCAGAGGCCCGCCGCATCCTTGGCCCCTGCCACCGAGGCGAGGTTCAACAGCATCGCGAAGGAGACCACCATCTGGCTTTGCGGCACCTGGCCGCCGTGGATATGCCAGACCGGGTTGTTGACTTGCTGGTCGATGTCCTGGGTCGGATAGGCCTTCAGCTGCTGGTGGTATTCGTCCACCGCCTTCGGGATCACATCCCACCACATCCGCTTGGCCGTCTTCGGCTTCTGGTACATGAAATAGGACAGGCTCTCGGTCGCGGCATAGGTCAGCCATTCGTCGATGGTCAGGCCATTGCCCTTGGATTTCGAGATCTTCTGGCCCTGTTCATCGAGGAAGAGCTCGTAGGTCATGTGGTTGGGCTTGCGACCGCCCAGAGCCTCGCAGATGCCGTCATAGATCGGGGTATTGGTGGAATGGTCCTTGCCATACATCTCGAAATCCACCCCCAGCGCCGCCCAGCGGGCGCCGAAGTCGGGCTTCCATTGCAGCTTCACGTGGCCGCCGGTGACGGGCAGGGTCCATTCGCGGCCATCCTCGTCGTCGAAGGTGATGGTGCCGTCCTTGGCGTTCACCTCTTTCATCGGGACGTAGAGGACGCGCTTGGTTTCGGGATGGATCGGCAGGAAGGCGGAGTAGGTCTGCTGACGCTCCTCACGCAGGGAGGCGAGCATGATCGCCATGATCGCATCATAGCGCTCGGCGCACATCCTGAGCGTGTCGTCGAACTTGCCGGATTTGTAGAACTCGGTCGCCGAGATGAATTCGTACTGGAAGCCGAAGGTGTCCAGAAAGCGCCGCAGCATCGCGTTGTTATGGGCGCCGAAGCTGTCGTATTCGCCGTAAGGATCGGGCACGGTGGTCAGCGGCTGCTGCATGTGCTGGCGCAGCATGTCCTGGTTCGGCACGTTTTCCGGCACCTTGCGCATGCCGTCCACGTCATCCGAGAAGCAGATGAGACGGGTCGGAATATCCGAGATCACCTCGAAGGCGCGGCGGATCATCGTGGTGCGGGCCACTTCGCCGAAAGTGCCGATATGGGGCAGGCCCGAGGGGCCATAGCCGGTCTCGAACAGGACATAGCCCTTTTCCGGCGCTTTGCGCTCGTAGCGTTTCAGCAAAGCGCGGGCCTCTTCGAAGGGCCAGGCTTTCGACTTCATCGCGGCGTCACGCAAGGCGCTCATCGGTGCATCCTCCAGTTCGTGGCCCCATGCCACATGGGCGGCCCCATGCCGCCGGGGCGGATCCATGCCGCCCGAACCCCCGTCCTCTATTGCCGCCCCGGTCTGGCGTCAATATTGTCAGGGCAACCGTGAAAGGAAGACTGATGCAAGATGCCCCTCCCGCCTCGCTCTCGGCGCCTGATGCGCTGATCGCCGTGATGATCGCCGTTTCCGCCTCGGATGAGAACATGCGGACGACCGAACTGGTGGCGATCCAGCGCATCGTGAACCATCTTCCGGTCTTTGCGGGCTATGACAACGACCGGATCAGGGTGGTGGCGCAGACGGTCTTCGACCTCTTCGAGGAGGAGGACGGGCTGGCGGCCCTGTTCGGCCTGATCCGCGACGCCTTGCCGGAGCGGTTGAACGAGACGGCCTATGCGCTGGCCTGCGATGTCGCCTCGGCCGATGGCACGCTGCACGAGGTGGAGCTGCGGATGCTGGAGGAGGTGCGCGAGGAGCTTTCGATCGACCGCCTGCATGCCGCCGCCATCGAATGGGGCGCCAGGGTGCGGCATCTGCGGGTCTGAGCCCTCAGACCGCATCTGCGGGTCTGAGCCCTCAGACCATTGCGGCCCAGCGGCTGATCAGATTGCCCTGCAGGCCCCGGGCGCGGCCGACCCAGGCCTTCTCGCCCGGCGGCTGTTCGCGTTCGGCCACCGGCACCGCCTCGCGCCGGGCCGTGTCGGCGGAGAAGATCGCAAAACAGAGGTCGCGGCCCGAAGGCGGCTCGATGAAGCCGACGAGGCCCGAGACGAAGTTCAGCGTGCCGCTTTTGGCAAAGACCCGTGTCGCACCGCCTTTGACCGGCTTGCCATCGGGGCCCTTGATCCCGATCTCGCGCAGGATGGCCCGCAAGGGCTTGCCCGAGGGGCGCCTTTCCCCGGTCATGATCGCCTGCATCATGCCTTCCGGGGTGACGCGGGACGCGGCCCCCAGCCCGGAATGGTCGACGAATCGCGCCGAAAGCCCGAGGTTGGCCTGCGCCCAGGCCTGCATCATGGCCGAAGAGCCGGGCAGGTCGCCCGCGCCCGAGGCGGCAAGGCCCATCGTCTCGGCCGTGATGTTGGTCGAGAATTTCAGCATGTCGCGCAGGATGTCGGTCAGCCGGGCAGAGGGCCAGGTCAGCAGGGTCTGGGCGCCATCGGGCAGGGCGGGGATCAGTTCCCCCCGCGGCAGGGCGATGCCCTGGGCGGCGCAGAGCGTGGCGAAAACCTCGGCCACATAGGGGGCGACATGGCGGACCGGCAGCCAGCGGCTGCCCGCCTGGGCCAGGGCTGCGCGCGAGACGGTCCAACTTTCGGTGGCCCCCTGGGTGGCACGGTCGGAATAGGTGAACAGCGGCAGGCCGCGGTCCGCCAGCGCGATGTCGATGCCTTGGACCACCGGCAGATAACGCTCGCCGCGCGCGTTCATCTGATAGGTGGCGCCGCCCTTCGTCCATTCGAAATTCACCCGGTTGAAGTTTAGCGACAGGCCGGAGAGGCCGGGGTCATAGCCGACCTGCACGGGCTGTTCCTCGGTGATGCGGGTGATGGTGGGCAGGGCGCCGGCATAGACCAGAAAGCGCCCGGTCACCTGTTTCAGCCCCAGATGCGCCAGCGCCGCCGCCATGTCGCCCAGCTTGTCGGTGTCGAGCGTCGGATCGCCGCCGCCGGCCAGGATCAGATCGCCGGTCAGCTTGCCGCCGCTGACCGTGCCATTGGCCAGAACCCGGGTCGCAAAGGCATGGTCAGCGCCGAGCCGTTCCAGCGCGTAAAGCGAGGTGATGGTCTTGGCCACGCTGGCGGGCGGCACGCTGACATCGGGGTGAAAGCTTTCGAGGATGCGGCCCGTCGCCACCTCGGCCACGCAAAAGCCGGTGACGCCGGTCAGTTTGGCGGCGGTGACCAGATCCTCGGGGCGGCCTGCGGTGGGCGAGGGGGCCGCGGCGGGCCGGGCTTGCGGCTTTTGCGTCTTGGCCAGCGCGGGCAGCGCCAGGGTCGAGGCGAGGCCTCCCAGCATCCCGCGCCGTGTCCAGTCGTTCAAAGCCATCGCATGTCCTTACGAAACCGCCGCATTGCGGCCCAGTTACAACCTTCGCCCCCTGACGGGCAACCGCGTCACGCGCCGCCCGGTGCGGCCATTCCCAGCACATCGGCAACTTTCTGCTGGAAATAGGCCACGCCCTGTTCGTGCCGGGGCGAGAGCGGACCGGGGGTATAGGCGCCGCTGGCATAGTTCTTCTGGGTCTCGACACAGACCTCGAAATCCTCCTGCACCACGCCGAGCGTGCCGTGGATGGTGCGGGCGCGCTCCTCGGCATGGGCCTCGGACGTGTCGGCGAAGTAGAAGTTGTAGATCAGCTCGGTCCGGTTTTCGTCCAGGGGATTGATCCGGCTGGTGTTCATCCCGCCCGAGAAGAGCGAGAGCGTCCAGTTCGGCCACATCCAGAGCCATTTGCCGCGATACCAGAGCCCGTTCTTCGGTGGCGCGGTCATCCGCACAAGGCCGTCATGGGCGGTGGTCTGAAAATCGTCGAACTCGATGGCGGCGTGGAAGGCCGGGTGGATGCCGGGGATATGCAGGCCTTCGACGAAATTGTCGGTGTAGATCTTCCAGTTGGCGTCAAAGACCATCCGCTCGGTCCGCATCGCGACATAGGTCTCGATCGGTTCGTCGGCGAGTTCGGCCACCGTGTCGCCCATCTGCTCCAGAAGGCTGCGGGCGGGTTTGATCGCGACGAAGACCAGCCCGCGCCATTCGGCGATGGAGATCGGCTCCAGCGGCCAGTCCTTCATGTCAAAGCCGGGCTCTTCGCCGTACCAGGGCGCTTTCAGAAGCTCGCCCGCATCCGAGAATTGCCACTGGTGATAGGGGCAGCGGATCGGGCCGCAGGTGCCCTCGCCCTCGGGCAGCAGGCGGGCGCCGCGGTGGCGGCAGACGTTGCGGAAGGCGCGCAGCTGCCCGTCGTTGGAGCGGACGGCAAAGACCTTCAGCCCGGCAATCTCGGTCGCCAGATACGACCGCCGCTCGGCCAGTTTCGAGACCGGCCCCAGAAGCTGCCAGGAGGTGGCGAAAAGCTTGTCCCGCTCGGTCAGAAAGACCTCGCGGCTGACATAGATGGCCGGATCAATGTTGAGCATTCACTTTCCCTTTCGCCCCCGCCAATCCCCCTGCGCCCTTATGGCACTGGAGGAGGCGCCATTCAGCGGCATGTTCACAAAGCACCAGGCGGGGGGATGCCTCTCCCCCAGACCCTCGGCCCGCGCGACCTCGTATTGCCGATAGGCCCGCGCCGCGACCGAGCGTCGCGCGGCGAGCCCGGCCCCCGGACGTGCCATGACTGCCACAGGAACCCGGGCAAGGATCTCCCGCCAGCGACTCCAGCGGTGAAATTGGATCAGATTGTCGGCCCCCATGATCCAGACAAAGCGCACGCCGGGATAGATCGCCTGCAATTTGCGCAGGGTGTCGACGGTGGCCCGGGTGCCGAGCCGGCTTTCCAGATCGCAGACCACGACGCGCGGGTCATCGCCCAGCATCGCGCGCGCCCGCGCGACCCGGTCCGCCATCGGCGCGGGCTGCCGCGATTTCAGCGGGTTGCCCGGGGTGACCAGCCACCAGACCCGGTCCAGCCCGATCCGCCGGATCGCCTCGCGCGTCAGGTGGACATGGCCGTCATGGGCGGGGTCGAAAGACCCGCCAAGCAGCCCCACGACCATGCCCTTGTAGGCTGGCGGAAAGCCCTGAACCATTCCTGCGCCGCTCCCCGTGCTTTGGCCCATGTTTCGGGGGCGGCCTTCGCGGGGTCAAGGCGCAAAACCGGCTTGACGGCGCAATATGTCAGACTATTGTCAGGCAAAATAGCTGACCTGAGTCTGATATCATGGACCCCATCGCCCGCCTCCGCCGCTTCAACCGTGCCGTCACGCGCGAGGTTGGCGCGCTCGACAGTTCCTATCTCGGGCGGGGCCGGCCGCTGGGCGTTGCCCGCGTCCTGCACCGGGCCACGCGGGAGGGCACCGATGTGGCCGATATCCGCGCCACGCTGGAGCTTGAT
Source organism: Rhodobacter sp. P1_C2 (assembly GCF_056406375.1). Classification (NCBI taxonomy): domain Bacteria; kingdom Pseudomonadati; phylum Pseudomonadota; class Alphaproteobacteria; order Rhodobacterales; genus Rhodobacter; species Rhodobacter sp. P1_C2. The sequence continues at coordinate 15,460 of NZ_JBFUAG010000028.1, forward strand.
TCCGGTCTGACCAGCCGCATCCTGCGCGGGCTGGAGCGGGAGGGGCTGATCACCGTCGCCACCGACCCCGCCGACCGCCGCCGCCGCATCGCCCTTCTGACGCCGAAGGGCGAGGCCGAGATTGCGGCTTATGACGCGCTCAACATCGCCCGCGCCCGCCAGACCCTCGCCCGGGCCCCGCATCAGACCGAGGCGCTTCTGGCCGCGATGGACCTGATCGCCACCGTGCTGAACCAGTCCCAGACCGAGATCCGCGCCGCCGATCCCGACGACCCGGCCGCCATCGCCTGCCTGACGCTTTATTTCCAGATCCTTTGCGACAAGATCGAGGGCGTCACCCCGGCGCTTTTTCCGCTGCCCGACCCCCATGCCGAGACCTACCGCGCGCCCCACGGCACCTTCCTGATCGCCTGGAGCGATGACCTGCCGATCGGCTGCGTCTCGCTCCGCCGGCTCGATGCCGAGACGGGCGAGGTCAAGCGGCTTTGGGTTTCCCCCGATGCCCGCGGCCAGGGCCTCGCCCGCCGCCTGATGCGCGCCATCGAGGCCGAGGCGCGGACGCTCGGCTACAAACGCCTGAAACTCGACACCAACGCCGCCCTGCCCGAGGCGATCGCCCTCTACCGCGCCGACGGCTGGACCGAGACCGCCCCCTATTCGCCCTTTCCCTCCACGCATTGGTTCGCAAAGACGCTGTGACCGTTGCAGCCCGGGTGTCTAGTCGCTACATACGCGCCAACCCCCGGATGGAGAGTGCACATGGCCAGCTATCAATACGTCTACCACATGGACAACGTCTCCAAGACCTATCCGGGTGGCAAGAAGTGCTTCGAGAATATCAAGCTGAACTTCCTGCCCGGGGTGAAGATCGGTGTGGTCGGCGTCAACGGTTCGGGGAAGTCCACCCTCCTGCGGATCATGGCCGGGATCGACACCGATTTCAGCGGTGACGCCTGGGCTGCCAAGGGTGCCCGCGTCGGCTACCTCGCGCAGGAGCCGGTCCTCGACCCCAAGCTGAACGTGCGCGACAACGTCAAGCTCGGCTGTGCCGCCAAGGTCGCCAAGCTCGACCGCTACAACGAACTGGCGATGAACTACACCGACGAGACCGCGGACGAGATGTCGCGCCTGCAGGACGAGATCGATGCCGAGAACCTCTGGGACCTCGACAGCCAGATCGACGTGGCGATGGAGGCCCTGCGCTGCCCGCCCGATGATGCCGATGTCGAAACCCTTTCGGGTGGCGAACGCCGCCGGGTGGCGCTGTGCCAGCTGCTACTCGATGCGCCCGACATGCTGCTGCTTGACGAACCGACCAACCACCTTGATGCCGAGAGCATCGCCTGGCTGCAGCAGCACCTGATCGACTACAAGGGCACCATCCTGGTCGTCACCCACGACCGTTACTTCCTTGACGACATCACCGGCTGGATTCTCGAACTCGACCGCGGCCGCGGCATTCCCTACGAGGGCAATTACACCGCCTGGCTGGACCAGAAGGCCAAGCGCGCCGCCCAAGAGGCGCGCGAGGACAAGTCCAAGCAGAAGGCGATGGAAAAGGAACTGGAATGGATCCGCGCCGGCGCCCGCGCCCGGCAGGCCAAGCAGAAGGCCCGTATCTCGAAGTATAACGAGATGGCGACCCAGACCGTCCGCGAACGCGCCACGTCGGCCCAGATCATCATCCCGAACGGCGAACGCCTCGGCGGCAAGGTGATCGAGGTCGAGGGTCTGAAGAAGCACATGGGCGATCGCCTCTTGATCGAGAACCTGTCCTTCACCGTGCCGCCGGGCGCCATCGTCGGCGTCATCGGCCCGAACGGCGCCGGCAAATCCACCCTGTTCCGGATGATCACCGGTCAGGAAACCCCGGACGAGGGCAAGGTCACCCTCGGCACCACGGTGCAGCTGTCTTACGTCGACCAGAGCCGCGATGCTTTGGACCCGAACAAGACGGTGTGGGAAGAGGTCTCTGGCGGGGCCGAGATCATCAAGCTCGGTGATTTCGACATGAACTCCCGCGCCTATTGCGGCGCCTTCAACTTCAAGGGCACCGATCAGCAGAAGAAGGTGGGCAGCCTGTCGGGCGGGGAGCGCAACCGCGTCCACATGGCCAAGCTGCTGAAATCGGGCGGCAACGTGTTGCTCCTCGACGAACCGACCAACGATCTGGACGTGGAAACCCTGCAGGCGCTGGAAGCCGCCATCGAAGACTTCGCCGGCTGCGCCGTGATCATCAGCCACGACCGCTTCTTCCTCGACCGCCTCTGCACGCACATCCTGGCGTTTGAGGGCGACGCGCATGTCGAATGGTTCGAGGGGAACTTCGAAGCCTACGAGGAAGACAAGGTCCGCCGTCTGGGCCCGGATTCGATCGAGCCGACCCGGGTGAAGTACAAGAAGTTCACGCGCTGAGTCTGAAACCGCGTCCGAATCTTCGGACGGTCGGACGCTGCAACCGAAGTTTGCGACATGAAGATGGGCCACGTCAGGGAAGTGACGTGGCCCGTTGCATTTGGGGATGGGGAAGGCTTCTATCGTACCGAAGTCATCCCGCGAGGCAAACCCATCGATGGAAGAGATCAAGCGAGCTGCCCTCTGCCTGCTCCTCCTCTCCACGTCTCTTCTGTTTGCCTCGTGCGAGCCTACGCCGCCTCCCTTTGATCAGACTTTGAAAGATAACAAGACACAGGGCACCTCTTCAGTGGACTACCTCGATTCTTTTAACGGCGTGGTAGAGGGCGCGATTGTTGATGAGGGCGAAGTGCGGAAGGCAGAGGTGGTTTGTTCGGATTTGAAGAAAATGGATCACCCCCTTTTCGTCTTGCATCTCGATTACCACGATCTTTATGGAAGCGATGCGCAATGCGAGGATATTGAAAGCAAGTCCTGTGAATTCATTGCCGTGAACAGGAAAACGCATCAATGCGCCGGGACCTTTACCATGGCCGGGGAAGTGACCGAGCTTTCGAAAACTCAGGTCTCGGATCTATTTGGTGGCCCGAGGCCCGAGCCGCTGCCGAAAAGGGCGAAGGAATGGATGGCAGGAATTCTCGCGGGCCATGAGGACGGCAGATTCTATAATGTCGAGACCGTGAAGGGCGGGGGCCTCATCATCGAGGGAGCGCAGTCCATCGCACTTTTTGACTAGCATTAGACGCGCGGCCTCTGCACCGCCCGATCACGGAACCGTTCCCATCCTCCTGCGTTGAGTTTCCAGCAACAAAGGAGATCATCATGAAAGGCATCGTCGCCTATCTGCTCGGGGTTCCGCTCGTCGTTATCATCCTGCTGTACGTCTTCCACGTCTTTTGATCCGGCCGGCCGAGGTGCGCCAGTTTGCACGGCGTTCCTCGGCGGGGTTTCGGCCTCTGGAGACCCCGACGATGGGCGCATCGCCCATCCTTGTCTCTTCGCGATCTGCGATAATGGAGGTTGCAGACGAGACCCCGTTCCATCCTTGGGTGCGTGAGCCCGTTCGGTAGCTTGGGGCTCGTCTGCTTTTACGCGTTCAAACCTGAACAGTTGCCTGGGGCGCTGCGCCAACAGACGACCCCGCAGATCAAGGACAGGCCTCCATGACTTTGCCACAGGATTTCATCGGTGTCGACGTTTCGAAGGATTGGCTCGACACCTTCTCGCTCAG
>NZ_JBFUAG010000029.1:0-14158 GCF_056406375.1 Rhodobacter sp. P1_C2
CAAGATGGAGGATCCGAACTATCCCCAGTCGATCCCGCAGATCGAAGCGCAATGGGCGGCCCACAAGGCGATCGCCGACAAATACGGCCTGGATCTGGTCGCCTATGAAGGCGGCTCGCACCTGCTGCACTCTTTCGCGCTCGACGGGATCAGCGCGGCCGATCTGGCGACGCTGACCACCTTCCTGTCGGGCTTCTCGCGCAGTCAGGCCATGGCGGAACTTTACCACGAACTCTGGATCGGCTGGGCCGCGGTCAGCGATGGCCCCTTCATGCATTACGGCGATGTCGCCGCCTCCAGCCAATACGGCGCCTGGAGCATCTTCAGCGCCCTCGGCGACCACAGCGCGCGCGGCGACCTGCTCATGGACCTCAACCAGCATTCCACCTCCTGGTTCGGAACCGGCGGCGGCGAGCAGTACCAGCAGGGCGTCATCCTGGTCGGCAACGCCAGCGCCGACACGCTGACCGGCACCGACAAGGACGATTTCCTGATCGGCGGCTATGGCCGTGACACGATCATCGCCGGCAAGGGCCATGACGCCATCGCCGGCGGGCTTGGGGTCGACACGCTCGTGCTGAGCGGTTCGGCCGAGGATTACACCATGGTTGCCGAAGGCGACGGGTTCCGCCTCTCCGGCCCCGGCACCTCGCATTACGTCCGCGGCGTCGAGCTTTTCCAGTTCGACGACGACATCACCGTCACCCGCAAGGACATGCTGCGCCTGGCCAATGAGACCGCCCGGGTGCTGACCGGCACCGCCGGCGACGACAGGCTGGTCGCCGGCGCGGGCAATGACTCGATCACCGGCAGCCTCGGCCATGACACGATCATCGGCGGCGAAGGCAATGACCTGCTGATCCTGAGCGGCAAGCCGTCGGATTACACGCTGGTCGCCGAAGGCACCGGCTTCCGGCTGACCGGGGCCGGCGTCTCGGACTTCCTGCAGGGGATCGAGCATTTCAAATTCGGCACGGGCGTGGATCTTGCGCTCGACAATTTCCTGACCCAGACCGTGCTGGAGCCCGGCCCGCTGCATGTCGCCTCGCTGGGCGTGCAGACCGATGCCAATGCCGTGGCGCGGGTCCAGATCGACAGCACCTCCACCGGCGGTGTGGTGATCCGCGCGATCAACCCGCTGTCGGATCTTGGCATCAAGCTCGGCATCGACCCGAACTCGGCGCTGGCCGATTACGTCGTGGCCGACAACACGGCCCATGCCAGCTTTGGCGGCACCGATGTCGTGCAGAACTACTGGAGCCTGCAGGAAAACCAGATCGGCCCCTACAAGCCGGGCGACCTTTCGGGCGATGCGCTGACCACGACGCTGCAGCTGGGCTCGGTGATCACCTCGGTCCATGCCCTCACCGGCACCGCGGGCGACGACATCTTCCTCGGCGGCGCCAAGGATGACGTGTTCAGCGGCGGGCTTGGCAATGACATGATCTATGGCCGCCGGGGCAATGACATCCTGCTGGGCGGCGGTGGCGATGATTCCTTCATTGGTGGCCTCGGGGATGACACGATGACCGGCGGCTCCGGGCGCGACCGGTTCTACCTGTCGGTGGACAGCGGTCACGACCAGATCATGGATTTCTCCAGCGACGACGTGCTGGACCTCGTCGGCCAGGGCATCACCTCGCATGATGCGCTGCTGGCGATGGCTTCGGCGGATTCCGCGGGCAATCTGGTGCTGAACATGACGGACCATGACGCGGTCACCCTCGTCGGGCTGCATGTCACCGACCTGAGCTGGATGTCGATCGCGATCTGACCCGGGCAGGGGCGGGGGCTAGGCCCCCGACCATCCCCCCGGTCAATCCCCAGTCCGTCCCGGCGACCCGCGGTCATCCGCGGGTCGCCGGTCTTTCGGAAGGCGCCCGTCTTTCAGAAGTCGCCGGTCTTTCGGAAGTCGGGGGTCTTTCAGAAAATGAACATGTCGTCCTGCAGCGCCTCTTTCAGGCGCCGTTGCCGGGCCTCGGCCAGGGCGCGGTCCGGCAGCGGGGGCGCAGAGGCCGGGATGACCTCTCCCAGCACGGCCGGCCCGAGCTGGACCATGGCCGGCATCAGCGTGGCGAAGCGGGCCGAGACCGTCCCGCTGACCATGGCGCGCGGCGCGGAGGGGGGCGGGGCGACGATGGGCGCTGCAGCCTCCGGGGCGGCCAGATCGCGCCACAGCCGGAACAGGGCCGCCCGCTGGCCCGTCCGTTCCTGCCGGTGCGGGGCGGGATGATGGGGGGCAGGGAAGGCCTGGGCTGCAAAGGACATGGCGGAAGCTCCACACGGTTCCTGGGTGAACGGGGGCCCGGATCAAGCGGACCATGGTTAACACCGTTTCAGAACTATGGGGCCGCAGCGCGCCGCCAATGTGGCGCAAAAGGGGCTCGGTCAGGCGGAAGGACCGGGGTGAGCCGGGGCTGATCCCCGGCAGGATCAGCCCTTGCCAAACGGGTCGCGGTACAGCCCGAGCTTCTGCGCGGCCAGGCGCCACAGGACGGGCGGTTCATGTACGACATAGCGGTGCCAGCGCTGGCGCGGTTCCTTCAGCAGCCGGTAGAGCCATTCAAAGCCCCATTCGGTGATCCAGGCCGGGGGGCGTTTGAAGGTGCCGGCCTCGTAGTCGATCGTGCCCCCCAGGGGCAGGAACAGCCGCACATGGGGAAAGCGGTCGCGGTAGCGGATGATGAACTTCTCCTGCCGCCCGCCGCCCAGCCCGACCAGCAGGACCGTGGCCCCCGAGGCGTTGATGGTTTCGATCATCCGCTCGATTTCCGCAGGATTGGTGTCGAAATCGAAGGGGGGGGCATAGGTTCCCACCACGATCCTCCGCCCGACCTTGGTATTGATCCTTTCGGCCGCGATATCGGCGATGCCCGGTTTGCCACCGCAGAGGAAGATCGTGACATCGGGGTTGTCGCGGTGCCGCATGTAGAATTTCGGGAAGTAATCCGAGCCCGAGACCCGCTCGGGCACCGGGGTGCCGAGGAACTTCAGGGCGAAATACATGATCTGGCTGTCGCAGGTGATGACATCGAACTGGTCGATGATGTCGTAGAAGGCGCGGTCCTGCTGCAGTTTCATGATCATGTCGACATGCAGGGTCAGCAGGAGCCCCTCGTCCATGTCATTGACCACCTCGTCCATGGTCACGTCATGGACATAGGCATTCAGGATCGGGATGCGCTTCAGCGGGCGTTTGATCGTCATGCCGTGCCCCTCATGCTGCCACGGGGCCCATGTAACGCTCCACCAGCTCGCGCGTGCTGCGGATATTGCCGCGGCTGGAGGCGCCGAAGACGATCGACTGCAGGTTGGGCAGATCCGCAACCCAGGAAATCGCCTCTTCGGGCGTGATCGCCCCCGAGGCATAGACCGACATGGCAATGGCGCGCAGCTTGCCGGTTCTCATCGTCTCCAGATAGGCCTCCTGGCCGCCGCTCATCCGGAAGCCGATCTTGTTGATATTGGCGCAGATGATCGGGTTTTCGATGCCTTCCGCCGTCAGCGCCTTGAAGAGGGCTGGCATGTTCATGGTGATATAGCCGGGTTCGGCGCCGTATCTTTCGATGACATGGTCGTGGAAGATGCGGAAGGCGCTGGTGAAACCCATGCCCAGCAGAAGGTCGGTGAAGACATTCTGCATGAAGATGACCGGGGTTTTCAGCCCGGAGAACATCTTCATCTCGGCATCGATCAGGATCTTGGCGATGCCCGCGACATCCTTGGTGGCCAGGGCCTTGCCGCCGCTCAGGACCGTGCGCAACAGCCCGTCCTCCGGCATGAACTGGGTGATCGCCCCGATCATCCCGTGGTCGGTCACGGCATTGGCGTATTTGTGGGCATAGGGCATGCAGGGATAGAACTGGAAGTCGGCATAGCGGGCGGGATTGGCGCGCACCACGTCGCAGACCGCGCCGATCCGGTCATGCGTGGTGCACATGAAGGTGCGGATGCCTTCGTCATAGGCCGCGTCCAGCACTTCCATGATGGAGGCCGTGTCGTGAAAGCGGATGGACTGGGCGCGGGCCTTCTCTTCGGACATGTGGTTGATGCCGAAGAACTGGTTGTCGCCAAAGAGCAGGCGGTCCATTTGGTGCGGGGCCATTTGCGGAGAGGCCATTTGGGGGGGGGCCATGCGGGGGTCCTTGTCCAGAAATTACACGAGCCCGAACCAGCGCCGTTTGCGCGGCGCGGGGGCAGGGGTCTCGGGCGCAGAAACCCGGATCCCCGCATGGTCGTCGAGGATCATGGCAATGGTGCGATCGGTCATCCCGGCGGAGCGGAAGTCATTTTCAGGGGTCTTGCCCGCGCCATCGGCAACCGCCGTGATAAAGGCATTCAGCTGGTGGGAATATTCCTCGCCGCGCAGGTAGAACCAGGGATCCTCGGTCAGCTCGGTGGTGTATTTGACCGTCCAGCCCTCGTCATAGCCGGGCAGTTCGGCCACGGGCTTGCGCAGATAGACCTGGCATTCCTGCCGATCGGCAAACAGCCGGCCATTGGTGCCGATCATGGTGATCCGCGTCGTCATCTTGCGTTGGGAATCGTCGCTCCAGTTCACGGAAAGCTGGGCGGTGGTGCCGCCGGCAAAGCGCAGGGTGGAGAAGACCTGATCGTCGATGTCGGCGGAGAAGATGCTGTTCAGCACGCTGCCGCTGACCGAGACCGGGGCCCCGAAGAACCAGTTGAGCAGGTTGAGCGGGTGGGCCGCATAATCGTAAAGCGAGCCGCCGCCCTCGGATTTCTGGGTGCGCCAGGTCTGCCGCTTGGGACGCAGCACGACCGGGCCATAGGCTTCGGCCAGCACATGGGTGATCTGGCCGAGCGCGCCGCTTTGCACGATACGATGCGCCTCGCGGAAGGCTCCGACATAGCGGTAATGATAGCCGACCTGATTGATCAGCCCGCGCGTCTCGGCCAGGTCGGCCAGGGCATCGGAGGTCTTCCAGTCGAGAGAGAAGGGCTTTTCGCAAAAGACATGGACCCCCTTGCCCAGGGCCGCGCGCACCATGGGCGCATGCAGCCGCGAGGGCGTGGCGATCACCACCGCGTCCAGGTTTTCCTGCGCCAGCATGGCGTCATAATCGCGGAACACCGGGGCGGGGACATATTTTTCCAGCACATCGGCCAGAAATCCGCTGGCATCGCAGGCCAGCGTTTCCGCGCGGGGATGGGCATTGACCATCGAGAAATGCGACAGGCCCATCTTGCCAAGGCCAACGACAGCAATCTTGATCTTTTTATGAGTGGGGGAGGGCACTCTGTTCTTTCCTGAAGTTGAGCAGTCCTGAGGGTCTTCGTCCCGCACGGAGCAGATAAGGGAACATATAAGAAAGGCGGGGCAGGCCAGAACGGGATGTGCCTATCTTGTGGAAGAAACGCACCTTTCCAAAAATAACGGGGACTGCGGGCATCTTTATGGCATTAATTCGGGTGGCTTGTGACAATTTCATCCGTTCAGTCAGGGATTATGCAGGCCAGAGGGTCCTGCCGAAAAGCATTTCCGTTTCAGCTGATCCGTTCATATAGTGCACTGCTGAAAAATTCCACATCCCAGGCCCGCATTCAGAACGGAACCGTTTGATTTGTCCTCTCCTTCGCCTGTCGATGCAGCGCCGCTTCTGGCCGTGATCATCCCGGCCAGCAACGAGGCGGGCTATATCGGGCCCTGTCTGGAGGCGCTGGCGGCGCAGGATGCGGCCGCAGGGCCGGTCGTGGTGATCCTGGCCGCCAATGCGTGCCGCGACGCGACGGTGGCAGTGGCGCGGCGCCATGAGGCCGCGATGCTGGCGCGCGGCTGGCAGTTCCTGATCGACGACAGCCCGGAGCCCGGCAAGCTTGGCGCGCTCAACCGGGCCGATGCGCTGGCCAGTGCCGCGGGGGCGGGGATGCGGGCCTATCTCGATGCCGATGTGATCTGCGAGCCGGCCCTGCTGGGCCAGGTCCGCGCCGTGCTGGACCGCGCGGCCCCGGCCTATGCCACAGGCACCCTGGCCGTGGCGCGGGCGCGAAGCTGGGTGACCCGGGCCTATGCCGATCTGTGGACCCGGCTGCCCTTCGTGCAGGGCGGGGCGGTCGGCGCCGGCTTCTTTGCCGTCAATGCGGCCGGTCGCGCCCGCTGGGGCGCCTTTCCGGCGATCATCTCGGATGACACCTTCGTGCGGCTGAACTTCGCGCCGGACGAACGCCACGAGGTCGCCGCCCGCTATCACTGGCCGATGGTGGAGGGCTGGGCCAATCTGGTCCGCGTCCGCCGCAGGCAGGATGCCGGCGTGGCGGAGGTCTACCGGCTTTACCCCGACCTGCGGGCCAACGAGGCCAAAGCCGATGTGGGGCAGGGGGGCATGCTGCGCCTGGCCCTGGCCGCGCCCCTGGGCTTCGTGGTCTACAGCCTCGTGCGGCTGGCGGTGCGCCGGCGCCCGCCGGCACAGGACTGGAGCCGCGGAAGATGAAGGAGACCCGATGAGCGCGCCACAGCCCCTTTCCGGCCCGATTGCCTATGTCACCGGCGAATATCCCAAGGTCTCGCATACCTTCATCCAGCGCGAGGTCGAACAGCTGCGCGCCCTGGGCGTCGAGGTTCTGCCCTGTACGGTGCGCCGCCCGCCGCCTGCCACCGTGGTGGGGCCGGGACAGGCCGCAGAGGCGGCGCGCACCTTCGGCATTCTGGAGGCCGCGAAGAACCCGGGCCGGCTTCTGGCCGCCCATGCCCGAATGCTGCGGCGTGACCCGGGGCGCTGGCTTTCGGCTTTGCGGCTGGCCTGGAAGATCCGCCCGCCGGGGTTGAAGGCCTTTCTCTGGCAGATGTTCTATTTCCTTGAAGCCGGGGTCTTCTGCGATCATCTGATCGCCCGAGGCGCCGTCCACATGCACAACCATTTCGGCGATGCGAGCGGATCGCTGACGATGATCGCCTCGGAAATGTCGGGCATTCCCTTCTCGATCACCCTGCATGGCCCGACGATCTTCTTTGAAATGCACCGCTGGCGGCTGGACGAGAAGGTGGCCCGTGCCGCCTTCATCGCCTGCATCAGCCATTTCTGCCGCAGCCAGGCGATGCTGTTTTCGGATCAGGCGCATTGGGGCAAGCTGCGCCTCGTCCATTGCGGTATCCTGCCCGAACGCTATGGCACCGTGCCGCGCCCCGATTTCAGCGGCCATGTCGCCTTTGTCGGGCGGCTGGACGCGGTCAAGGGCGTCACCCTGCTGCTGGAGGCTTTCGCCGCCCTGCGCGCCCGCCATCCGCAGGCCCGGCTGACCATCGCGGGCGACGGACCCGCCCGGGCCCTGCTGGAGCGGCAGGCGCAAGGCCTGGGCGATGCGGTCCGCTTCGCCGGCTATCTGGATGAACCCGCCGTGGGCCGCCTGCTGGAAGAGGCCGACATGCTGGTGCTGCCCAGCTTTGCCGAGGGCCTGCCCGTGGTGCTGATGGAGGCTTTGGCCAGCCGGATCCCGGTGATCGCCACCCAGGTCGCCGGCGTGCCCGAACTGGTGCAGGACGGGATCAGCGGTTTCATCGTCCCGCCCGGCGATGTGGAAACCCTGGTCGCCCGGCTGGACCAGCTTTTGCGCGATCCGGCGCTCTGCGCCCGGATGGGGGCGGCGGGCCGGCTGAAGGTCGAAGCCGAACATGACATCAGAACCGAGGTGGCCTGGATCGGCCAGCTTTTTGCCGGCACCGGGCAGGGTCTGCGCCCGGCGCCGGGATCAGAACCCCAATAGATTGGCGGTCCCGATCGCCTTTTCGACAAAGGCCTGGCGGTCGCTTTCGGGCTGCCAGCCGAGCCTTTCCTTAGTCCTGGTGTTCACGAAGGGCGACAGATGCGCGCGTGAGCGCCAGTCCTGCAGCGAGGCAAAAGAGGCGCTTTTCTTGCCCAGGGCATAGCGTTTGAGCAGATATTTCGCCCGGTCCATCAGAAAGAACCCGTAAAGCGCGCCAGGCTTGACAGTGATCCGTGCGCCAAGGCGGTCATGGATGGCGTCAAAATAATCCCGCGCCGAAAACATTGGCTCGCCGATCAGGTTGAAGGAATGCCCGATCACCCCCGGCGCATCGATCAGCTTGACCAGGGCGTCCGACACATCCTCGATCAGCACGAAGGGCAGGATGTTGCGGCCATCGCCCCAGATCCGCACGGCCCCCGCCCCATGCCAGCGGCCAAGTCCCCAGTGCTGCAGGGGGCCGCCCTCGCCGATGACGATGCCGGGGCGGGCGATGATCAGCGGCAGGCCCTTGTCACGGGCCAGCGCCAGAAGCCGCGCCTCACATTCGGCCTTGGACCTTGCATAGATGTTGCGCGCCGTCATGTCCTGGCCAAAGCCGGTGTCCTCGGTGATCGGGCGGCTCGGGTCGGACATGTCATAAGAGGCGATGGTGCCGGTGTAGATGAACCGCTTGACGCCGGCATCGAGGGCGGCCTCTGCCACCGCGACGGCGACAGCCACGTCATTCTTCAGGGCGTCTTCCCAGGAGCGGTCGGTGGATTTGGCGAGGTTGTAGACGACATCGATCCCCGCCATCGCCCGGCGCAGGCCTTCCGGGTCGCGCAGCGACACCGAGACCGTCTCGACATGATCGGCCAGATCGGCGAAGGGGCCCTCCTTGCCGCGGCTCAGGACCCGCACATCGTGACCGGCCGCAACCAGACTGCGCGTCAGATGCCGGCCGATGAAACCGGTGCCGCCGATGACCATGACGGAAGGTTGCGGCTGCCGCCCCGACGGGGGGGCGGGGTCAGAGAGGGCGGCGGGCGGCATCAGGGCCAGGGTGCGCTCGATCGCGCCCATGACTTCGGTGGCCGCGGACATCGAAAAGCGCGGGTCGATGGGCGCGCCGCGGTGCACCGCATCATAAAAGCTGGAGAAGAGGCCCGCGAAGCTCAATCCATAGGGCGCCTTGCGGTTCAGCGAGACCAGTTGGCGCGTCGCATTGACCGTGCCCTCGCGCAGATGCTGCCAGGAGAGCGACAGTTCCTTGATCAAGGGGTTCAGCACGATGTCGGCGGCGTTCTCGGCGCGGATTTCCAAAGTGTCATTGGCGAAATCCAGCCGCGCCATGCCGCTCGACCCCCGCAGCGTGACCGAACGGTCGTCCGCGCCCTCGACCAGCGACAGGGTGAAGGTGATATCGACGCTGCCGGCCCGGGCGAGGATGCGCCAGCCCTGATGCCTGGTGCCGCCGCCGGGCAGGTCGACCGGCAGGCTCAGATCCAGATGCAGGATCTCGACCGGGCCGAACAGATCCTGCGCGAAGGCATAGAGATGGGGCCCGAGTTCCAGCAGCAGGTTCCCGGGCGCGCGCAAGAGCCACAGGTTGAAGGGGCCCGCGCGCAAGGGGCCCAAGGGGAAGCGCCAGTTGATCTCGGCCGAGGCGATACGGCCCAGCCGGCCGCTGTCACGCGCGGCCTTGAGGCGGCCATAGGCCGGCAGCGCGAGGAAATTGTGGCCTGCGGCAAGGGTCTTGCCGGTTTCGGCCGCGACCTCTGCCATCAGGGCGGCCTCGGCCGCCGAGACGCCCACCGGCTTTTCGACCAGCACATGCAGCCCGGCCCTCAGGCTTTGGGTGGCCAGCGTGCAATGGCTGTGCGGCGGAGTCAGGACATGGACGGCATCGCAGGCGCCGGCCGCCACCATCTCGTCCAGCGAACCGAAGGCCTGCACGCCGAGCGCCTGCGCCATTTCGGTCGCGGCCGCCTTGTTCACATCGCAGATTGCGGTCAGTTGCACGCCCTTCACCCCCTTGAGAGCTTCGGCATGCCAAGAGGCGATGTAGCCTGCGCCAATAAGGCCGGCACGAATGGTCTTGGTCTGCAAAACGTGGTCTCCCGTCGGGGTTACTTGTATTCGATGATCCGCATCTCGCGGTCGCGCAGCTGTCGTCCGTAATAGGTGATCATGCCCTGCAGGTTCGGAAATTTGGACAGGACAAGGAAGAGGGCCTGATGCAGGGCCGGGCGAATTGCCAGCCCTTCGCGGCGCAGGGCCTGCGCACTGCGCAGAAATGATGCCAGATAGGCCGCTGCAATGACCCAAAGCGCCCAGGGCGCCGCCCAGACGGCGATCAGGGCCAGCCCGGGCAGGGCTGCACCCCAGAACAGGACGCGCTGGCGCGAGCGTCTGAAATAGCCCTCATGCAGGGCGCCGACCTGGGCAAAGCCATGTCCGGCCCGCACGGCCCGCCGCCACCATTGGCCAAAGGTCGTCATCGCCGCATCGTGCCGGGTCATGGACAGGGGCAGGCGCAGCAGTTTCCAGCCGGCCTGGCCGATGCGGATGCAGAACTCGTCATCCTCTGCGGCGATGACCTGGTCGTTGAAGCCAAGCACCTGTTCGAATGCGGTGCGGCGCACCATCATGTCGCCGCCACAGGCGGTGATGGGCCCGGCGGGGCGGTGCCATTCGGTGTCGCAGATCGCATTGTAGACGCTGCGCCCGGGATCGATCTCCGACCGCCAGCCGGTGACCACGGCCAGGCTCGCATCGGATTGCAGGGCCGTCCGGGCGGCCTCCAGCCAACCTGCGGCCACCGCGCAATCGCCGTCGATGAACTGGATGAACGCCGGCGCGGGGTGCAGCCCGGCCAGGGCCTGAAATCCGGCATTGCGCGCCCGGGCCGCCGTGAAGGGGCGCGAGAGGTCAAGCTCCACCACCGCGGCCCCCGCCGCCCGCGCCGCCGCGACGGAGCCATCGGTGGAACCGGAATCGACATAGACCACATGCCCCGCCTGCCCCCGGATCGAGGCCAGGCAGCGCAAGAGCCGCTCCCCCTCGTTGCGGCCGATCAGGACGATGGCCAGATCGGCGGCCAGATTGCTATCCATACCGTTGGCCGGACGGGGGGCCGCCGCGCCTCCGGTCATGCATCCAACCCCAGCAGCGGGCGCGCGGCATGGGTCCACAGATCGCCCAGCAGATGGCGGGGCGCGGCCGGGCTCTTCCCGCGCAGGGTCGAGATGACGAAATTCACCCCGGCCCCGCCCGCCCAGGCAAGGCAGGCCAGCAGCGCCAGCCCGCGGCCATGGTTCTTGCGCAGGTAATATTGCCAGGAATGGTACCAATAGGGCGGCAGGCGCTTGCGCTCGGGGCGGCCGGGTTTGACCCCGGTCGAGACGCCCTCGTCATGGATGGCCAGCGCCGTGTTGACATACCAGGTTTCCCATCCTTTGCCCGCGAATTGGCGCATCAGGTCAACCTCTTCATAATAAAGAAAGAACTCGGGGTCGAACAGGCCCGCCTCTCGCAGGGCCTGCAGGCGCAGCATGACCGCCGCCCCGCAGACCCAATCCACGCGCGAGGTGGGCTGGCCCGGCGGCAGGGGGACCTGCCATTTGGCGCAGAGACGGGCGAAAGGGCCGAAACTTACGGCATCGGACAGCGTGCTGATCAGCGAGGGAAACCGAAAGGCATCGGCCGCCGGGGTATGCCCGGGATGTTCCAGCCGCGCCCCTGCGGCCCCGGCCCGGGGATGGGCATCCATGAATTCGGCCAGGGTGCGGATGGTATCCCCCACCACCTGCGCATCGGGGTTGAGCAGAAACACCTTGTCGGGCGCCTCCTCCTGCCGGGCCAGGGCTGCGAGCACGACATTGTTGCCGCGCCCGAAGCCGTGGTTGGTCGTCTCGGCATGCAATGTGACCTGCCCCTGCCAGCCCCGCGCGGCGATCTCGCGCGCCAGGATCGCCGCATCGCCGTTTGGCGAGGCATTGTCCACGACATGAATGTCACGCACCCTGGCAGAATGTTCCACGACGCTGCCGATCGCCGTCAGCACCAGGTCGACCGTGCCATAGTTGACGATGAGCACCGAGACATCGGCAGCCGGCTCTTTTGACATTCAGCGCATTCCTGCAGTTCAATCGCGGCAAACAATCGAGGTAAAAATAGTGCAAAGTATAGAGTAACATGACATCCATAGGTAACAACAGGCCGACGACGATGTCCGGACGGCAGTATCTTTAAGGTCGCAGTAAGGTCGGTTTAAGATCACCGGCGCCCTTGCCCGAAGAAATTTCGCTCTTTTGAAATCACGGCCCAGAGCGCTCCAGGTAAATGGTCTCATGCCCAACTTCTTTGCCTATATTGTCCTTTTCAGCTGGCCCCTGGTGGTGGTGATCCTGTTTCGCATCCTGCCGCGGTCCGAGGCCCTGATCTGGTCCATCGTCGGCGGCTATCTGGTTCTGCCTTACGGGGTGGGGATTGACCCTCCTATTCTGCCGACATTCGACAAGACCTTGATCCCCGCTGCGACGGCGGCCGTGATGCTGCTGGTCGGGGGCGGCGCGCTCCCCGCTCGAAGGACCGCCGAGACACGGCCCCCGCGCCAGACGGATCGGGTAAAGGCGGTTTCCCCCGGCGAGACAGCGCCCGCAGTCGGCGAGGCCGCATCGCGGCGCGACAGAACGGGGGGCGCGGCCTTCACGCGGCAAACGACGCGCCGCATACCGCGAACCGCCGCCGAAGCCCCCCCAGCGGTTGCGCGGGAGGTCTCGATGCAGCGCCTCCCGCTGGCCATCAGCGCCCTTGTCCTGTTTTCGTTCCTGATCCCGATCCTCACGGTGATGACCAATACGGATTCCTACATGGTCGGGCCAAGATTTTTCCCCGGCCTTCGTCCCTATGACATCTTCTCGCTCATGCTGAACAGCGGGGTGGCCCTTCTGCCTTTCCTGTTGGGCCTGCGCTATCTGGGCACCTCCGATCAGCACCGGCTGCTCTTGCGCATCCTCTGTGTGGCGAGCCTGATCTATACCCTGCCCACGCTGTTCGAGATCCGCATGAGCCCGCAGCTGGCGCGCTGGTTCTACGGGTTCCTGGCGCAGGATTTCGTTCAGGCCATGCGGGATGGCGGGTTTCGCCCCGTGGTATTCCTTCAGCATGGACTCTGGCTGGCGCTTTTTCTGGCCATGGGGGCCATGGCCGCCTTCATCCTCTGGCTGCACGACAGGAAGGCCGGGCGGTCGAGCCGCGCATGGCTGGCGGGGCTCTGGCTCTCGGGTGTTCTGTTTCTCTGTCACTCGCTTGGCGCAATGCTTCTGCTGGTGATGATGACCCCGATCATTCTGCTGGCCTCGGTGCGGCTTCAGATGCTGGTGGCGGTGATCCTGGCGGCCATCATGCTGACCTATCCGATGCTGCGCGGCGGCGGGCTGATCCCGGTGCAGGCGATTTATCAACAGGTCGAGAGCCACAGCGCCGAGCGCGCGCTGTCGCTGAAGTTCCGCTTTGACAACGAGGATCAGTTGCTGGCCCATGCCAATCAGCGCGTCCTGGCGGGTTGGGGCGGCTATGGACGAAATCTCATCTTCGACCCCGAGACAGGCAGGGATATCAGCGTGACCGATGGAATGTGGATCGTGCTGATGGGCAGCTCGGGCTGGCTGGGCTATCTGGCGACCTATGGGCTGCTGGCGATGCCGGTGCTGATCCTGTTTCTGCGGCGCAAGCGTCTGGGGGTCACGCTGGTCACGGCGGGACTTTGCATCCTGCTGATGGCCAACATGATCGACATGATTGCCAATGCGACATTGACCCCCATCACCTGGCTGATTGCGGGGGCTCTGGCCGGTCGCTGCCGTTTCGTGGAGGCCGAAGAGAAGGCCGGGGCGCAGATCGGCCCCGTCCGTGGATCGGGCCTGCAGAGGCGGCCCTCGCTTTCCCGCGCGTCGCTGTCCCGCCCCGCTCTTGTCCAATCCGGTCGCCCCGCGATCCTGTGGTCCCTCCTGCTTCTGCCCTTTCTCCTGGTCCTGGCCACAAGCCAGCCGATGCGCGCAGACACCGCCAGATCCGGTCTTACGGATCCGACGTTGGCCTTTGGCTTGACGCATATCTCGGACTGGTCGACGCAGATGCCGTTTCTGGATCTGATGAAGACGTCGCGTCCGTGGATCGGGCACAGCGGGACGACCTGGGATGCGATGAACTACACGTCGCTGCAGAGCCAGGGCTATCTGGATGCGGATGGCTGGCCGACCTCGATCCCTGCGGGGCTGACCTCGGTGGGGACGGTCTGGGACTGGGGCAGCAGCTCGACGGATGCGGCGGCGGCGGCCTCGCGGGCGGGTGTCTATGTGCTGACCTATACCGGCGAGGGGACGGTGCAGCTTGGCGGCGATGCCAAGATCCTGAGCTCGGAACCCGGGCGGATCGTGTTCCAGAGCAT
>NZ_JBFUAG010000030.1:0-12257 GCF_056406375.1 Rhodobacter sp. P1_C2
GGAGGCGCTGGCGATCGGCAACAGCCTGGAGACGGGTCTGGCGGGCTTTGTCTTCACCAATGACATGGCCACCGCCGATCACCTGACGCATGAACTGCAAGCCGGCTCCATCGCGCTGAACTGCTTCACAAGCCCGGGCGCCGAAGCCCCCTTCGGCGGCTACCGCGACAGCGGCATCGGCCGCGAAGGCGGACCCGAGATGCACAGCAGCTACACCATCGCAAAAACCATCGCCGAAAGACGACAGAGGGTCTGAGAAAAAGGAGGCGCGGAAGAGCCTGCTCCGCGACCTTTCCGCCGCCATCCCCTTGGTGGAAGGAGTGCCCACCGTCGACTTGCAGGGCAACGCCGGTGCTGTATGCCCCCTCAAGCGTGTCAAGAACGGGCTAACATGTGGCAGAAGCCCTGCGCCGGATGCGATGTCGAAGATGCGCGCAGCTCACACCTTGCGCAGGAAGGGCAGACAGGCCCGCACCGCGCAAGAGCTGCCCAACAGTTTGATATCAGTCATACCTTTCCGAGTCTCGGGCCTCACTTCGGTCGTGATGCCCAGAGCCGACAGAATGACCGTCACGGAGGCGGATTGCAGAGCCTCGGTGTTGCGAGCGACAAGCACAAGACGCGCACACTCGGCACGAAGCAGCAACGCCGTGGCCAAGCTAGTGCCCAAGGCGTCCAGGGAGGGTGAGGTTTGACATGGGGAGCTGGGGCAAATGGTGCAGGCGAAGTTGTTCAGATGTAGGCGGTTTTCATGAAACCGGGGGGGTCGTCATTTCATCCCTCCGCGTGGTAGGGTAGTCACCAGCGCCGCCGCGAGGGCTGAGGCGACGATCGCGGCCAGAAAGACCGCCCAAAGTCCGATCCGGTCCGCGATCAACCCCAACAGCAGACCAGAGACCCCCATCGAAAGGTCAAAGAAGGCCGAATAATACCCCACTGCCCGCCCGACACGCTCGGGGGCGACGGCACGGACGGCCTCGCGCCCCAAAGCCGGGTAAATGAAGGCATAGCCCACACCGGCCATGAAACTCGCCACCAACGCGATACTCTCGGCACTGCCCTGGATCAGGCCAGCCAGACTGACGATCTGGACCATAAGGAAGAGGAGCGCGGTCTTGCGGCCGCCCATCCGGTCGGGCAGGCTTGAGAAAGTCAACCGCATCAGGACAAGGGCCACAGCGAAGGCGCTGAACGGCGCCCAGGTTGGCTGCCAGCCTCGGTCCAAAAACAGCAGGACAGAGAAAAAGGCCATGGAGCTGTAACTGAACCCGGCCAATCCTGCTGCCATCCCGGGTCGCGCTACCGCAGCCAGAACCGAAGGGGCCCTGCCGGTTGTCTTGGGCAAGGGTTTGGGGCCGCTTGCAGACAAGATCAGCGCCAACGTCAGTACCGGCACCACAAGTGTGATGGCCGCGATTCCGCCAAACCCCATGAGGCCGTAAAGCGCGCCCCCGAGTGGTGCGCCCACGGCCAGCGAGACATAAAGCGCCGTTCCCGTCCATCCGATCACGGCCGCCGCGCGGTCTTGCCCGGCAAGCGCCAGCCCCCAGGACTGGCCGGACGTGATGATGAAGCTCTCGGCTCCTCCCAGAAACAGCCGGGCGGTAAACAGACTAGCCAAAGCGATCGCCGGGGTTGCCGCCAAAAGTGTGGAGCCGAGGTAAAAACATCCGGCGACCAGGGTCATCGCCAGCCCCCACAGCATCGCGGCCTTGGGACCTTGGCCATCCGCCATCTGTCCGGCCCAAATACGGGAGAGCATCGCGCAGACGAACTGCGCCCCTGCCACCATTCCAACCACACCGGCACCGTAGCCGAGTTTCTGATGAATATAGAGCGGCAGGGTCGCGAGGGAGGCGCCGGTGACCAGAAACACCATGGCCACGGCCAGCAGTGCTGGGAGAGCGGCAAGAAGCAAGGAACGTTGGTTGGTCACAGGCACCTCATTTCACAAAATTCCTGGCTGAGAAGGGGCGGGATACAATGGCCTGGATATGTCGGGGTTGCGGCATTTGCCTTGACCTCAACAGACCGCGTATCCTCTGGCATGACCGACCCATTGCGATTGTTCGTGCGTGCGACTGTGAAATCACGCGCCCTTGCGCACCTCGTCTTCCATGTTCACGCCGTTAAGGGCACCGACATGGTCGCTGAGCATCGGGACGTAATCCTCGGCGTGACCGGTCGCTGCGACGTGAGTGTAATAATGCTTGGCCGCTCCGGCCATGATGTTCACCATATCCGCATCTGCGGCCATATCGTTGAGATAGCGAAGATCCTTGGCCGCGTTCGCGATCGAGAATTTGTGCGAGTCGCGGTTGCGGTCGACCACATAGCTCATGAAGGTCTCGAAGAACCCGTTGCCCATGCGGCTGGGCGAGATCACCTCGCGGATGGTCTGGGGCGAGATGCCAACCTTGGCCCCCAGCACAACAACCTCCGAGAACAGTGCGCCGTAAGACAGGCCGATGAAGTTCATCAACAGTTTCATTTTGTGGCCGCTACCCACCGGCCCGATCCGCGTGATCTTGCTGGCCCAACACCCGATGACCGGCGCGATTTGCGGCAGGATCGCCTCATCACAGCCGACCATGGCACTGAGTTGGCCGGCCTCTGCCTGCACCGGTGTGCCGCCCAAGGGCGCGTCGACAAAATACCCGCCCTTCGCCGCCAGTTCAGCCGCCAGCGCTGCGGTGGAGGCAGGATTGGCGGTCGATGTTTCGATGACGATCAGTCCCGGGCGCGCACCTGCCAGGATGCCATCCGGCGCGCGCATTGCAGCCTCGATCTGCGGCGAGTTGGACAGGCAGATGTGGATGATGTCGCAGGCCTCGGCCATCTCCTTCGGGCTGGCGGCCTCTTGTGCGCCCATCGCCAGCAGGTCTTCGACCGGAGCCCGATTGGATCGACCCCGCACCCAAAGATCATAGCCGCCCAAGCGAATGTTCTTGGCCATGCCATGGCCCATGAAGCCAAGGCCAATAAAGCCGATCACCGGTTTGTCGTTCATCATTGAGTTCCTTTTGTCGGTGCTGTTCAGGCCCAGCCCTTGGCCATTATCTATACTTCTGAAGCCAGCTCATATCGGGCTCGGTGCTGCCCGGCAGATACTCCGCACCGATCGCAGATCTCCAGCCAAGGGCTGCGACGCAGGACAGCACATAGGCGTAATCCAGCTCCCCGTGATCCGGGATGCCACGGTCCGGAACCGAGGCAATCTGGATATGGCCGATCAAGGGCAGCAGGGTCTCAAGCCTGCGGGTCACGTCACCTTCGATGATCTGGACATGGTAGCAGTCAAACATCAGGCGCAGGTTGGGTTGGCCGGTCTCGCGGATGATGTCGGCGGCAAGGCCGGTGCTGTTCAGGAAATAGCCGGGGGCGTTGTGGGGGTTCAAAGGCTCGATCAGAATGGTGATTCCGTCCGGCGCCGCCTGCGTGCAGGCATAGGTCAGGTTCGCCACAAAGGCCACTCGGGCCCGGGGGCCGCTGGAATTGCCCGCCATGACATGCACGGCGCCGGTTCCAGTGGCGCGCGCGTAGGCCAGTGCCTCGTCAATCGCGGCGCGGGCCTCAGCCTCGCGCCCGGGCACGGCGGAGAGGCCGTTTTCGCCGACGGCGGTATTGCCGCGCCTTGTGTTCAGACCCAGCATCGCAAGCCCGGTTTCGCGCAACACCGCCAGAGTGTCCATCGCGGGCGTATCATAGGGCCAATGACATTCCACGGCATCAAACCCAGCGGCCTTTGCGGCACGGATGGCCTCTGGCAAGGCGCGGTCGGCCCAGAGAAAGCCCAGGTTGGCGGAGAATTTCATGCGTCCCACTCGACATTGAAGGTTGTGACGACATCGCGGAGCTGCGCCTCGGTCATCAGGCGGGGCTGCAGGCCGCGGGTCAGCAAGGCAAGGCGGGCCGTGGCCTCAAGCTCCTCGATGGCATTGCAGGCGGCTTCGACATCCTTGGCCGCCACAACCGGCCCATGATTGGCCAACATGACTGCGGCGCGCTTGCCTGCAAGGCCACGGACGGCTTGGCCCATGGCAGGGTCGCCGGGGCAGAAGAAGGGCAAGAGCTTGACACGGCCAAGCTGCATGATGCCGTAAGGCGTGATCGGCGGCAGGAAGTTGTCCTCGTCAACCTCGGGCAGGGTGGAGAGCGCCACTGCATGGCAACAATGCAGATGCACCACGGCCCCTGCCTGACTGCGCGTGTCGTAAAAGGCCGCGTGCAGAGGCATTTCCTTGGTCGGTTTGTCGCCGCTGATCTGGCGGCCGCTGCTGTCAAAGAGGCTGAGACGGGCCGGGTCCAGACGGCCAAAGCTGGTGCCGGTGGGCGACACCAACACGCCACCGTCCGCCGTTCGGGCCGAGATATTGCCCGTCGATCCACTGGTCAGGCCCCGGTCGAACATGGATTTTGCCAAGAGGCAAATCTGCTCGCGGAGCGCGTTTTCGGCCATCATGTGCCCAGAACCTCCAACGCCTCATTGAAGAAGCCTTCCTGGCCAAAATTACCGGATTTAAGGGTGATGGCGACGGATTTTCCAGCGCTTGTGGCATAGCACCACGGCACGCCGGGCGCGATTTCAGCGCCAATGTGAAGTTGATCAATGGCAAGGGCCTTGGCGACGGCGCCAGACGTTTCCCCGCCCGCCACAACAAAACGACGCGTCCCCTGATCGCGCGCGGCGACGGCGCAGGCCGCCAGCGCATCTTCGACCAGTTTGCCCGCGCGGTCGGTGCCCAACAAAGCCTGCGCCCGAGCGACAGCCGCAGGCTCCGCAGTTGCGTAAAACATCACTGTGGTGTGACGGCTTTGCGCCGCCAGCCAAGTCAAGGCGGGCGCCGCCCCGTCCTCGGCCAATTGCATTGGATCAAGCCGGAAGGTGGGATGACCCTTGGCCAGAAAAGCCGCAACCTGCCGGTTGGTCATGGCGGAACAACTGCCCGACAGGACAATGGCCGGGCCTGCTTCGGCTCGGGGTATCGTCGTCTTGTCAGCCTTGGGCAGCAGATTTTGCGCTAGCCACAGCTTGGGCAGGTTCATCGCCACGGCGCTGCCGCCAGTCAGAAGCGGCATAGTCTGGCAGGCCTCGGCGATCAATTGCAGGTCGTCATTGCTGACGGCGTCCACAATGACATGGGCGACGCCCGCCGCAAGAAGATCATCCAATCGCTGCTGCAGCGCGCCTTTGGCAACGGTCAGGCGGTTCGCCAGCCCGACCGGCTTGGTGACCTGAGGCGCCAGCAAGCGCATCAGATTGGAATCGCGCATGGGCGTCAGCGGGTGGTCCTTCATCGGGCTTTCAGCCAGGGGCTGCTCGCCGACAAAGAGATTGCCCATGAAAATGCTGCGACCATTCTCCGGGAAAGCCGGGCAATAGATGGTCTGCTGCGTGCCAAGATCTGCCATCAGCGCCTCGGCCACCGGGCCGATATTGCCCTGGTCCGTGGAATCGAAGGTCGAGCAGTACTTCCAGAACAGCCGCTGCGCGCCCGCCTGGCGTAGCCAAGCCAAGGCCGCCCGCGTTTCGGCCACGGCTTCGGCCACCGGGGCGGTGCGGCATTTCAGAGCAATGATCTCCAGCGGTGCCGTGCTTTCGGGCGGCGCGCTCGGCACGCCGATGCGCAGTGACACCGGGACGCCAGAGCGCGCCAGCAACCCTGCCAGATCGGTGGCGCCGGTGAAATCGTCGGCGATTGCGCCAAAATAGGTCGGCATGGCTCAACCTTCGCCCGGCAGGTTCAGACTGGCGTTGCGCGCATAAACCTTGGCCACCGCCGCATCATCCTGGCGCCCCAGCCCCATGCCGGATGCCGCCACAAATTGCTGCAATGCCGCCGCCGTGATCGGCGCGGCAAACTTTGCGGCACGGGCAGCATCCAGAACGATGCCCAGATCCTTGGGCCAGATGTCGACGGCCGAATGCGGCGTGTAGTTGCCAGCCACAATATGCGGCGCGCGGTTTTCCAACATCCAGCTGGTGCCGGCGCAGTCCGGAATGACGCTGAGAAAAGTCTCTGGGGCGATGCCTTGCGTAATGCCAAAGGTGAGCGCCTCGGCCATTGCGGCAATGTGGACGCCCGCCAGCATCTGGTTCACAGCTTTCATCGCCGAGCCCATTCCGGCGCTATCGCCCAGTTTGAACACCTTTTCCGCCGTAGCCGCCAACAAGGGGCCCGCCGCTGCAAAGGCGTCCGGGGTTCCCGATGCCATGATGGCAAGCTTGCCCTGCGCAGCCTTGACCGAGCCGCCGGAAATCGGCGCATCCAGGAAGTGCAGGCCAAGCCCCTCACACCGGGCCGCGATGACGCGGGCGAAATCCGGCGCCACCGTAACACAGCACATGACCACTGCCCCCCGGGGAAGTTTGGGCGCGATGCCATCCGCGCCAAACAGTACCGCTTCGACCTGGGAGGCATTCAGGACAACCACGACAAGCCCATCAAGACCGGGCGCGGCCTGGCCAATGGCATCAGCCATCGCCCCATCGGCTTGCAGCCGCCGGATCGCTTCAGGATTGACATCCGCTCCACAGACCTCGTGGCCGGCCCGCAACAGCGAGGATGCGATGCCAAAGCCCATGGAGCCCAGTCCGACGACACCGATTTTCATTTCTTCCGTTCCTCTCGACCATAGCCGGTCTTTCTTTTGGGGGCAGACACGCCCGATCTCTGGCCGTCAGACATGTTCTGGAAAAAGGCGCGCCTCGTCCTCAAAACCGTAGACAGATTTCACTTCAAGGTATTCTTCCAGCCCATAGACGCCCATCGAGCGCCCGATGCCGGATTGCTTGTAGCCGCCCATTGGCGTCAGCGAGTTCGTGGCGGCTCCGTTGAAAGAAATCCGGCCAGCGCGCAGGGCACTTGCCACCGCATAGCCCTTCTTGCGGTCGGCGGTGAAGACATAGCCGCCCAAGCCAAAGATCGAGTCGTTGGCCATGGCGACGGCCTCATCTTCCGTGGAATAGGCCAGAACGGCCAGCACCGGTCCAAAGATCTCTTCTCGCGAGATCGCCATGTCGGGCAGCACGTCGGCAAAGACCGTCGGTTGCAGGAAATAGCCGCGGTTCATCCCGGCAGGGCGGCCAAGGCCGCCGCAGACCAGCCGCGCGCCCTCGTCAATTCCGCTTTTGATATAGCGCTGCACAGTGTCATATTGGGCCTGGCTGACGGCAGGGCCCATCGTGGTGGCCTTGTCGCGCGGGTCGCCAATGATGAACTTCGCACATTCGTCGGCCAGAAACGGCAGCACGGCCTCGACCTGACTTTCATGCACGATCATCCGGCTGGGTGCATGACAAGATTGCCCGGTGTTGAAAAAGGCCCTTTGGATATTCCAGCGCGCGGCCTTTTCAAGGTCAGCATCTGGCAGCACGATGTTGGCCGATTTACCGCCCAGTTCCAGACAGGTGCGTTTGACGGTCTGCGCTGCGGCTGCGCCGACCTGCACCCCGGCGGTGGTCGATCCTGTGAAGGAGATCATGTCAATGTCCGGGTGACGTGATAGGGCCTCCCCAACGACTCGACCCCGCCCGATGATCAGGTTGAACACGCCCGGCGGCACACCCGCCTTGTCCATGACCTCGGCCAGCAGGATGGCACTGAGGGGGGATGCGTCACTGGGTTTCAGGATCGCCGTGCAGCCAGCGGCCAAAGCGTAGATCAGCTTGATGACCGAGGTCTGGATCGGCCAGTTCCACGGCGAGATCAGGGCGCAGACGCCAATCGGTTCGCGCCGGATGATCGTGTCGCCGATCCGCTGTGCAAAAGCATAGGTGGTCAGCAGATCCCGCGCCACCTTCATGTGGCCTACCGGGCCGGAGACCTGGACCCCGGCGCTGACGGGAATCCCTACTTCGCGCGCAATCACGTCCCTGAACTCGTCGGCGCGGCGTTCATACTCGGCAATGATCCGGTCGATCAGGGCGATCCGCTCGGCCAGAGTGGTCTGAGAGTAGGCCTCAAAGGCTCGCCGTGCGGCCAGAACGGCCCTCTCCACATCCTGCGCATCCCCTTGCCCGACCGAGGCGAAAACTTCTTCGCTGGTAGGATCAACCACCTCACGCCGCGCGGTGGTCGATGGGCTGACCCATACGCCATCGATGTAAAGCTGCCCATGGTGGGTCATGGCATCGTCCTTTCGGGTCACGAGCTGTGGGTGTAACCGCCATCGCAGGCGATCGTCTGGCCGGTGATGAATGATGAGGCCGGGGCGGACAGGAACATCATCAGGCCCACCAGATCCGGCGGCTCCATCCCGCGCTTGATGCATTGCTGCCCGATCTGGATCTTGCGCAGGTCTTGCGTCGGGTTGACGGCCCGCTCGACCTCGGTCGCCACCGCGCCGGGGCGGATGCAGTTCACGTTGATGCCGTCCTCACCAAGCTCGCGCGCCATGGCATTGGTCATGCCGATCATCGCGGATTTAGAGGTGACATAGTGCATGTAGTTCATCACACCCTTCGGCACGGCATCCGAAGCGATGTTGATGATCCGGCCCCAACCCGCCTTGCGCATCACCGGGGCCACGGCCCGCGCACAGACCAGCGGCCCGTTGATGTTGACCTTCATCACAAGATCCCACTCAGCTTGCGGAATCAGTTCGAACTTGCGTTTTTCCAGCGAAGCGAAAATGGCCGCATTGTTGATCAGCACATCAATCCGCCCATGCTCGGCCACGACGGCATCGACCATCGTTTGGATGGAGGCCACATTGCCGACGTCGACATGCAATGCCATGGCTCGCCCGCCGCGTTCTTCGATCTCGGCTTTGACGCGTTGGGCATTGTCCAACTGCAAATCGGCAATCACCGGAATGGCGCCCGCTGCGCCGAACTGACGGGCAATTTCCCGCCCGATGCCCTGACCGGCGCCGGTGATCAGGACAACACGATCCATTACACTGAAGTCGCGCGCCCATTCCGGTACGCCGGAATCCTGCGGTGCCTTGACGAACTTGACGGGGTCCACTTGTTTTCTCCCAGGAAAAATCTGTGCAATATCGCTATGCCCCGGTGGGCAGTGCAGAAGGTGGTCTGATTCTATCGGTAGACCTGTGCCGTTGCCGATGCCGCGCTCATCAAAAAGCCAGCATCGCTTCCAGCCGAAATGTAGCGCCCGCCCAAAGCAATCATCTCTTTTGCAATGTCGGGGCGCGAGTTGAGCCCGCCAACACCGAGATACTTGCCATGTCGCGCACAAGCCGTGGCAACATGAGCATAGGCCTCGCGCACCGAAGGGTGATCCAGCTGTCCGGGGATGCCCAGCGAGTTGCAGAGGTCATTCGTGCCAACCAGCAGCATGTCCAGACCATCGACAGAGGCGATATCATCGGCATTTCCGACGGCGGCAACGGATTCGATCATGCCCACGACCATCGTGGCCTCATTCATCTGACGCATCGTCTCGGCCGCAGGCCCGACGCGGAACAAGGTGTGCGGGTTCAGGCCCAGCAAGGAACGGTTCCCCAGTGGTGGGAACTTCGCTGCATCCACAACGGCCTCGGCCTGCGCCTTCGTGTCCAGATGCGGAATGATAATGCCTTGTGCGCCAGCCTCCAGCGTCCGGCTGATCATGGACGGGTCATGCCCCGGCACTCGCACCATCGGCGTCACACCCATCGAGGTCGCCATCATGCAGATCTGGCTGACGGATTCCAACGAGAAGCTGCAGTGCTCCAAGTCGATGTAAATGCAATCAAAGCCAGCGCTTTTCGCCACGGCAACAATCTGGACATTGTTGACCATGCGTAAGATCATGCCGATCCCCACTTCACCCGCCTTCATCTTGGCCTTCATGGCATTCGGTTGCGTGATCTCGGGCATGTTCATTGGGTTTCCGTTTTGAGAGGTCACCGCGACACGAACTTCAGTTCGGTGGCGTTGACCCGACTTTTGAATTCGTTGCCCGCCTTAATCAAGCGAGCCTGTTGGAACCGACCCGTCAAGCAATAACAAAATACTATACCTCAAGAAATTCCGGGGTACTCAAATCAATCCCAAAAGCCTTAATTGTCCTCAGAAAATACCACTTATTGGAGGACTGGAACATGCGTATCTCAGAAGCAGCATCATCGGAAACCGGGCAGGTTGGCTCCATGCGGGAGGGCAAGCTGGTCCAGAAGTTTCTTCTGACAGGCGAGGATGGCTCGCCCAACAACTACCTGCTGAACGTCGGTCTGACCGGTTCGGGCGGATGGGGCACGCCGCGCCATCGCCACAACTTTGATCAGATCCGCTATGTGCTGAAGGGCAAATACCCGGTGTCACCCCATAAGGTGATGGGCGAAGGCTCTGTCGCCTATTTCCCCGAAAGCGTGCATTATGGCCCGCAAGACCGACCCGAAGGTCTTGAAATGATGGTGATCCAGTTCGGTGGTGCCAGTGGCGCAGGCTTCCTCAGCACGCCGCAACGTGAGGCCGCAAATGACCGGTTGAATGCAAAGGGCACCTTCAAGGACGGTATCTTCACCTGGATTGACGACAAGGGTCAAAAGCACAACATGGACGGCTCCGCAGCCTGTTTCGAAGAAGCGATGGGTACCAAGCTGACCTTCGCCCCTGCTCGTTATGACGATGTTGTGGTGATGGAGCCCTCGGCCGCTTCGTGGATTCCGACGGCCACGCCGGGCGTGTCGACCAAGCTTCTGGGTACCTTCACCGAGCGGAACACCCGGATCACCCTTATGAAGCTGGAAGCCGGTGCGACGTTCAACACAGGAACCCGGAGCCAGATCGAAGTGCTGTTCATGGGCACAGGCAGCATCACCGTCGATGGCAAAACTTATGGCGACAAGACCGCCATCGAGCTCCTGCCGACCGATCAGCCAGTTGATATCAAGGCCGAGGCTGAATCGGTCTTCTTCACCGTCACCTTGCCGCAGTTCTGATGAAAATCCCGGCGCAGAAATGATCTGCGCCGGGGTCATTTCGATTTTAGGGCGGAGGTGCCGGGCGCTCGCGAGAAATCTCAAGCCCACAATTCTTGATCGTGTCTACAAGGTCGCGCCGCGGCAGATCCATCTCATAGCCTTCGCGGAAAAATACCGCGATATTTCGATGAAGGACCGGGTCCTGGAAGGGCAGTGCCACCAGCCGCGCCTCTGACAATTCGTCGCTGGCGGCATGGGCAGGCAACAACGCCAGACTGTCGGTCTCCGACACCAGTGATTTTAACAGGGAAACCGAACCGCAGACAGTGATCTGCTCTGGCAGGCTCAGATTCATCGTGGTCAGAACATGTTGCAAGACGGTATTTGACCGTCGCGAGGTCGGTGATATCCAAGGATAACGCACAAGGTCGGGCCAGGTCAGATCAGCCTTGCTGTGCAAAGGATGGCCCGGCCGGGCGATGACGCAGAGAAGATCGCGGAACAGAACCTTCTGTCGCAGACCGTCCAGTATGTCGAAAACCTCGGTAAAGCCGATGACAAAGTCAACGTCACGCCGCAATAGCCCTGTCAGCAGGTCGAATTGCGCATTGACCACGACCTGCAGGTCCCCGGTTGGATGCATTAGGCGCCAGTGCCTCAGGGCCAAGGGAATGATGCTTTGTGCCATGCTGGGCAAACTGCCGATCCGAATCGATTCGACCTGCCCGTTGAGGGCATTCAACAAGTCCCGCTTGGCCAGCTCGACCTCTTCGCGGATCAGCCGGGCGTGACAATAGAGAATTTCGCCATAGCTGTTAGGCACGATCCCCGTTGGTCCCCGCTCAAGAAGTTGCATCCCCATCGCGGCTTCCAATCGATCCATCGAGGTCGACAGCGCAGGTTGCGAGACATTCAAAGCCTTGGCCGCACGATTCAGGCTGCCATGCTCGATGACAGACGCGAAATAGAGCAGTTT
Organism: Rhodobacter sp. P1_C2; assembly: GCF_056406375.1. Lineage (NCBI taxonomy): Bacteria > Pseudomonadati > Pseudomonadota > Alphaproteobacteria > Rhodobacterales > Rhodobacter > Rhodobacter sp. P1_C2. The sequence goes on from NZ_JBFUAG010000030.1 coordinate 11,849, forward strand.
TTTGGGGTCAATGTCGAGCATGTCGGGTTCAGTTCTGTATCTGTCTGAGTCGATGCGCAGGGCCGGTAGCCCTTGCGATACAATGCACAGACAAACAAGCTGGCGACAAGGCGGCATTGCCGCCGCGCATTACCCTTCCGCGCCTCCTTTTCTTCAGACTCTCTGTCGTCTTTCGGCGATGGTTTTTGCGATGGTGTAGCTGCTGTGCATCTCGGGTCCGCCTTCGCGGCCGATGCCGCTGTCGCGGTAGCCGCCGAAGGGGGCTTCGGCGCCCGGGCTTGTGAAGCAGTTCAGCGCGATGGAGCCGGCTTGCAGTTCATGCGTCAGGTGATCGGCGGTGGCCATGTCATTGGTGAAGACAAAGCCCGCCAGACCCGTCTCCAGGCTGTTGCCGATCGCCAGCGCCTCC
>NZ_JBFUAG010000031.1:0-5178 GCF_056406375.1 Rhodobacter sp. P1_C2
GTGCGGGGGGCGGCAGCCCCCCGCCTCTGCCCCGATGGACGCCCGGGCCTTTTTCCGTTAAAGCCGCCCCATGCTTGACAACCGCCCCCAACTCCCGCCCGAAATTTCCCGCCGCCGGACCTTTGCGATCATCTCGCACCCCGACGCCGGCAAGACCACGCTCACCGAAAAGTTCCTGCTGTTCGGCGGCGCCATCCAGATGGCGGGTCAGGTCCGCGCCAAGGGCGAGGCACGGCGCACGCGGTCGGACTTCATGAAGCTGGAGCAGGAGCGCGGCATCTCCGTCTCCGCCTCGGCCATGTCCTATGACTACCGCCAGTGGCGCTTCAACCTCGTCGACACCCCCGGCCACAGCGACTTTTCCGAGGACACCTACCGCACCCTCACCGCCGTCGATGCCGCCATCATGGTGATCGACGGCGCCAAGGGCGTCGAGAGCCAGACCCGCAAGCTCTTCGAGGTCTGCCGCCTGCGCGACCTGCCCATCCTGACCTTCTGCAACAAGATGGACCGCGAAAGCCGCGATGTCTTCGAGATCATCGACGAGATCCAGGAGAACCTTGCGATCGACGTGACACCGGCCTCCTGGCCGATCGGTGTGGGACGCGAGTTCATCGGCGCCTATGACCTGCTCCACGACCGGTTGGAGATCATGGACCGCGCCGACCGCAACAAGGTGGCGGAAAGCCTGCAGATCTCGGGGATGGATGACCCGAAACTGGCCGAACACGTCCCTGCCGACCTTCTGAAGAAGTTCCGCGAAGACATTGAAATGGCACGCGAATTGCTGCCCGCCTTCGACCGCGCCTCTTTCCTGAACGGCTCGATGACGCCGATCTGGTTCGGCTCGGCGATCAACTCCTTCGGGGTCAAGGAGCTGATGGACGGCATGGGCGAATACGGGCCCGAGCCGCAGCCGCAAAAAGCGGCGGAGCGGATGATCGACGCCTCCGAACCCACCGTGGCGGGCTTTGTCTTCAAGGTTCAGGCCAATATGGACCCCAAGCACCGCGACCGCGTGGCCTTCGTCCGCCTCGCCTCCGGCCATTTCGAACGCGGCATGAAACTCCTCCATGTGCGGACCAAGAAGCCGATGGCGGTGGCCAACCCGGTGATGTTCCTCGCCGCCGACCGCGAACTGACCGAAGAGGCCTGGGCCGGCGACATCATCGGCATCCCGAACCACGGGCAGCTCCGCATCGGCGACGCCCTGACCGAGGGCGAGGCCCTGCGCTTCACCGGCATCCCCTCCTTCGCGCCCGAGCTTCTGTCCGGCGTCCGCGCGCTCGACCCGATGAAGGCCAAGCACCTCGAAAAGGCCCTGACCCAGTTCGCCGAGGAAGGCGCCGCCAAGGTCTTCAAGCCGATGATCGGCTCGGGCTATATCGTCGGCGTCGTGGGCCAGCTGCAGTTCGAGGTTCTGGCCTCCCGGATCGAGGAGGAATATTCCCTCCCCGTCCGCTTTGAACCCAGCCAGTTCACCTCGGCCCGCTGGGTTTCGGGGCCGAAGCCCGAGATGGAGAAATTCATCAACGTCAACAAGGGCCATATCGCGATGGACAGCGACGGGGCCACGGTCTTTCTGACCCGCCTGAAATGGGACATCGACCGGATCGAGCGCGATTACCCCGAGCTGAAGCTGACCGCGACCAAGGAAATGATGGTCTGAGCCGCGGGGCTCAGACCGTCCCGCGGCCCACCTCTCTGGCCATCCCTCAGCCCAGGGCCGCCGTCATGCTGATCTCGGCCTTCAGCAGCCGCGAGATCGGGCAACCGGCCTTTGCCGCCGCCGCAGCCGCCTGAAATGCGGCTTCGGTCGCGCCGGGAATCTTCGCCTTCACGTCGAGATGGACCTTGGTCACGGTCGGCGCGCCGTCGATGAAATCCAGCGTCACCGTGGCGGTGGTGGCAAGCTCATCGGCCACCATCTGCGCCTTGCCCAGTTCCCCCGACAGGGCCATCGTGAAACAGGCCGCATGGGCCGCCGCGATCAACTCCTCCGGATTGGTGCCCTCCGCCCCCTCGAAGCGCTTGCGAAAGTCGTAAGGGGCCGAGATCAGCGTGGCCGAACGGGTGGAAATCTTGCCCGCCCCGGATTTCAGATCGCCAGACCAAAGGGCCGAAGCCGTGTTCGTGGTTCCCATGTCACTCTCCTGTTGCTGGATCGCGAGTTCTCCCGCCAGAGGGAGTGTGCCGCTTCTCCCCCGGCCGGTCGAGACAAATTGCCCGAGGTGGACAAGTCCCGCCGACCACGCTAGCGACGGGGCGCCCCAACCCGGACCCAAGCCATGACCCTGCCCCTGCACGAGATCGCCGCCCTTGGCACCGCCACCTGCTGGGCCACCACCGGGCTGATCGCCTCGGACGGGATCCGCGCGCTCGGGGCCTTTCACTTCAACCTGATCCGCCAGGGGCTGGTGACGCTGCTTCTGGCGCTGGTGGTGCTGGCGACCGGCGCCTTTGCCGTGCCGGGCTGGGGCGGAATCGCGGTGCTGGCCGCTTCGGGCGTGGTCGGCATCCTGATCGGCGACACGCTCAACTTTGCCGCCGTGGGCCGGATCGGACCGCGCCGCGCCGGGGCGATATTCGCCCTGAACGCGCCGATGGCCGCCCTGCTCGGCTGGGCCATCCTGGGCGAGGCGCTGACGCTTCAGGCGGTGCTTGGCATTCTGTGCACCGCGGCCGGCGTGGCGCTGGCCATCCTCGGCCGCCCGGCGAGCAATGCACACCGGCTGGAAAGCCTGCAGGGCAGGCTGATCATCGGCCTGCTCTTCGGCCTTGGCGCGGCCTTCGGCCAGGCGGCAGGCTCGCTGATGGCGCGGCCTTTGATGCATGGCGGGATGGACCCCTACCTTGCCTCGCTCTTCCGGGTCGGCGCCTCGGGCCTCGCGATGGGGCTGATCGCGCTGACGCCCTTTGGCCCGCCCGCGCCGCGGCAGGTGACGCCCAAGGTGCTGCTGCTGACCGCCATCACCGCCGTGATAGGGCTGCTGCTGGGCATGACGCTGTTCCTTTATGCGCTGCAAGGGTCGCAGACCGGGATCATCGCCACGCTTTCGGCTACCTCGCCGGTGATCATCCTGCCGCTGCTGTGGCTGCGCACCGGGCAAAGGCCGCGCCCCCTGTCCTGCGCCGGGGCGGCGCTGGCGGTTCTGGGCCTGGCGCTGATCTTCCTGCGGCACCGTTAGACCCATATACCTTGACCCTGTGGACAATTTCCGCTATCCGCGACCCGTGGGCGATTGTGCCCAGACGCCGGGGCGCCCGGAAGATGCGTCCCTTGACCCTTGGCGGGCCGATCCCGCCCCTCTCAGGACGCTGATGACAAAATTCTCTGATCTGGCACTGGACCCCCGCGTGCTTCAAGCCGTGGTTGAATCCGGATATGAAACCCCCACCCCCATTCAGGCGCAGGCCATCCCGCCCGCCCTTCTGGGACAGGACGTTCTGGGCATCGCCCAGACCGGCACCGGCAAGACCGCAGGCTTCACCCTGCCGATGATCACGCTGCTCGGCCAGGGCCGCGCCCGTGCCCGGATGCCGCGCAGCCTCGTGCTGGCGCCGACCCGCGAACTGGCGGCCCAGGTGGCCGAAAGCTTCGACAAATACGCCAAATACACCAAGCTGACCAAGGCCTTGCTGATTGGCGGCGTCTCCTTCGGCGATCAGGACAAGCTGATCGACCGCGGCGTTGACGTGCTGATCGCGACCCCGGGCCGCTTGCTCGACCATTTCGAGCGTGGCAAACTGCTGCTCACCGGCGTGCAGATCATGGTGGTGGACGAGGCCGACCGCATGCTCGACATGGGCTTCATCCCGGATATCGAGCGCATCTTCCAGATGACGCCGAAGACCCGGCAGACCCTGTTCTTCAGCGCCACCATGGCGCCCGAGATCGAGCGGATCACCAACACCTTCCTGTCGAACCCCGCCAAGATCGAGGTCGCCCGCCAGGCCACCACCAACACCTCGATCGAGCAGAAGCTCTTCGCCTTCACCCCCACCCGCAAGGACCGCAGCTTCACCGAAAAGCGCGCCGTTCTGCGCGCGCTGATCAATGGCGAGGGCGAGAGCCTGACCAATGCCATCGTCTTCTGCAACCGCAAGATGGATGTGGATGTGGTGGCCAAGTCCCTGAAAGCCCATGGTTTTCATGCAGCGCCGATCCATGGCGACCTTGACCAGTCGGTCCGCACCAAGACGCTGGACGAATTCCGTGACGGCAGCCTGCGCCTCCTGATCGCCTCAGATGTGGCCGCCCGCGGCCTCGACATTCCGGCCGTCAGCCATGTCTTCAACTTCGACGTGCCCTCGCATCCGGAAGATTACGTCCACCGCATCGGCCGCACCGGCCGCGCCGGGCGTCTGGGCAAGGCCTTCACGATTTCGGTGCCCTCGGATGACAAATACCTCGGCAATATCGAAAGCCTGGTGAAGCAGCCGATCCCGCGCGCCGCCCTGCCCGAAGGGGCGCTGGAAGGCGCCTCGGAAAACTCCGACCGCGCCCGCAGCTCGGGTCGTCCGGGGTCGGGCTCGTCCAGCCGCTCCGGTTCCGGCCGTGGCCCGCGTGGCGCCTCCTCCGCCGCCCGTGGCGAACACAAGCCGCGTGACGTGATGCCGGTGATCGAAAGCGCCGCCGCCGAGGAGATGCTGGTCGCCCCCGTGGCTCCGCCTCGCGCCGCCCCCGAACGCGCCGCACAGGAGCGCCCCGTACAGGAGCGCCCCGCGCAAGAACGCAGCGACGACCGCCGCCGCGACCCGCGCCCCGGCAGCGACCGCTCTGGCGAGCGCCGCAACGAAGGCCGCGGCGAGGCTCGCGAGCCGCGCGCCGACTCCCGGTCAGAACAACGGTCCGAACCCCGTAGCGAGTCCCGCAGTGAACCGCGCAATGAACCGCGCGGCGATCGCCCGAACTACCGCTCCTCCTATCCCGGCCAGCACGAACGTATCGTCGGCATGGGCGACCATGTGCCCGATTTCATCCTGCGCAGCTTCCGCATCGCCGCCGCCACGCCCGAGGATGACGAAAGCGAATCCAGCGCCGCCTGATCTGGCGCCCGCAACGGTCTGAATAAAAAACGCCCCGCTCTGGCCAGAGCGGGGCGTCTTCTTCTGCAGGATCGTCACTCCCCGTGTCGCAAGCCCCACGGAGCGGGGGGTGCGGGGGGCGGCCAGCCC
>NZ_JBFUAG010000032.1:0-3289 GCF_056406375.1 Rhodobacter sp. P1_C2
ATTGACATCGTATAGAGAGAAAAACATCGGTATCGTTTGATGCGCCCGAGTATGGGATGCATCTGCCTTACGAGGCAAGAACGATACTGTTTCCAAGTCTAGTACACTAACCGGTGYGACCTTCGGGTTGCACGGTGGGAAGTACAAGTTTTTGGTCTTGAGAGGGTGAGCGCTTTGAACCAGCGGTCTTGCTCTTTCTGGATCAAATCAAGCGCGAAAAGGGCGTTTGGTGGATGCCTTGGCAGCAAGAGGCGATGAAGGACGTGATACCCTGCGTTAAGCTTTGGGGAGCCGGGAATAGGCTTTGATCCAGAGATGTCCGAATGGGGAAACCCACCTGACATTCTGTTATTTTRCTYCTYCGGRAGYAYGAATAACGGGGTGAGCCAGGTACTTTACTCCTGAATACATAGGGGGTTTAGAGCAAACCCGGGGAACTGAAACATCTAAGTACCCGGAGGAAAGGAAATCAATAGAGACTCCGTTAGTAGTGGCGAGCGAACGCGGACCAGCCGATCCTCGAAGAGTGACTGGAATGGCCTGGAAAGGCCAGCCATAGTGGGTGACAGCCCCGTACAGGAAGCTTTAGAGGACATATTAAGTAGGGCGGGACACGTGTAATCCTGTCTGAAGATCGGGGGACCACCCCCGAAGGCTAAGTACTCCTTGCTGACCGATAGCGAACCAGTACCGTGAGGGAAAGGTGAAAAGCACCCCGACGAGGGGAGTGAAACAGATCCTGAAACCGGACGCCTACAAGCAGTCGGAGGGGCCTTGAGCCCTGACGGCGTACCTTTTGTATAATGGGTCAACGACTTGGTCTTACGAGCAAGCTTAAGCCGATAGGTGTAGGCGCAGCGAAAGCGAGTCTTAAAAGGGCGCATGAGTTCGTGGGATCAGACCCGAAACCAGGTGATCTAGCCATGAGCAGGATGAAGGTAAGGTAACACTTACTGGAGGTCCGAACCGACACCCGTTGAAAAGGGTCCGGATGACTTGTGGCTAGGGGTGAAAGGCTAATCAAACCTGGAGATAGCTGGTTCTCCGCGAAAGCTATTTAGGTAGCGCCTCGGACGAATACCCACGGGGGTAGAGCACTGCATGGGTGATGGGGGCCCACAGCCTTACTGAGCCTAAGCAAACTCCGAATACCGTGGAGTACTATCCGGGAGACACACATCGGGTGCTAACGTCCGGTGTGAAGAGGGAAACAACCCTGACCTGCAGCTAAGGCCCCAAATTCATGGCTAAGTGGGAAAGCATGTGGGACGGCCAAAACAACCAGGAGGTTGGCTTAGAAGCAGCCATCCTTTAAAGATAGCGTAACAGCTCACTGGTCTAGATAAGCTGTCCTGCGGCGAAAATGTATCGGGGCTCAAGCCATGAGCCGAAGCTCGGGATGTGCAGCAATGCACGTGGTAGCGGAGCGTTCTGTGATATAGCTTCATGTGTTTTATCCGCTTTAGGGCGGAGACGAACACGCGAAGCTTTCTGTGAAGCCGGGCTGTAAGGCATCCGGTGGAGAGATCAGAAGCGAGAATGTTGACATAAGTAGCGACAAAGAGGGTGAGAGACCCTCTCGCCGAAAGTCCAAGGGTTCCTGCTTAAAGCTAATCTGAGCAGGGTAAGCCGGCCCCTAAGGCGAGGCCGAAAGGCGTAGTCGATGGGAACCACGTTAATATTCGTGGGCCAGTGGGAAGTGACGGATCTTTAACGTTGTATGCCCTTATCGGATTGGGTGTGCAGCCGCGAGGTCCCTGGAAATAGCCCCACATCAGACCGTACCCTAAACCGACACAGGTGGACTGGTAGAGTATACCAAGGCGCTTGAGAGAACCACATCAAAGGAACTCGGCAAATTACCTCCGTAAGTTCGCGATAAGGAGGCCCCATAGGCGGGCAACCGTTTGTGGGGGGCACAAACTAGGGGGTGGCGACTGTTTACTTAAAACACAGGGCTGTGCGAAGCCGTAAGGCGACGTATACAGTCTGACGCCTGCCCGGTGCTGGAAGGTTAAAAGGAGGGGTGCAAGCTCTGAATTGAAGCCCCAGTAAACGGCGGCCGTAACTATAACGGTCCTAAGGTAGCGAAATTCCTTGTCGGGTAAGTTCCGACCTGCACGAATGGCGTAACGATCTCCCCGCTGTCTCTGATGTGGACTCAGCGAAATTGAACTGTCTGTCAAGATGCAGACTTCCCGCGGTTAGACGGAAAGACCCCATGAACCTTTACTCTAGCTTTGCACTGGTATCAGGAATGTGATGTGCAGGATAGGTGGTAGGCATCGAAGCGGGGACGCTAGTTCTCGTGGAGCCTCCCTTGAGATACCACCCTTCGCATTCTTGATATCTAACCGCGGCCCGTTATCCGGGTCCGGGACCCTGCATGGTGGGGAGTTTGACTGGGGCGGTCGCCTCCTAAACAGTAACGGAGGCGCGCGATGGTGGGCTCAGACCGGTCGGAAATCGGTCGTTGAGTGCAATGGCAGAAGCCCGCCTGACTGCAAGACTGACAAGTCGAGCAGAGACGAAAGTCGGTCATAGTGATCCGGTGGTCCCAAGTGGGTGGGCCATCGCTCAACGGATAAAAGGTACTCTGGGGATAACAGGCTGATGATGCCCAAGAGTCCATATCGACGGCATCGTTTGGCACCTCGATGTCGGCTCATCTCATCCTGGGGCTGGAGCAGGTCCCAAGGGTATGGCTGTTCGCCATTTAAAGAGGTACGTGAGCTGGGTTTAGAACGTCGTGAGACAGTTCGGTCCCTATCTGCCGTGGGTGCAGGAGACTTGAGAAGAGTTGACCCTAGTACGAGAGGACCGGGTTGAACGAACCACTGGTGGACCAGTTATCGTGCCAACGGTAGTGCTGGGTAGCTATGTTCGGACAGGATAACCGCTGAAGGCATCTAAGCGGGAAGCCCCCTTCAAAACAAGGTCTCCCTTGAGAGCCGTGGAAGACCACCACGTCGATAGGCCAGAGGTGTAAGAGCGGTAACGCTTTCAGCTGACTGGTACTAATTGCTCGATAGGCTTGATTTGATCCAGTAACAGCAAGATCCAAAAGATCTGCGACATCAAATCAATCAACACCAAAAACACACAAGACTATGGAAACAGACAGGTAAAACCCTGGCCGATGTTCGCTTCTTCCTCGGTTTGGTGGTCATAGCACGAGCAAAACACCCGATCCCATCCCGAACTCGGCCGTTAAGTGCCGTCGCGCCAATGGTACTCCGTCTTAAGACGTGGGAGAGTAGGTCACCGCCAAACCTAGAAAGAAGCGATA
>NZ_JBFUAG010000033.1:0-3036 GCF_056406375.1 Rhodobacter sp. P1_C2
GACCCATAACCCTCAATCGCAAAAACGCGCTGTTCGCGGGCCATGATGAGGGCGGCCACACCTGGGCACGCATGGCCTCGCTTATTGAAACCTGCAAGCTGAACGCTGTCGACCCTTACGCCTACCTGCGTGCAACCCTGACAGCTATCGCCAACCGCTACCCGGCGTCCCGCATCGACGACCTCATGCCCTGGGCATTCCAAAAGCAGTCAAGCTGAAACCCATACGGGTGTCAGCCACCGCTTACGACAAGGCGCGGTGGGCAGTGGCAGGTGTCGAATGTGACGAATCTTCTGAAGCGGCTAGCGTAGTAAGCGCGCTCGCAAAGGGCGGAAAGCAGGCTTGCGCCGGTTTGATACCGCGTCAGCCGAATATCTTGAGAGCCGCCGGTTGCATTTGGGGCATCTGGCCTGTGAAAACACAGGCAACCGGAATGTCAGTCAATCCCCACATTTCGCGGCGGGCGAATGGCTACCGGCTTTCGGCGGCATCAACCGTCCGCCCGGTCCGCAATCAGCCTAATCTGCTTCGCGATTTCTTCGGGCGACAGGATGAAGTCGATGCAGCCGCTTTCTATTGCGCTCTGCGGCATATCAGGCTGAACGGCTGTTTCGAGCTTCTGAGCAATCGTGATGCCCCCAACATCTTTGATACCACATAACGCGGCTGCCCCATCACCATCGTATCCCGAAACGATGACCGCGACCAGTTGGCCGGTCCAGTTCTCCGTAAGCGAGCGCAGGAAGACAGTGATGACATCGGGCCACCCCCTCGGCTTCGAGATCGGTCTCAGGCGAAACTCCCCGTTCAGGACGTGGAGGTCACGTTTTTCCGGAATAATGAACACACAATTCGGGCGAACGTCCAATCGGTCTGATATCAGCTCCACCGGCATTGGCGTGTAGCGTGGCAGAATTTCGTGCAACAACGTAGACACGGTTCGCAGGTGATTTACGATAACAATTGCGACGCCCAGATCGGCTGGCAGATTTTTCAAAAGCCGCGTGTAGGCGTCAAGTCCGCCAGCAGATCCGCCGACACAAACGATCGGGAAATTCTTCATAGAAGACACCTTTCGTACCTTATCTTCAAAAAGGAGCACATTAAGAGATACTATAATGCCCCACTAGGCTGACGTTGTCCGTTCGGCAATGCGTCGGCAAGCCTGAATGACAAGTCTGGGGAGCCACACTGCGGCACGGAAGTGGACTCGAAGGGCGGGTTTGGGCTGAAACCGACATCCGATGCCCACGCTGGGGACATGCCCGAGGCGAACGACCTGACCGTCGGCATCATAGCGTTGGTCGCTCAAGCCGAAGGTGAGGCGATCTCCCGCCGCACCAAAGAGGCCCTGGCCGTGGCCAAGGCGCGCGGTGTGCAGCTGGGCAACACGAGCAGGGGCCGAGACGGTCCAACTGGCTGGGAAGGGTGCTGTGGCGCTCAGGTGGACGGTTACCGCCAATGCGGATAGATTCGCAGAGAGGCTGGCGCCGACGCTGGTGGATATCCGTGCTGGTGGACATCTTACGCTTAGAGCCTTGGCAGCCGAATTGAACTGGCGAGGGATGCAGACGCGACGGGGCGGACAGTGGCAGGTGTTGAATGTCCGAAACCTCATTGAGAGGCTGAGATAAGCAGAATAAGCGGCTGCCGTTACGGGAAAGACCCGCCTCGCGGCACGGCAAGCGATCAGGGGCGGCGGACGGAATTTCGGCCATCAATGATCTTGTGGATCAGGAGCGCTACTTCTTTGTGCATCGGCGCGCGACCGTCGTCATGCGGAACGTTTTCATGGGTCGTTGCTGCGTCCTTCAGAATGCCCATGATCTTCTTTTCTGGAATGATGTCGAGGTCATTGAGTGCCAGCATCAGGGACTCACAGATGGTGAGCGCGGCATTTCCGGCGATGTCATGGGGTTCTGTCATTTGCGTGCGAGTTTCCTTTGTGTGATCCGCCCTCTCGACAGGCGATATGCACCAGACTAGCACGTCATAACCAATCGGAGCTGCTTTGGAGCAGTGTTTCATCGCCGTCGACATGCCCGAGGCCAATGACCTGACCGTGGGCATCATGGGCCTCGTGGCTCAAGCCGAACGCGAGGCGATCTCCCGCCGCACCAAGGAGGCCCTGGCCGTGGCCAAGGCGCGCGGAGTGATGCTCGGCAACCCCAATGGTGCAGAGGCCCTCAAACGCGCTGGGAAGGGCGCTGTGGCCCTCAGGGAGGCGGTCTCGGCCAATGCCGAGGCCTTCGCAAAAGGGCTAGCCCCGGTGCTGGAGGACATCCGGGCGCAGGGGCAAGTCACGCTACGCGCAATGGCAGCCGAATTGAACCGGTGTGGCTCGCCACCAGAGTTGGCACAGTTTGACACCAGAGTTGGCAGCAGCGGGGTTTTGGCGGAGATACCGGAAACCGAACCCGTAACGATCAGATGAAAAACTTCAGTTGTTTAGACAGTCGTAGCCGGTCGTTCAGTGCAATCTGAGCCCCAGGCCGCTTCTGACCGCCGTCCTGACGGAGAACGTCGATCTCGCGTCCATCTGACAATTTGCGAAGGGTCTCAGCCATGTCCGCATTAGTGGCGGCCGTCCTATTGCCAATCGTGCTGACCAACTCCTGAAAACTAACTGGCCCGGCACCACCGATCTCGGCAACCTGCTTAGGAAGCTCGCCGAGGAGCTCCACAATCATGTTACCGCGATCCGTGTCAGAAAACTGAAAGAGGGTGTCGGCGGCCTCAAGTCGCGCATCATATCCAAGTTCAAACAGGCTATACGTTAAGTTCACAGTAAGCGGTGGCTGACACCCGTATGGGTTTCAGCTTGACTGCTTTTGGAATGCCCAGGGCATGAGGTCGTCGATGCGGGACGCCGGGTAGCGGTTGGCGATAGCTGTCAGGGTTGCACGCAGGTAGGCGTAAGGGTCGACAGCGTTCAGCTTGCAGGTTTCAATAAGCGAGGCCATGCGTGCCCAGGTGTGGCCGCCCTCATCATGGCCCGCGAACAGCGCGTTTTTGCGATTGAGGGTTATGGGTCGG
>NZ_JBFUAG010000035.1:0-1809 GCF_056406375.1 Rhodobacter sp. P1_C2
GTAAGCGGTGGCTGACACCCGTATGGGTTTCAGCTTGACTGCTTTTGGAATGCCCAGGGCATGAGGTCGTCGATGCGGGACGCCGGGTAGCGGTTGGCGATAGCTGTCAGGGTTGCACGCAGGTAGGCGTAAGGGTCGACAGCGTTCAGCTTGCAGGTTTCAATAAGCGAGGCCATGCGTGCCCAGGTGTGGCCGCCCTCATCATGGCCCGCGAACAGCGCGTTTTTGCGATTGAGGGTTATGGGTCGGATCGTGTTTTCGACCGGGTTGGTGTCCATCTCGACCCGTCCATCGGTCAGGAAGATTTGCAGACCATCCCAGTGCCGGTGGATGTATGCAAGCTTCTCGCCGAGGCGGGATTTGGCAGAGATTCTGCTGCGTTGCTTGGTCAGCCAGAGGCGGAAGTCGGCGACCAACAGGTCGGATTGCTTCTGGCGGACAGCGAGGCGCTCATAGGGACTACTCCCCCGGATCTTGGCCTCGATCTTGTATATTTCCGCGATGCGACGCAGGCCCTCGGCGGCGATTTCGGAGCCGTCCTTCTGGTAGATGTCGTGCAGTTTGCGCCGCGCGTGGGCCCAGCAATAGGCCAGCGTCAAAGGTTTGCCGCCGACACGCCTGGGTTCTGCCAGGGCATCATATCCGGTATACCCATCGACCTGCAGAATGCCCTCAAAGCCGGTCAAAATGTCCATCGCATGGCTGCCATGGCGCCCGGGCGCATAGGTGAACACGACCGCAGGTGGATCATCTCCGCCCCAGCCTCGATCATCCCGGGTCAATGCCCAAAGGTAGCCGGTCTTGGTTTTGCCTGCCCCGGGGTCAAGCACCGGGGCACGGGTCTCATCCATGAAGAGGCGGCCGGATCGTTTGAGATGAACCAGCATCCGGTCAACGACGGGAGCCAAATGATAGGCAGACGTGCCACACCAGCTCGCGAGGGTTGATCGGTCGAGATTGATGCCGCCGCGCCCGTAGATCTGGCTTTGGCGGTATAATGGCAAGTGATCGGCATATTTGGAGACTGCCACATGGGCGAGCGTGCCTTCAGTCGGCAGCCCACCTTCGATCAGCCAGTGAGGGGCGTCGGCTTGGCAAACCCCGGCATCACAGCGGCGGCAGGCATAACGTGGGCGAACCGTCACGATCACCTGGAAACGGGCCGGGATGATGTCCAGCCGTTCGGCACGGTCTTCGCCGATCTTCACCATATCGATGCAGCCGCAGGGGCAGACCTTGTGCGCAGGCTCGATCACCTGTTCGATGCGTGGCAGATGGTCTGGCAGATGCCCGAGGTTGCGTTTGGCCGCTGGTCGTCTTTGGGTGCCATCGGCGTTGCGGGCATGCAGCGCATCACTGGCGGCTTCGGCCTCGGCGACAGCCGTCTCCAGGTCTTCGAAAGCCAACTGACGGGCGTCGGGATCCAACTGCTCGGACCGCTTGCCATAGAGAGCATGGCGCAGTTCGGCGATCAGGTAATCCTGACGCTCGGTATGGGCCTCAAGCCCCGCGACCTTGGCCTGCATGGCCAGAAACGCCTCTCGCACGGCAGGCGGAAGAGCATCCAGATCAAGGGGTTGGGCGGCGGATGATGACATGCCCGTTCATACGGCATCACCCCACAAAAGCCCATGTTTCCAAGGTGATCCGAGTCATTCTGTCGCAGGCGGAATGGTAGGTCGCGGCGCATGGATCCGGCGCCAGTCGAGCCCGGCAAACAGCGCCTCGAACTGCACCCGCGACAGCCGCATGACCCCGTCGCCGACCTTGGGCCAGGCAAAGCCGCCCTGCTCCAGGCGCTTGTAGATC
>NZ_JBFUAG010000036.1:0-1352 GCF_056406375.1 Rhodobacter sp. P1_C2
CCCTCGACGGAGGCCATTCTGGGCACCGTGCCGCGGGCGAGTGCGGCGGATCTGGAGGCGGCTTTGCAGTCTTCGGCGCGCGGGTTTGAGGTCTGGCGCAAGACGCTGCCCTCGGCGCGCGCGGCTTTGATGCGCCGGGCGGCGGCCTTGGTGCGTGAACGGGCCGAGGCGATCGCGCCGATCTTCGTGCTGGAATCCGGCCGGACCCTGACCGAGGTGCGCAACGAGATCGAACGCTCGGCCACCTTCCTGGACTGGGATTCCGAAGAGCTGAAACGCAACTACGGCCGCATCGTGCCCAGCGAGGGCCAGTTCCAGCAGTTTGTCATCCGCGAGCCAGTAGGCCCGGTCGCGGCCTTCACGCCGTGGAACGTGCCGATGAGCGCGCCCTCGCGCAAGATCAGCGCCTCCTTGGCGACGGGGTGTTCGATCATCCTGAAGCCTTCATCGGAAACGCCAGCCACAGCCTGCCTGTTTGCCCAGTGTTTCCTCGATGCTGGCCTGCCCAAGGGCGTGCTGAACCTTGTATTTGGCGACTCGGATGAGGTTTCGCGCGCGCTGGTCCTTTCGCCGATCACGCGCCTCGTGACGCTGACCGGCTCGACCCATGTCGGCAAGCAGCTGTCGCGGCTGGCGGTGGAAACCATGAAACCGGTACTGATGGAGCTCGGCGGCCATGCGCCGGTGCTGATCGATCAGGGCGTGAACCCGGACGAAGTGGCCAAGCTGGCGGCCAACTGGAAATACCGGATGGCGGGCCAGTTCTGCTCGGCCGCTTCACGGTTTCTGGTCCACAAAAGCGTCTACGGTGACTTTGTGGAGGCTTTGGCGCGCGAGGCCGATGCCTGGAAGGTCGGCGACGGCTTCACCGAAGGCGTCCAGATGGGCGCGCTCGCCAACCGCCGCCGTCTGATCGCGATGGAGGATTTTGTCGCCGACGCCACGGCGCGCGGCGCGCGCATCGCGGCCGGCGGTGCGCGTCTGGGCAACCGGGGGTGGTTCTTCCAACCCACGGTTCTGGCCGACGTGCCCTTGGATGCAAAGATCATGACGGACGAGACCTTCGGCCCGATCGCACCCTGCGTTTCGGTCGACTCGATGGAGGAGGCGCTGGCGATCGGCAACAGCCTGGAGACGGGTCTGGCGGGCTTTGTCTTCACCAATGACATGGCCACCGCCGATCACCTGACGCATGAACTGCAAGCCGGCTCCATCGCGCTGAACTGCTTCACAAGCCCGGGCGCCGAAGCCCCCTTCGGCGGCTACCGCGACAGCGGCATCGGCCGCGAAGGCGGACCCGAGATGCACAGCAGCTACACCATCGCAAAAACCATCGCCGAAAGACGACAGAG
>NZ_JBFUAG010000037.1:0-1132 GCF_056406375.1 Rhodobacter sp. P1_C2
GCCCATCCTTGTCTCTTCGCGATCTGCGATAATGGAGGTTGCAGACGAGACCCCGTTCCATCCTTGGGTGCGTGAGCCCGTTCGGTAGCTTGGGGCTCGTCTGCTTTTACGCGTTCAAACCTGAACAGTTGCCTGGGGCGCTGCGCCAACAGACGACCCCGCAGATCAAGGACAGGCCTCCATGACTTTGCCACAGGATTTCATCGGTGTCGACGTTTCGAAGGATTGGCTCGACACCTTCTCGCTCAGCTCCGGTCGGCATGACCGGATTGCCAATACGGAACAGGATCTTGCCCGCTTCGCCCGCGAGGCCTCGGGCTGTTTCGTCGTCTTCGAGGCGTCAGGCGGCTATGAGCGCGCCTTGACCGCGGCGCTCGTCGAGGCGGCTGTCGTGCATGCCCGTGTCAACCCGCGCCAGGCCAGGGAATTTGCGCGGGCCACCGGGCGGCTGGCCAAGACGGACCGGGTCGATGCAGAGATCCTGGCCCGGATGGGCCGGGCCCTGGACGTGAAACCGACACCGCCCGCGGACGAGGATCGCGCCCGGCTCGCGGAACTGGTGGCGCGCCGGGATGATCTGATCGGCATGATCGGACGGGAGAGAAACCGCGCGCACATGGCGCGCAATTCCTGGATCTCGTCAGAAATTGCGATGCTTCTCAACGTGTTGGGAAAGCATCTTGCCGATGTGGATGAGGCAATTGCCGCCCTGATCGAAAGCCGGGACGCCCTGGCCAGCGCCAGCCGCCGCTTGAGATCGGCCCCCGGGATCGGACCTGTGCTGGCTGCCGTGATCCTCGCCCGCCTGCCAGAGCTTGGACAACTCGATCACCGGCGTATCGCGGCCCTGGCCGGGATGGCACCCCAGGCCCGCGATTCAGGCACCCTGCGCGGAAGGCGCCACATCTGGGGCGGGCGACCCGCCATCAGACGCAGCCTCTACCTGGCCGGCTTCATCGCCTCGCGCCACGATCCGAACATCAAGGCCTTCAGAGCAAGACTCGCCGCTGCCGGAAAACCGACAAAGGTCGCAATCATCGCCTGCGCAAGAAAACTCCTGACAATTCTCAACGCAATGGTCAAAACAGGCAAAGACTACGCCCAAACCAAAGCCTGAAAGACAGTTGCTACC
>NZ_JBFUAG010000038.1:0-924 GCF_056406375.1 Rhodobacter sp. P1_C2
CGCTAGTAATCGCGTAACAGCATGACGCGGTGAATACGTTCCCGGGCCTTGTACACACCGCCCGTCACACCATGGGAATTGGATCTACCCGAAGGTGGTGCGCCAACCTGCAAAGGAGGCAGCCAACCACGGTAGGTTCAGTGACTGGGGTGAAGTCGTAACAAGGTAGCCGTAGGGGAACCTGCGGCTGGATCACCTCCTTTCTAAGGATGTGCCCACCAGGTTGATTGTTCGCAATCGACCTACAGGACACACTTAGCAGAGACTAGTCATAGTCTCACAACGCGGCCAGGCCGTCCTCATATCCCTTCATAGCCGGTGCTCGAGCAATCGAGCACAAAACAGTCCAGTGGACTGTTTTGAGGCGGAGAAGGCCACGGCAGTGGCTAGAATGAAGCGCGTCTGCGCTTCGAAAGATCCTTTGATCCACACTGCCCGTGCCCATCGGGGCCTTAGCTCAGCTGGGAGAGCGCCTGATTTGCATTCAGGAGGTCATCGGTTCGATCCCGATAGGCTCCACCAAGGAATTGGGTCGGTAGCTCAGGTGGTTAGAGCGCACGCCTGATAAGCGTGAGGTCGGAGGTTCAAGTCCTCCTCGACCCACCAATACTCCGCAAGAAGATCACATCATCAAGCACATGAACCATGTGTTTGATCGTCTGATCTTCAGACGACATTGACATCGTATAGAGAGAAAAACATCGGTATCGTTTGATGCGCCCGAGTATGGGATGCATCTGCCTTACGAGGCAAGAACGATACTGTTTCCAAGTCTAGTACACTAACCGGTGCGACCTTCGGGTTGCACGGTGGGAAGTACAAGTTTTTGGTCTTGAGAGGGTGAGCGCTTTGAACCAGCGGTCTTGCTCTTTCTGGATCAAATCAAGCGCGAAAAGGGCGTTTGGTGGATGCCTTGGCAGCAAG
>NZ_JBFUAG010000039.1:0-768 GCF_056406375.1 Rhodobacter sp. P1_C2
GTAAGCGGTGCGACGGCCCCGTGGTTCCGGGGCGAAGGTCTTTCGGGCATGCCGCGTAAGCGGTGCGACGGCCCCGTGGTTCCGGGGCGAAGGTCTTTCGGGCATGCCGCCCTGCAACTGAGTTTGCAGGAGTTTGGCAGTGGAACACCAAAATGAGCACCGGATGGAGGTTCCCAGTCGCAAGGGAGTTTCGCGCATCGAGGTTCTGGATGGGCCAACCGGGCGGCGGCGTTGGCCGGATGATCTGAAGGCACGGGTTGTGGCCGAGAGCCTGGCTCCCGGGGCGCGTGTTTGTGATGTGGCCGAGAAGTATGGGTTGATCGCCCGGCATCTTTCGCAGTGGCGTGGTCTTGCCCAGAAGGGGAAGCTTGTCCTGCCCGCCGATGGTGCCCCCAGTTTCGTGCCGCTTGTGGTCGAGCCTGTGGCTGTGCCCGGTCCTGACATCGTGAAGACCGATTGCGCGGTGATCCGGGTCGAGATCGCCGGTGCGGTGCTGCATGTCGCGCCAGACTGCAGCCCGGAACGTGCAGCGGCCTTGGCGGCTGCGTTGAAGAGGGCCCTGTGATCTTCCCGGATCAGTCGGTTCGGATCGTGATCGCGACCAAGCCCGTCGACTTCCGCAAGGGACACGATGGGCTGGCCGCTATGGCGCATGCCGAGCTGGGCTTTGCGCCCAAGGCGGGGGTAATGGTGGTGTTCAGGTCAAAGCGTGGCGACAGGATCAAGGTTCTGTTCTGGGACGGCAGTGGGATCGTGATGATCTACATG
>NZ_JBFUAG010000040.1:0-667 GCF_056406375.1 Rhodobacter sp. P1_C2
AGGGTCTTGACTAGCAGAGGGGGTTTTTCCGGCAGATTTCGAGGAGAAGCCGGGTGAGATCCTCGCCCCGATTGTTGTACCTGAACTCGCACTCCTTCAAGTGCAGAGAAAAGGTGGCGGGGCTGATGCCGCGGAACCTGGCGAGGCGGGTCTTGGCATAGCCCCAGAAGGCCTCGATGCCATTGATATGGACTTCGCCACGCACGAATTCGTCGCGGCCATGGTCGACGCGGACATGGGCATAGCCGAAGTCTCCGAGGTGGTTGTACGAGCGCCACCGGTCGGTGTTGATCACGGAGGACGGCTCCACCCTTTCCAGGATTACCCTTTGCAATGAACGCATTGAGACATCCGGGACCACCTGGCACCAGACCTGGCCGCCGCGTTCGAAGATGCCGAAGACGATGGTTTTCCGACCCGCGCCGCGCCCCGTCATGCCCTTGACGCGGCGCGGGCCGAAGTAACTTTCGTCGGCCTCGACCACACCCGAGAAGGGCGATTGTTCGGCGCACCAGAGGGCCATCCGCTGGCGCAGGAGGCCGAGAAACCGGTTGACGGTGTTGCGGTTCAGACCCGAAACCTGAGCGATCTGGGAGGCCGTCAAATCAGCCGCGACGAGCCGAATGAAGGCCCGAAATTGGGCCTCAGAAAGTTTCGAACTTTTTGC